>REEP01000057.1 GCA_007695045.1 Rhodospirillales bacterium | reverse complement strand
GCACCCCGCGCAGTCTCCAGCGCCAGCATCGGGTGGTCGGAAACGGGTTGAACAGGGCGGCGACCAGCACTGCCGGCAGGCCCCATAGCCACCCCCCGCCGCCACCGGTGATGATCCACCAGATCGCCGCGTAGCTCAGGATTCGCAGTGGCAGCCCGACCCCGGCCCGCTTCATCCAGAGCCAGCGCACCGCACGGGGGGGCCGATCACGCATGTGGTGGCGCCAGGATGGGGTCATCGCGCTTCGTGTCCAGGCTGACGATCATGGCGATGCGCGCCCCTCCTAAGGCATGATTATCGCCCTTCCCCGCTTGCAAGGAAGGCTCGTGGGAGTAAAGGCTGAGGCGGTCCCCGGAAAATCGGACAGGCGGCTGATGCCTGCCTCGAATCAACGGTCTCGCTCACGGCTGTGAGTCGTGGCATGCGCGCGTCATCGCGAAGATCGTCTCCGAGAGTCACTATCTTGAACGAGGGGTTGTCGCAGACCGTGCAGTGGTATCGGTGGCCGGCATCTGCGCTTGCGTCCGCGGTCATGCCATCCCGTCAAGTCACCTCGATCAGCGTCTCGCCGCGCTCCAACGCCAGGAGAATATCGGGAAGGGGCGGTCCCTTGGCGGCAAGCCACTTGGCCAGCGCGGGCGGCAGCTGAGCATCCACCAGAAATCGCATCAGGCGACGCGCAGGATCGGATGATCGCTTTGGCGCGCCGCGTATTCGAGCGCGGCGGTGATATCGCCGGCTTCGAGCAAGGGATAGTCCGCAAGAATTGCCTCACGCGTCGCGCCCGCTGCCAACAGGTCAAGCACATCCTTGACGCGGATCCGCAGGCTCCTGAGGCAGGGACGTCCGCCACATTGCTTCGGATCGACGGTGATGCGGTGCATTTCGCTCACGGCCGTCTCCTTCAACGCGAATGTCAGTTTACCACTTGTTCAACATAGCACGCCGCCCGCTCCACCAACATCATGTCGTCGAGCGTCGTCACTGCGGCTTCGACGATGTGCATGCACTCCCTCCCGATCCAGGCGCCGCGTTCAGCGGCCCTTCCGAGCCCGTCCCGCCGTTGCAGGCGATCGCCCCCACCTGCGCCCCGGTTGTTCGCGCCGCCCGGGCGGCTATACTCCCGGCCCGACGCAAACCCGGCAGACTCACAACACGAAAGGCAGACGCATGGCGGTCAGCACCGGCGGCAACACATATGATCGAATCGAGGTGGTGGGCATCGGCAATGCCATTGTCGACGTCCTCGCCCACGCCAAGGTGGCATTTCTTGAGGAGAACGGCCTCGACAAGGGCACCATGACATTGGTGGACGCCGAAACGGCCGATCAGCTCTATGCCAAAATGGGGCCGGCGGTGGAGGTCTCCGGCGGGTCCGCCGCCAATACGATCGCCGGCTTCGCCTCCTTCGGTGGCCGCGGCGCCTTCATCGGCAAGGTGCGCGATGATCAGTTGGGCACGATTTTCCGTCACGACATCCGCTCCCTCGGCATCACCTTCGATGCGCTGGCAGCACCCGACGGCCCGTCCACCGGCCGCTGCCTGGTGCTGGTCACGCCCGATGCCGACCGCACCCTGCAAACCTTCCTCGGCGCCGCCGCCGAACTGGGGCCGGAGGATATCGACGCCGACCTGATCGGCGGTGCCGACATCACCTACCTGGAAGGGTATCTGTGGGATCGGCCACGGGCCAAGGAAGCCTTCGTCAAGGCGGCCGAAATCGCCCACGCCGCAGGCAACCGGGTGGCCTTGAATCTGTCCGACCCGTTCTGCGTCGACCGCCATCGCGCCGACTTCATGTCCCTGGTGCAGGATCACGTCGACATTTTATTTGCCAACGAGGACGAGATCGTGTCCCTGTTCCAGGTGCATTCGTTCGATGCGGCCATGCAGGCGGTGCGCGGACACTGTCAGGTGGTGGCGCTGACCCGGTCGGAGAAAGGCTCGGTGGTGCTGACGGACGGCGAGGTCCATGTGCTGGACGCCGAACCAGTGCACGAGGTGGTGGATACCACCGGCGCCGGCGACGCCTATGCCGCCGGCTTCCTGTTCGGGCTCACCCGCAAGCATCCGGTCGCCAGATGCGGGCGCATCGGCGCGATCGCGGCGGCGGAAGTGATCAGTCACGTGGGAGCCCGGGCCGAAGTGCCGCTTTGTGATCTCCTCAAGGTGAAGCTTGGCCGCTGACCCCGGCGCCCGCCTCGGCGCCGTTTCGCCGCCGAGGCATGGGCCGATGTCGCCGGAACCCGCCCGGTGATCCAGGGCCTCGGCGCCCGCCGGTCGTGGCGGGACTCCCTCGCCATCTATGGCGACCGGCGGGTGCTGGCCATGCTGTTCCTGGGATTCTCCAGCGGCCTGCCGTTCGGGGTGCTGGCCGAGCCTCTGTCGGCTTGGCTCACCGTCTCCGGCGTCAGCAAGACCGGCATCGGCCTGTTCGCGCTGGTGAGCCTGCCGTACTCCCTCAAGTTCCTGTTCGCGCCGTTCATCGACCGCCTGCCGCTGCCGGGCTGGACCTCTTGGTTCGGGCGCCGACGCGGCTGGGCGCTGCTGGCGCAAGGGGTGCTGCTGGCCGCGATCTTCGCCATGAGCACCACCGATCCGGCCCACCAGGTGATGTGGACGGCGGTGTTCGCCCTTGCCGTCGCGTTCGCCTCGGCCAGCCAGGACGTGGTGATCGATGCCTACCGGGTGGAGATTCTGGAGCGGCACAAGCTCGCCGCCGGTGCGGCCACCATCGTGTTCGGTTGGCGCATCGGCCAGTTCGGTGCCGGAGCGGGCGGGCTGATCCTGGCCGACCTGCTGCCGTGGCCAACCGTGTTCATGATCCTTGCCGCCATGGTCTGTGTCGGCATCGTCACCATCCTGCTCAACCCCGAGCCCAAGGCCGGGGTGACCGAGGAATCCCGGGATCTCCAGGCCAAGGCGGAAGCCTTCCTGGAGCGCAGGCGCCACCTGCCGGCGCGGCTGGCCGAGGCACTGGCCTGGCTCTATGCCGCCGCCATCTGCCCGCTCAAGGAGTTCGCCGCGCGGCCCCATTGGCTCGCCATCCTTCTGTTCATCATGCTCTACAAGTTCGGCGATGCCGTCCTGGCGGTGATGAAGATCCCGTTCTTTCTGGAAATCGGCTTCACCAATACCGAAATCGCCGAAGTGGTGAAGGTGTTTGGCACCGCGGCGATCCTGGTCGGCGGCTTCATCGGCGGCGTACTGCTGGCACGGGTGGGGCTGTTCGCGGGATTGCTGATCTGCGGCGTGCTGATGGCCGCCTCCAACTTGGTGTTCATCGTCCAGGCCTGGGCCGGACCCGATATCGGCGTGCTCGCCTTCACCATCGCGGTGGAGAACGTGACCACCGGCATGGGCACGGCCGCTTTCGTCGCCTATCTGTCGAGCCTCTGCAACGTCGCCTACACGGCGACCCAGTACGCGCTCCTGACCTCGCTGATGGCGTTCTCGCGCACGGTGCTGTCGTCCGGGTCCGGCTGGCTGGCCGATCAGATGACCTGGCCCGCGTTCTTCGTGGTCACCACCCTCGCCGCCATCCCGGGATTGCTGCTGCTGCTGTGGATGTGGCGGCAATTCCCGGCGCAGGCCGCGGCGTCGCCTTCGCGCGCGTAATCATGGTAGGGTTGAGGCCGTGATGAGAGACAGGCTGAGAGGTTCCTGGCCATGGCTGATCAACGCCTGCAGGTGATCGAAGGTGACATCACCCGCTGCCAAGTGGACGCCATCGTCAACGCCGCCAACGAATCGTTGCTGGGCGGCGGCGGCGTCGATGGCGCCATCCACCGTGCGGCCGGCCCCGGGTTGCTGGAGGAATGCCGCACCCTCGGCGGCTGCCCCACCGGCGACGCGAAAATTACCAAAGGCTACGACCTGCCCGCCCGTCACGTGATCCACACCGTGGGGCCGGTCTGGCATGGCGGCGATCACGGCGAAGACGGGCTGCTGGCCAACTGCTACCGGCGGTCGTTGGAGATCGCCGCTGAACACGGCCTGGACAGCATCGCCTTCCCGGCGATCAGCACCGGGGTGTACCGGTTTCCGCCGGAACGCGCCGCCCGGATCGCGGTGGCCACGGTGCGCGACTTCCTGGCCGACCATGACCGGCCGGGCCGGGTGATCTTCTGCTGCTTCAGCCGGGACAGCGCCGATCTGCACCGCGCCGAAGTGGCGGCGGCCGGGGAGGGGTAGGCCGCCTCGGCCGGGAAACGGCCCCGCCGCAGCCCGAGCGTGCACCAAAACAGGGTGGACAAGGCGGTGCCGCCGGTATAGTTGGCCGCCATGACCGATCCGACGTCCTCCACCGACACCGTGATCAAGCCCCGCAAATCGCGGGAGCAGATGATCGCCGAAGCGCGCGTCCTGTCGGAAGCGCTGCCGTTCATGCGGCGCCACGCCGGGCAGACGTTCGTCGTCAAGTACGGCGGCCATGCCATGGGCGATGCGGAATTGTCGCAATTGTTCGCCCGCGACATGGTGCTGCTGCGCCAGGTGGGCATGAACGTCATCGTGGTCCACGGCGGCGGTCCGCAGATCGCGCAGATGCTGCGCCGGCTCAAGATCAAGAGCGAGTTCGTCGACGGGCTCCGCGTCACCGACAAGGAGACGGTGGACGTGGTGGAAATGGTCCTGGCCGGGTCCATCAACAAGCAGATCGTCTCCGACATCAATGCCGCCGGCGGCTTCGCGGTGGGCCTGTCGGGCAAGGACGCCAACCTGATCCGTGCCGTCAAGCTGCGCCGCACCAAGCGTGATCCCAACTCCAATATCGAGCGCATCCTGGACCTGGGCTTGGTGGGGGAGCCGGCCGAGGTCGACCCGCACATCCTGGAGTTCTATTCCCGTTCCGACATCACCCCGGTGATCGCCCCCATCGGTGTCGGGCCGCGCGGGGAAACCCTCAACATCAATGCCGACACCGCCGCCGGTGCCATTGCCGGCGCGGTCGGGGCCAGGCGCCTTCTCATGCTGACCGATGTGCCGGGCGTGCTGGATCGGGACGGAATCCTGATCCCGCATATGTCGGTGAGCCGCGCCAAGGAACTGATTGCCAGTGGCGTGATCAGCGGCGGTATGATTCCCAAGGTGGAGACCTGCCTGGAGGCGATCGAACTGGGCGTGCAGGGCGCCGTGATCATCGACGGCCGCACCCCCCATGCCGTTCTTCTGGAACTGTTCACCGAGCACGGTGCCGGCACCCTGGTATTTGGCGATCCCGCAACCTGAGCGGCGTCCGTGCCCGGTTCAGGTGCCCGGTTCAGGTGATCGGGTCATGCGCCCGTGGCGTCATGGCCGCGGTGCCGGATCGTCAGGCACGGCGCGTCGGTGCTGAAGCTGCCGCTTGAGCGCTCTGGCCGACAGGACCGCCACGAACAGGACCCCCGTCATCGTCGCCATCATCCCGCCGATGGCGACGTTCCAGTGGTCGGCCAGGACATAGCCGCTCACCGAGGCGAGCGTCGCCAGGGCGATCGCAAGGGGAACGATCAACGCCAGCCTGCGTGTCATCAGAAGGGCGGTTGCGGGCGGCACGATCACGAAGGCGATGAACAATACCGGTCCGACCGCGTCGAACGCGGCGACGGCGGTCACGCTGGTGAGAGTCAACAGCGTGTAATGCAGTGTCGCCGGCGCGAACCCCAGCGCCGCCGCCAGGGCCGGGTCGAACGTCGCCAGTTTCAGTTCCTTCCAGAACAGCACCACGAAAGCCAGGTTCAGCACCAGAACGACCCCGAGCATCAGCACCGAGACCGGCACGGCGATTCCCATAACGGGGGTCGTGCGCATCCACACGAAGCCGATCTCGCCCAGCAGAATGGTGTCCGCGTGCAAATGCACCTGGCGCGCGAAGATCGCGATCAGCAGAATACCGGCCGCGAACAGCATCGAGAAGACGAGCCCGATGGCGGCATCCGTCCGGACCAGCCCGGTTCGGGTCAGGGCTTCGGTCAGCGCCACGGTCAGCACCCCGGTCAATCCGGCGCCGATCAGTTGCACCGGACCGGACAGTTCCCGCGTCAGCAGCCACACCATGATGACGCCGAAAACGATGGAGTGACTGATCGCGTCCGTCAGCATGGCATTGCCGCGGAGCACGAGAAACACGCCGGGCAGTGCTGCCGCGGCGCCGACCAGAACGCCGGTCAGGAGGATCATCGCCGGGATGCTGTCGAAGAATGCGGCGACCATCATTCCGGCCCATGCCCGGTCCGGCGCAGCGCCTCGGCGCGCCGCCGACCCGCCTGGGTCAGCACCCAGTGCGGGGAACTCTCGGGATGGTGGGCGACGGGCCGGACCAGACCCGAGGCTTCAAGCCGCCGCATCACGCGCGGTAGCGGCCGCCCCAGCATGGTCTCGAGCATGCCTTTCTCGCTGGGATAGGCGGGATTGTCATGATCGGTGGCAAGCCGGTCCATGGCGAGGAGCACCCGGTCGCCGGAAATCCGGCGGCGCGCAAGCTGGGCGCTCAGCGCTTGCCAGACGAGCCCGCGTCGAGGTGCGGCGAGGATCGAGATGAGGACGACGGCGCAGGCGAGCAGGACCACGATCGGCCCGGTTGCCAGGCCCCGGCCCGTCGCGCTGATCAGCGCCCCGCCCGCACCGGCAAAGGCGCCGATGAGCATGGACACGATCGTCATCGCACCGAGGTTGCCGACCCACTGCCGGGCCGCGACCGCCGGAGCAATCAGCACCGCAACCATCAGCACCACCCCGGCCATTTGCAGCCCGGCGACGATGGTCAGGGCGAGCAGCACGGTCAATCCCAGTTCGATGTGCCGCACCGGCAGGCCCAGCGCCTCTGCCGTCAGCGGATCGAAGGTCACGAGCTTGATTTCTTTCCAAAGGGTGAGAAGAAACAGCGCCGCCACGATAAAGACCGCGCCAAGGATCCGGACGTCATGAACGCTCAACGCCGCGGCCTGGCCGAACAGAAACGTGGCGATGCCCACGCGTGAGCCGCCGCCCATGGCTTGGATAACGCTCAGCAGGACAACGCCGATGGCAAAGTAGACACTGAGGACAATGCCCAGCTGGGCATCGGTCTTGAGGGGTGTCAGCCTGCCGATGGCCAGGACCGACATCGCCGCGACCATCCCGGTAAACAGCGCCCCGCCCATGACGGCACCCAGATCGCGCCCGCCCACCAGGAGAAAACCGAGGCAGACCCCGGGGAGTGCGGCGTGGCTGATCGTGTCGCTGAGCAGGCTTTGCCGGCGCAGGACGGCGAACACCCCGATCATGCCCGACAACCCACCCACAAGGGCGGCCCCCAGCATCACCGTGCGAACGATCTGGCTGCTGAGGAGATCCACAAGCATCGTCGTCTCAGAGCTGTCCGCCGACCCGCTCCGACGGCGCGGTTTCCTCGGCATCGGTGTCCGCGAACACAGCCATCTGCCCGCCGTAGGCCGCCTTCAGGTTGGCGGGCGTGTAGACGTCGTGCATCTCCCCCTGTGCGATCAGGCGTCGGTTCAGCAGGGCCATCCAGTCGAACCGGCGCCGCACCGTGGACAGATCGTGATGGACGACGACGACCGACTTGCCGCGGTCGCGGAGGTTGCGCAACAGCGACAGGATGATGTCCTCGCTGACGGCATCGACTCCGGCCATGGGCTCATCCAGAAGAACGAGGTCGGCCTGCTGGATCAGGGCCCGGGCAATGAACACGCGCTGCTGCTGGCCGCCGGACAACTGGCCGATCTGGCGTTCGGCGAAGGCCTCCATCCCCACTTCGGCAAGAGCTTCCATGGCGGCTCGGCGATGCGTCTTGCGTACCGGTCGCAACCAGCCGATCCGCCGATAGAGGCCCATGGTCACCACTTCCAGGACCGTCGCCGGAAAATCCCAGTCGACCTCCGCCCGCTGGTGGACATAGGCCACCCGGCTGCGGGCCCGCGATATCGGTTGACCGAAAATCCGAACATGACCCGCCACCGGCCGCAGCAGCCCGACCACGGCTTTCAGAAGTGTGGATTTGCCGGATCCGTTGGGTCCGACAATGGCGACGAGACGGCCCGGCGGAATGTCCAGATCGATGTCCCACAAAGCGACCGTCGCGCCATATCGCACCGTCAGATCTTCGATATGCAGGGCGAGGCCCGGCTCATGGAGGTCGCTACCGGCGGCCATGGACCCGTTCCGGGTGGGGCTGTGTCAAAAGGCCAAGCGCCGGTGTCCGCCTGGGCACCGGCGCCCGAGCCCTGATGAACGCGGGGTCAGTCGCTGAGGTTCCAGGCGATTGCCCAGTCGCTGAGGGCGTCGGGCCAGGCGGGCACCGTGCCCCCAAGCGCTTCGGTGATGGTGACGGTATTGGCGCGGACCATGCCGATGTAGGTGCCCTCGGGCGTCCCCGGCTCGCCCATCGCATCCGAGAATAGTTCACCACCGATCTCGAGCCGATGGCCGCGCGAGCGCACTTCGGCGACCAGCGCCTGGATCGTCCGGGGATTGACCGTGGTCTCGATAAAGACCGCCGGAACATCGTTCTCAATGACGAACTCCGCAACCTCGAGGATATCGCCGATGCTGGCTTCGGCGGTCGTGGAGAGGCCCTCGATCGCCTCCGACGCTTCGATGCCGTAGGCGTCGGAGAAGTAATAGAACGCATCGTGCGCGGTGACCAGAATGCGGTTTTGCTCGGGGATCGAGGCGATCGCCTCGCCAACCCAACCGTGCAAGGCATCAAGCTTGGCGATGTACTCGACCGCGCGCGCCTCCATCGCTTCGGCGCAATCGGGCCGTTGTTCCGCAATGGCCGTTGTGATGACCGGAGCGATCTGTGCCCAGCGGCTGACGTCCATCCACGCGTGCGGATCGGTTGCGCTGGGCTCTTCCGGGTCGTCAAGCAGGCGATCCGAAGTCAGTGCGGCTTCAAGGACTCCGATCGAAGGCGTGCGGTTGGAAAGAGCCTGGAGCACCTCCGCCAACTGTTCCTCAAGCGCGAAATCCACGTAAAGGATTAGTTCGGCTCGCGAGAGCGCCCTCACGTCCGAGGGTGTGGCACTGTAATAGTGCGGGTCGACACCCGGCGCGATCAGCGTGGTGACGTCGGCGCAGTCGCCCGCGACCGTCTCAGCCACGTCCGAGATCATCGCAACCGTCGCCAGCACCCGCAGCGGCGGATCGGCGGCTCGCACCGCGGCGGGGAGGCAGACCGCCAGTGCGCCCGCGGTCAGAAGCGCGAGGCATCGGGTTTTCGGAGTCATATCCGGACACTCCTTTTGCATAAAGCGCGGAACAAGTTGCAAATACGTCGCATTCGCGCTTTTGGCAAGATGGTATGCCGTTGCGTTTTCAGTCCGGCTGCGGCCGAACCGGTTGCCGGGCCTGGTGCGCGGAAACGTAGCCCTTCGCCTCGGCGATGTCGGTGTTCAGCAACTGATTGATCCGGCGCTTGATGGCGAAGCGGCGGTCGTTGGTGATGTAGACGGCGCGGGCGAGCTTGATGAAGCCAACGCCGAAGTCGCCCGCCCGTTCGTGAGCACGGATGCGATCCTCGATCACCCACAGCCGTTCATTGATCGTCTTGAGCAGGGCACAGAGCCGGCGGATTTCCCGGGTGTCGGCAATGTGCCGTCGTCGCGCCTGTTCGAGAGTGGCGCGTTCTGTTGCGATGTGGCGCAGCAGTTGCGGATCGGCGATGCGTTCCGCCTTGATCTCCAGGATGGTGAGCTTGTCCAGAAGTTCACCCGGAGCGATCTCCACACTGATGCGCATCCGCCAAGATTTTCCTGTTCAATAAACGTCAACCGGGGTGGCCGGGGTGGCGCCCCGTATCCAGCGGTCTAGCGGCAGGTGTCTCCCGGGGCAAGCTATCTCGGCCACGGCGGCACTTTCTCGGCACGGACGCGCCGGGTCGATCCGAGCGGCCTTTCGCTAGCGTGCGAAGGCGGCTGCCAGCGGGTTGACCGGTCGCGGCACGGTCGGCGACTTGGCGTCGGGATAGAACGGATCAGCGTGGATGTCGCCCGCGGGAAGCCCCCGATGCACAAGGGTCTCCACCACCGCTTCCACCATCGCCGGCGGCCCGGCCAGATAGGCCTTGAAACCGCCGAAGCCGGCCAGATCCGCCGCGATGATCCGGTCCAGCGGCCCCGTCCGACGACGTGTCGCCCCCTGCGGGTCGGACAGGACGGCTTCGAACCGGAGATTGGGATGGCGGCGTTGCAGCGCCATGAAGTGCCCTTCCAGGTAAACGTCCCGTTCGTCGCGGACACCGAGGTACACTTGCACCGGCCGCTCGACGCCGCAGGCGAGCGCCGTGTCGACAATGGCGCGGATCGGGCCGAGACCGGAGCCGCCGGCCACCGCCAATATCGGGCCGGGATGCTCGGGGCGAAGCCAAGCGTCCCCGAAGGGGCCCTCCAGCCACACCGGATCGCCGATGCGGAGGGTTCGGGCCACGTAGTCGCTGGCTCCGCCGCCGTCCATGTGTCGGATGTGGAACTCGAGAACCGGGTCCCATGGCGGACTGGCCATGGAGTAGTCACGGGACGGCAGGTCCCCGAAGGCGAGGCGGGCATACTGGCCTGCGGCGAAGGCAAGCGGTTCCTGGGAAATCGGCTTGAGGCGAACGATACGAATGTCATGGGTCGCGCTGCCCAGCGCCACCACGCGGCACCCCACCACCCGGGGCGTGGCCGGTGGAACCAAGTCGATCCCGCAGCATTTCTCCATCATGACGAACCCCTCCGAACAGGTCACCCGCCCTGATGTTGGGTCGGATCGTCCAAGCGAAAAGGGGCGGGCGCTGTGGAGGAGTTGCGCCCGCCCCTACCCGGCACCAAGCGACAGGGGGCATGTCCGATGTGTGCCGAGCCACCGAACTACGCCGGCGCCGTCGCCGCGGATCACGCCCCCGAAAAAAATTCTCGGCGCGGCATCGGCCTCCGTGACCGACGCCGATCCGGTTGAAAGGCCGGCTTGAAGCGATGACGACGCTCTGCGAGGGTGACGGGTACCGAGCGTGCTCCTGACGGTGCGAGGGACAAGGCCATGAAGATCGGACTCGTTGGCGCCGGATTCGTCGGTCGCACTGCGGCCGACGCCGTGGTGATGACCGGCGTCACGAACGTCACCCTGTCGCGGCCGCGGGTGCTGGGCACCGGTAGTGTGGTCACCGATCTGCAACCGGAACTGGATCAGCACGAGGTGGACGGACTCCGCCGCAGCGCCGACCCGGCCAACAAAACACCGACGCCGTCACCGCCAGGTCAGGCGCGCACGGCCGAGGCCACCATGCAACAGCCATCGGCTTCAGTAAAAAGGGGACAGGAATCATGACCCGGTACGGCTTCGTCGCCTCGGGCGGCGGTTATCGCAGCTTCTATTCGGCCGGCGTGCTCGTCTGGCTCAAGAGCGCCGGTGCGCAGGTGGTGCACGTGACCTCCACCAGTTCCGGCAACAACATCGTGCTGGACTACCTTTTGTGGGACCGTCAGGCGGAGGATTTGCCACCGGTGCTGACCCGCACCATGCGGTTGAGTCTGACCGACATCGTCCAGGTGTTCTCCAACTTTCTGGGGCTGCGTCCGTCCCTGCTGCCCACCGGCTCGCACCTGTTTACGGTGGACAAGGACAGTTGCCGCAAATCCCTGCTGCTGGACGAACCGGCGCGGCGTGCGGTGCTGGCCGCCAATCTGAAGGAGACCCGCTGGGACATCCAGGCCACCAACCTCGCCAAGCGCCAGGGGGAGTCGTTCCGGGTGAACGACATCCTGGGCGAGATCAGCGACCGCACCCTGGACCGGTTCATGGAGGTCTTCCTGGCCGGGATCACCACCATTCCGTATTTCAAGGCGGCCACCCTCGGCAACGGCAACGATTTCTATATCGAAGGCGGTTACGTCGACAACACGCCGATGCGGACGTTGTTCGAGAATCCGGATGTCGATGAAATCATCGCGATCGATTACACCGACTATGACTACCAGGGGGAACTGGAGAAAATCTACAAAAGCACAACGTTTACGCTGCCGTTCAACAGCATCGACATGTTCCTTCTGGTCAGCGATCTCCAACTGACCCTGCCCAATGCCAAGATCTTTTCTCAGGCGGCGTTGATGAACGCCATGCTCGAGAAGATGGGGCTGGACCGGGTCACGCTGGGCGAGCGCACCTTCTACCGCAAGCCGCTGCATATCCTGCGCCCGCGGAACCTGGAAAGCATGACCATCTCGCTCAAGGATTCCACGATCCAGAAAAAGTATTTCCAGCTCGGCCAGACGGAGGCCGGCGAGCGGCTGAAACTTGCGGCCGGCTGAGTCGCGACGGACGATGCGGCCGTCGGCTCACCCCTGACCTAAGGCCGTCGTCATCCGGCCATGCTGACGGACACCGCGGCCCGGCGCGCCGCCCTTGGAGCGCCGGATCCGTCAGGCTGCGTCGCGCAGGCGACCAGTCTTTGGCGGCCAGTCTTGGGTGGCCAGTCTTGGGTGGCCAGTCGCGCGCAATCAGTCCGGAGCCGACAGGTCCACGGCCTTGAGGCCGCGGGCCTCCTCGCGGATGGTGAAGGCAATCCGCTGCCCTTCGCTCAGCCGGTGGAGACCCGACCGCTGGACTTCGGAGATGTGAACGAAAGCGTCCTGTCCGCCCTCATCCGGCGAGATGAAGCCATACCCTTTGGTTTCGTTGAACCACTTGACCGTGCCTGTCGCCATGTCCGTCACTCACTTGCTGAATGCTATGCTCGGTCTGTCCCGCCCGCCGCGCTGTCGTGGGAGCACGGCAGTTTCGGCGCGCCGCCTGACCGTGCGGCGCACTAGCCCGGTGCGCTGCCGTCAAGTCAAGTGACAACTGTTTAACAAGTCCGGACGCTTTATGGCCGTCACCGGATCGTTTCGGCCGCCGGCTCAGCTGCGGATTGCCCTTGCACGCTGGGCGTGGGGCGATGACAGTGGGCCGCGTGGACCGCCTCGAGGACGGTGTCACCAGCCCAAAGGTTGTGCCGGTCATGGCATCCGTCGTGCTTTCCCTGTCGGCGCTGCTGGCCGGCACCTTTCTCATGATGATCGGTTCGGGGGTGCTCGGCACCCTGGTGCCGCTGCGCTTGGGAGGCGCAGGCTACCCCGCAGACACCGTCGGCATCGTCACCGCCGGCTACTTTGCCGGTCTGGTCCTGGGCGGCTTCCACGCGCATCGTTTGATCGCGCGGGTGGGGCACATCCGCAGCTATGCGGCTCTGGCCTCCTGCTTCGCTGCCGCGACGCTCGCGCACGGGTTTCTGCTGGCGCCGGTGCCATGGCTGCTGCTTCGCGTCGTGCAGGGAATATGCATGGCCGGCCTGTTCATCTGCATCGAAAGCTGGCTCAATCAGCAGTCGCCCGACCTCCAGCGCGGCCGGGTGCTGTCGCTCTATATGATCGTGGTCTATCTGGCCCAGGCGGCGGGGCAATTCGCGTTACCGTTGCCGGACCCGTCCGGGTTCGCGTTGTTTGCGCTCACCGCCATCGTCGTCACGCTTGGGGTGGTGCCGGTGGCGGCGGCGCGGGTGGTCGAACCGCAGCGTCCGGAGCCGGCGCGGGTGTCGTTGGGCGCTCTCTTCTCCGTATCGCCCATCGGCGTTTCGGGCGCTTTTGCCGCGGGGCTTGGCCTTGGCGCCTTCCATGGCCTCGGGCCCTGGTTCACCCAGGAGGCCGGTCTCGATGTTGCCGAGACCGCGCGTTTCATGGCGGGGGCGATCGTGGGCGGCATGGTCCTGCAGTGGCCGATCGGGATGCTGTCGGATCGGTTCGAACGCCGTACGGTGCTGGCGGGCGTCGGCACCGGTGTCGGCGCCGTCAGCGTCGTCATGCTCGTTCTTGGTGAAGGACACGTGCTCATCTATCTGTCGCCGGCCTTGGGTGCGGCCATCTTCGCGCTCTATCCGTTGAGCGTGGCCCAGGCCAATGACCGTATCGCGGCGACCGACCGTCTCGGCGTCAGCGGTGGTCTGGTCACCACGTATGGCGTCGGTGCGGCGCTTGGGCCGGTGTTGGCGGCGGCGGTGATCGGCGGGGTGGGGCCCGGCGGGCTGTTTATTTTCATCGGCGGCGTTGGTGTCGCGTTCGCCGTCTATGCCACCGTGCGACGAGTAACCGTGGAGCCGGCGACGGAAGCGGAAAAGGTTCCGTTTGTGGCCCTGCCCCGAACCACACCACTGGCCGGCGAACTGGACCCGCGCTCGGAGTCGGCGGAGCATGGCGGCGAGGCTGAAGACAGCGGTCCCGGCGATGACGATTCGGCGCTGGCCGGATCCACCGGCGCCGGCACGGCGACGTCGCAAACATAACCCACTCTGCCGCGGTATTTTTCGGACCGTGGAGATCGAGCCCGAATAGGCATGAACGGGGCGCGTATTTTTTTTGACAGGGGGGGCGGGGCGGCCTATTTTCGCGCGGTTTTTCGGGCTACTCAGGCTCGTAACGGCTGAAGACGCGCTCGGACGCGGGGGCGGAGCGCTTTCCCCCACTGCGTCTGGTTATCCGAATGATCCAAGGCGATGCCGGCCTGCAGCGTGTCGGCCGTCCATTGCAAACATAACGTGGTGCGCGGGCATCCGCTCGCCGCTGCCAGGGACAGGATTGGGAGAACGATGCCTCTCGACGCCAAGGTTCTCGACGCATTTCGCGAACGGAAGAAGAAGGTCCTCGTCGGCGGCGGCGAGAAGAAAGCCGAGGAACGCCATGAGAAGGGCCTGCTGACCGCGCGCGAGCGCCTGATGCGGCTGTTCCAGCCGGACACGTTCCAGGAGATCGGTGCCTACGTTAAGCACCAGTGCACGTCGTTCGGGATGCAGAGCAAGGATTTCCCCGGCGACGGCATCGTGGTCGGCACCGGCTATGTCGAGGGTAAGCAGGTCTCGGCTTTCAGCCAGGACTTCACCGTCCTCGGCGGCTCTCTGGGCAAGATGCACGCCCGGCGCATGACCATGGGCATGGACTACGCGCTCAAGAACGGCACGCCGCTGGTCGGCATTGCCGATTCGGGCGGGGCCCGTATCCAGGAAGGGGTCGACGCGCTCTCGGGCTATGGGGAGGTGTTCTACCGCAACGTGGTCCTGTCCGGCGTCGTGCCGCAGATCGCCATTATCGCCGGGCCTTGTGCCGGTGGCGCGTCGTACTCGCCGGCACTGATGGACTTCATCATCATGACCCGGCAGAACGCCCAGCTGTTCATCACCGGCCCCAATGTCATCAAGGCGGTAACCGGCCGCCAAGTGACCATGGAGGAGGTGGGCGGCGCCGACATGCACGCCTCGGTCAGCGGCAACGTCCACTTCGTGGCCGAGACGGACCGGGAGGCGATCGACATCGCCAAGCGCATCCTGTCGTTCGTGCCGGCCAACAACTCCGAGGATCCGCCGCACCGGCCGACCCCGGCGGTGACCATGGCCGAGGATCCGGGCATGGACAAGCTTGCCCAATCCGATCCGTCGGCGCCGATGGACATGCACGGGATCGTGCGCCGGCTGGTGGACAACGGCGATTTTCTCGAGGTCCATGCCGGCTTTGCCAAGAACATCATCGTCGGGTTCGGCCGGGTGGAGGGCATCGTCGTCGGCTTCCTTGCCAACAACTCGATGGAGAAGGCCGGCTGCCTCGATATCGATTCGTCGGACAAGGGCGCCCGCTTCATCCGCTTCTGCAACGCCTTCAACATTCCCATCACCACCCTGGTGGACGTGCCCGGCTTCCTGCCCGGGATCGAGCAGGAGAGGGGCGGGATCATCCGTCACGGCGCCAAGATGCTGTTCGCCTATTCGAGCTCGACGGTGCCGAAAATCACCATCCTCTGCCGCAAGTCATATGGCGGCGCCTACCTCGCCATGTGCAGCCAGGACCTGGGGGCCGACGTGATCTACGCTTGGCCCACCGCGGAGGTGGCGGTGATGGGGGCCGACGGCGCGGTCAACATCCTGTACAACCGCGAGCTGAAGGAGGCGGACGACGCTGCCGCCAAGCGGGCCGAACTGGTGTCCGAGTATCGGGCGGAGTTCGCCTCGCCCTACCTGGCCGCGGCGCGCGGTTACGTCACCGACATCATCGAGCCGTCGCGTACCCGTTCGGTGCTGTCCATGTCGCTCCGCAAGCTCATGAACAAGCGGGAGATGCGGCCGCCGAAAAAGCACGGCAACATCCCGCTCTGACCGGATCCGGGTTGATCATGGTCCGCCGTCCCCCGAGGGCCGGCGAATCGAGGTAAGAGGGAACGGCCCGATGGAACCACTTGCAGAGATCGCACCACTGGTAGAAGAAGTTCCGGAGCAGGTCTTCACGGTCATGGATGGGCTCACCACCGGGCTCATCGGCTACGGACTGATGATCGTGGTGGCTTTGGCGTCGGCGGTGCTGATCCGGGTCATCGTTGTTGCCCTGCATGGCATGCAGAAGGCGCAGCAGACCAAGCTCGCCGCTGCGGGTCCGCCGACGGCGGTATCGGTTGCCGTCGCACCACCTGCGTCGGCGGCCGAGGAGCAGGCACGACATGCCGCCGTCATTGCGGCGGCGGTGTACGCCATGATCGGCGCGCATCGACTGGTCTATGTGAGCGAGGCAGAGACCAGCCCTACGTGGCGCACCACCGGCCGAGCCATCCATCAGACATCGCGCATTTCGAAGCGGGCGCCGCAGTAAACGGCGTGACCGTCGAGGGGACAGTCGAGGGGACCATCCATGACCAAGCATCTCAAGATCACCGTCGAAGGCAAGGTTTACGACGTAATCGTCGAGGACGTCAGCGAGGATGCCCACAGCACCTTCTATCAGATGCCGTCCTCGCCGATGCCGGCGGGACCCGCCGCCCGGCCGCAGGCGGCACCGGCGGCGGCTCCAGCAGCAGCAGCACCGGCGGCTGCGGCAGGCGCCAACGACAAGGTCGCCCCGATCGGCGGTGTCATCGTCGAAGTGAGTGTCAAGGAAGGGGCGCAGGTCAAGGCCGGCGACAAGCTCGCCGTCATCGAGGCCATGAAGATGAAGACCATCGTCGGCGCCGACCATGACGGTACCGTCCAGAACATCCGGGTCCGAGAAGGGGATGCGGTGGAGGCTGGTCAGGTTCTCATGACGATCGCTTGACGTTGGCGTTGGGGAGCGATCGGTATGGAACAACTCGACTTGCTTCAGATCTTCCAGGGTGTCGCTACCCTGGTCGACTCGGCGCAGACCGAGCCGATTATTTTCTTCACCCGGATCGGCCTGATCCTCCTGGGCTGTGCGCTGATCTACCTGGCGCAGAAGGGCGTCCTCGAGGCACTGCTGATGGTGCCCATGGGCCTCGGCATGGCGGCGGTGAATGCCGCGGTGATGTTCGTGCCGCCAAGGATGGCCTACGAGATTCCGGAGGTGGGCGATCCCAAGGGTACCCTGTTCCTCAACCCGCTGATCAGCGAGGGGGACCAGTTCATCACCATTTTGCAGATCGACTGGCTGCAGCCGATCTTCTCGTTCTCGTTCTCCAACGGCCTGATCGCCTGCCTTATCTTCCTCGGCATCGGGACGCTGCTCGATGTGGGCTTCGTGATGGCCCGGCCGTTCCGGAGCATGTTCATCGCCATCTGTGCCGAGTTGGGGACCGTCATCGCGCTACCGCTTGCCATCATGATGGGGATGTCTCTTCCTGATGCGGCGGCAACTGCCACGATCGGCGGGGCGGACGGCCCGATGATCCTGTTCGCAGCCTTGATGCTGTCGGAAGAGTTGTTCGTGCCGATCACCGTGGTCGCATACCTCTACCTCGGCCTGATCTACGGCGGCTATCCGTTCCTCATCAAGGCCATGGTTCCGCGGCATATCCGCGGCATGAAAATGCCGCCGGAAAAACCGGTGAACATCACCCCGGGGGAGAAGATCGTGTTCTCGGTGATCGCCGCGATCGCGCTCTGCATGCTGTTCCCGGTGGCGTCGCCGCTGTTCTTCTCGCTGTTCCTTGGTGTGATCGTGCGGGAGGCGGGGCTCACCCACTACAAGGAGGTTCTGGGCGGTCCGGTGTTGTACGGTGCCACCTTCTTTCTGGGCCTGCTGCTGGGCGTCCTGGTGGAGGCGAGCACCATCCTCAATCCGGACGTGCTGATCCTTCTGGTGGTCGGCATCCTGGCGCTGTTGTTCTCCGGTATCGGCGGCATTCTCGGCGGCTACGTCCTCTATTATGCCACCGGGAAGAAGTACAATCCGGTGATTGGCATCGCCGGGGTGAGTTGTATCCCGACGGTGGCCAAGGTGGCACAGAAGTCCGTCTCCGAGGTCACCCCGGATGCCATCGTGATGCACCATGCGCTGGGGGCCAGCATCAGCGGGGTGATCACCTCCGCCATCTTTGCGGCGGTGCTGATCAGCGTGGTGCGGGCCGCCGGGTTGGGGATGTTCTAGGCTTGTGACGTCGGAGGGCAACAACCGCCGACGTCCGTTGTGGCGCAGGCTGCCCCGGGCCTTCTATTGGGTCACCGGGGCAGCCGTAGCCCTCCTGGGGGCGATCATCTTTCGTGACCTGGCTGAGGGAACGCCGCTCCAGACCCAGTTCATCATCTGGATGATCGGCAGCGTATTCGTCTTCCTGGGCCTCGTCATCGTGTCCATCGGCGTCAAGGCGCGCCTGCACGACGATGACGATGACCAGGGCACCGGCGGGTCCCCGCCGGCGCCGCCCTGACCACGACGGCATGGGCCTGCAGGCAAGGCCAGATCAAACAGGCTCTGTCAGGTCGGTTGGGCGTGCCGGTCCGGGTGCTTCGGTGATGGCCGGGCGGCGGGCGGGCATGGTCCCCGCCGGCTTCGCTTCCAGCGGTGGAGCGGGCGAAGGGAATCGAACCCTCGTCTAAAGCTTGGGAAGCTTTCGTTCTACCATTGAACTACGCCCGCACGATGCCCGTATGTATAGGGCATCAGCCGGGGGCCCGCAAGGCCGCGGCGCAGGGCCGATCGCATGCAGGCTCGCGCACTCGTGAGCCATTGTCACTTGGCTTGGGCCGCCTTGAGGACTAGCTACCGCTCCAGGGATTGGAACGAGAGACGAGGACCACCATGCCCGATACCGCGACGGCCGCCGTGCCGCCCTTCGTGTCGGAGAAATTCCGCAACCCGGACGTGACCGCCAAGGGGGAGGAGCGCGCCTTCGTGGCGCTGACCCGGCTGCGCACGGTGTGGATCAACACCGGCAGTCTCTGCAACCTGGCGTGCGACAACTGCTACATCGAATCCAGCCCGACCAACGACCGGCTGGTCTATCTGTCGGCGGCGGACGTGTCGAAATACCTGGACGAGATCGCGCGCGAGTCCATGCCGGTGGAGGAGATCGGCTTCACCGGGGGCGAACCGTTCATGAATCGGGAGTTGCCGGCGATGCTGGCGGATTGTCTGGGGCGCGGCTTCCGGGTGCTGGTCCTGACCAATGCCATGAAGCCGATGCAACACCGCAAGGCCGACCTTCTGGCGTTGAAGGCGCGCTACGGGCCGGCCTTCCGGCTGCGCGTCTCCCTGGATCACTACCGGGCCGACAAGCATGAGAGCCTGCGCGGAGCGCGCTCGTGGGCACCGGCCGTGGAGGGCCTGCGCTGGCTCGCCGCCAACGGTTTCGCCATCGACGTTGCCGGCCGTACCCTGTGGGATGAATCCGAACAAGCGCTGCGCGCCGGCTTTGCCGACCTGTTCCGCGCCGAGGGCATTGCCGTCGACGCCGCGGACCCGGCCGAACTGGTCCTGTTTCCGGAGATGGATGCGGCCAATGACGTGCCGGAAATCACGGTTCAGTGCTGGCAAATCCTGGGCGTCTCGCCGGACAGCATGATGTGCGCTTCGTCCCGCATGATCGTGAAGCGCAAAGGCGCGGATGCACCGGTCGTGCTGCCGTGCACCCTGCTTCCCTATGATCCGCAGTTCGAACTGGGGCGCTGGCTCGCTGAAAGCCATCGGTCGGTCAAGCTCAACCACCCGTTCTGCGCTCAGTTCTGTGTGCTGGGCGGCGCGTCCTGCTCGGCCCGCTAGTGTCGACCCGGCGCCGTCACGAGCTCCTCCAAGGAAAAAGCGCCGAGCCCTCTTTTCCCGATGCGTTCTCCCCGCGGAAACGATACTCTCAGAGGAAACGCAAGGGAGGATGGCGACGGCCATGAACACCGATTTCACCGAACAAGTCCGCAGCTTGGCGTATGGCATGTGGCGCTCGGCCGGACAGGAGTGCGAACGGGCATTCGACTACTGGTTGATGGCGGAACAGATGGTGCTGGAAGTGATGACGACCATGACACGGGTCGGCGCCAGTACCGCAAAGTCGACCGCCGCCTCGATGCTGCGCACGCGTTCCCTCATGGCCAGCCTCTATCTGGAAAAAGTGCGGGATCTGGCTTACCAGATGTGGGAAGCGGGCGGGCAGCAGTACGGCCGTGCCATGGATTACTGGATCGCCGCCGAACGCCACGTCACCGCCACCATGATGACCCAGGCTCAGGCCTCGCCCTCGGCTGGTCCTGAAGCGGCGGCGAAGGCGGTCGAAGCCTTTTCGGCGACCGAGCATCTGGAGCGTATCCGCCTCACGGCCTACTACATGTGGGAACAGGCGGGGCGCCAGTATGGCGACTCCCTGGAATACTGGCTGGCCGCGGAACGGGAAATCCTGGCCGCCCTCGGCGCCGAGCGGCCGCCGGAAGCCGGCAGCGCCGCGCCCGAAGGTGGCGCTCGTGGCGAAGCGCCGGAGAGCCGCGGGGGGGCAGCGGCCGGGGCATCGGCGACGGCGAGCACACGCCCGGCTGAGGGCCGGGTGCGGGCATCCCGGCCCCGGGGCACCGCTGCTGCTGCCAGGCCGGCCACCACAGCGCCCAGGCGTGCCGCCACCAACACCGCCACCAACACGGCGTCCGAAGCCGGCGCCGCCGACGGTGGGGAGGCCGGCGGTGGGGAGACGGGGCCGGTCATTCGGGTCCGCCGGCTCGGCGGACGGTCCGGGCCATCGGCCAGTCAATGAGCCTGCCGGGCCCGGCCGACGCACGCGGGGGCTGACAACAGGTTCGACAACCCGAGCAAGACACCCCGGGGGAAAGGCCGGAGGGCCAGCGGTGGCGGTTACGCGCCCGGGACGCCGGCCAGCCGGCATCCGCGGCAGCCGCCGCTCAGGCAGGCATCTCCGGCGCCGCTCAGATCACGCGCTTTTGGCGAAGCGTCGCAATGTCCTCGGCGCTCAGCCCCAAAACCTCGGTCAGGACTTCATCGGTATGCTCACCCAGGGCGGGACCAAGGTGGTCGATCTCGCCCGGGGTCTCCGACATGCGGGGCAGCACGTTCGGCATCATGATGGTTTCGCCCACATCGGCCGAGTCGATCGCCACCAGATTGCGGCGGGCGTGGAACTGGCGGTCGCCGAAGATGTCGGCGATGTTGTTGAGCGGCCCGGCCGGCGCGCCGGTCTGGTAGCAGCGGCTGAGCACCTCGTCCCGC
Organism: Rhodospirillales bacterium; assembly: GCA_007695045.1. Classification (GTDB taxonomy): domain Bacteria; phylum Pseudomonadota; class Alphaproteobacteria; order Rhodospirillales; family Defluviicoccaceae; genus REEP01. The sequence goes on along the minus strand of REEP01000057.1, from coordinate 41,849 downwards.
GTCATCGATCCGCACCAGTCGCGCACGATCTCGTTCACGTCCTGCCGGTTGTCGAGCCTGGTCTTGTGGTCGCCGTACAGGCTGGACGACGCCAGTTCGGGCCGCCCCATGGCCAGTGTCAGCCGCTCGAACAGCTTGTCGGTGGTGCAGGCGATCGCCACCCAGCCGCCGTCCTTGGTGGGAAAATGACCGTAAGGGCAGGCGCTTTCGATGTGTGGCCCGTGGCGTTCGCGCACGGTGCCGAACATGGCATAAGCCGGCGCCAGTTCGTCGGTGCAGCGGAACACCGATTCATAGAGAGCCACGTCGATGTACTGGCCTTCCCCGGTGCGATCCCGCCAGCGCAACGCCAGCAGCACGCCGATACATCCGTAGAGGCCGGACATGTAGTCGCCGAGGGTGGTGGAGCCTGGCGTCACCGGTGTCCCCTTCGGCATGCCCGCGAGATAGGACAAACCGCCCACGGCATGCGCAATGCGGGCGAAGCCCGGCCGGTCCTTGTACGGACCGGTCTGGCCATAGCCGGTCACGCGCAACATGATCAGGCCCGGGTTGATGGCCCTCAGCACCTCCCAGCCCAGGCCCCATTTCTCCAGCGTGCCCGGCCGAAAGTTCTCGCACAGCACGTCGGTCTTGGCGATCAGGGACTTGAACACCTCCACCCCTTCCGGGCGGCGCAAATCCACCGTCACCGAGCGCTTGTTCCGCGCCTCCGACATCCAGGTGAGGGTGTCGCCCCGGGCCGTCGCTGTGCCGAAGCGCCGGCAGGCGTCGCCGCCGATGGGGTGCTCAACCTTGAGCACGTCGGCACCGAACTCGCCCAGGATGGTGGCACAATAAGGGGCGGCGATCACCGTTGCCACGTCGATCACGCGCACCCCCGCAAGCGGCAGCTTCGCCGCATCGTCTTTCATGGCCATGGTCCGTCAAACCTCCCTGCATCATCATGGGCGCCGGGGCGGCGCAAGGGCCGGGCTCAAACGATCTTGTGCTGACGCAACGTCGCGATCTCCTGGGCCGAGAGGTCCAGCAATTCGCGCATCACCTCGTAGGTGGCGTTGCCCAGTGGCGGCCCCAGGTTGGTGATCCGTCCCGGCGTGGCCGACAGCAGCGGTATCGCCGCCGGCATGCTGACGCGCATGCCATCCTCGTCCACCTCGGCGATGTTGCCGCGGGCCTTGAAGTGTTCGTCCTCGAAGATGTCGGCGATGGAGTTGAGCTTGCCGATGGGCACCTCTTTCTCCAGGCAACGTTGCAGGACTTCGTCGCGGCTGAGCGAGCCGACCCACTCGATGACGATTTTGTTGACCTCGTCGCGGGCCGCCAGCCGCTTGCGTTGCTCACCATACATCGTGTGCGAGGCCAGTTCCGTCCGTTCCATCGCCTCGGTCAGACGTTCGAACATCTTGTCGGTGGTGCAGGCGATGGCGATCCACTTGTCATCCTTGGTGCGAAAGTGGCCGTGCGGGACGGCGACGAAGCTGCCGGCACCTTCCCGTTCGCGCACGGTGCCGAACAGGCCGTAGGCGGCGGCCAGTTCGTCCATCAGCCGGAACACGGATTCGTAGATGCCGACGTCGATCACTTGGCCCTTGCCGGTCTTCTCCTTGTAGCGGAGAGCCAGCATGATCCCGATCGCTCCGTACAGGCTGGAAATGTAATCGCCCAGCGGCGCGGTTCCGGGCACCACCGGAGTCTCGCCCGGAAAGCCGGCAAGATACGACAGGCCGCCGATCGCATGGGCGATGTGGGAGAACCCGGGCCGGCGCCGGTAGGGACCGGTCTGGCCGTAGCCGGACACCCGGAGCATCACCAGCCCGGGATTGGCTTGGGACAGCACGTCCCAGGTCAGTCCCCAGCTTTCCATCGTGCCGGGACGAAAGTTTTCGATCAGCACATCCGACTTGGCGGCCAGCCGGACGAACAACTCCACGCCCCGGGCCTGACGCAGGTCGATGGTGACCGACTTCTTGTTGCGGGCCTCCGAAAGCCAGGCGAGGGTGGCGTCGTGGCGCTTGGTCGGCGTGCCAAACCGGCGCATGGGGTCGCCGGCGATGGGATGCTCCACCTTGAGCACCTCGGCTCCGAATTCGGCCAGGATGCAGGCCGCGTAGGGTCCGGCCAGGAACGTGCCCACGTCGATCACCCGGACGCCGGCCAGGGGCAGACGCTCTCCCGAACCGGACGGTCTCGCCCGGGCCTCCGGCGGCGGGGCGCCGGTTGAGGGGGCTGCGGACGTAGACGTCTCGGGCCCCGCGGCCGCTTCGCCTTCGCCCGATTGTTCTGCCTCGGGTTCTGCCGACTCCGCCGCCATCATGTCCGGTGCAGGCGTCCCGACGTCATCCCGGCCGCGCCGTCGCCGTCTGCGCCCGCCGTCGCCGTCGCCGCCGGTGTCCGCGTCCGTGTCCGTGTCTGCCATGCGCAGTCTCCCCCGCGTACCCTGTTCACCGGTCCGTCGGCGCCGGGATCGGCCACACCCGGCAGCCTCCGATCTCCCGGTCCGATCTTCTTCACCGGCATTTTTACCGATGGTGGAAAAAGTTTGCTGTCATTTGGCCGCTCCCGTCAACCGGGGTCATGCAGCCGGGCGTAGTCCGGTAACCGCGGCCAGTAACCGCGGCCAGTAACCGTGGCCAGTAAGCGCCGCCGCGATGGCGTCCGGATCGGCCGATGACGGCGCGACAAAAAAACCGGATGTCCCGGGAGCGGGGGGCGGCTAGACTCCGGCTGAGGTTCATCGCGACAGGGGGAGGGACCGCACATGCACGAACGGGAACAGCCGTTCGCCGAATGGCTCGGGCGAACGGAAACGGTGACGGATTTCATCGCTCCGGCCCCGGCTTTGATGGCGGCGGCGACCCTGGATGATACCGAAAGCCGCTTCGTCGCCGGCGTCGACCTGCCGCCGCTGTGGCACTGGTTCTACTTCCTGCCCAAGGCGCCACAGTCCCGGATCGGCCCGGACGGGCATCCGGCGCGCGGCGGCTTCATGCCGCCGATACCGCTGCCGCGGCGCATGTTCGCCGGCGGCCGGCTGACGTTCCATCGGCCGCTTGTCATCGGCCGATCGGCGGAACGCGAGGGCGTCATCACGTCCATCGCCGAGAAGAGCGGCAAGTCCGGCACGCTCGCCTTCGTCACCGTCGCCTACACGTTCAGTCAGGACGGCGACGTCTGCATCACCGAGGAGCAGGACATCGTCTACCGCGACGAGTCAGCGGAGGTTGTTCCGGCCCCCCCTGTGGTCGAGCCGCCGGTCCCGCCGGCCGGATCCTGGCACCGCACCATCCAGCCCGATCCGGTGCTCCTGTTCCGGTTCTCGGCGCTCACCTTCAATGGGCACCGCATCCACTATGACCGCACCTACGCCACCGAAGTGGAGCGCTATCCCGGCCTTGTCGTGCATGGCCCGCTCACGGCGGTGCTGCTGATGGATCTGATCCGGTGCAACAGCGACCGCGCCGTGAACACGTTCAGCTTCCGCGGCCTCGCGCCGCTGTTCGATCTCGCCCCGTTCCGGCTGACCGGGCTTGCCGCGGACGACACGGTGACCCTGCAGGCGCTGGGTCCGGACGGCAAGAAGGCCATGACCGCCGAGGCGAGCCTGCGCTAGGTTCGTTGGGTTTGGGCTCGCCCCAGGGTCCGCTACCGGTCCGGCTCTGCCGACGATCGCCGGACTAGACCGCTCGGCGGCGGCTCAAGCCGCCTGACTCTCGAGTTTCTCGATCATCTCCGACATGGCCACCAGGGTCTTGGCGCTCTCCACGTGCAGGTTCTCCACCAGCCGGCCGTCGACCACGCACACCCCTTCGCCCCGCGCCGCGGCGGCTGCGTGCGCCTCGATGATCTTGCGCGACCATTGCACATCTTCCGGCTTCGGCGTGAACATGCGGTTGCACGGGCCGACCTGCTTGGGATGGATCAGGGTCTTGCCGTCGAAGCCCAGTTCCATGCCCTGTTGGCAGGCAAACTCGAAGCCCTGTTCGTCGTTGAGGTCGAGATACACTCCGTCCAGAACGGCAAGCCGCGCGGCGCGTGCCGCCAGCACACAAAGGCCGAGCGAGACGATGAACGGCAGCCGCTCGTGGGTGTGGGCGCAGTCCAGGTCCTTGGCCAGGTCGGACGTGCCCAGCACCAGGCCGCCCATGCGCGGGGTCGCTTCGGCGATGCGCTGGGATTCGAGGATGCTCCGCGGGGTCTCCATCATCGCCCAGATGGCCATGCTGCTAGGCGCCCCGTTGGCGCGCATGATGGTTTCCATCTGCCGGATGGCATCGGCGCTCTCGACCTTGGGCAGCAGCAGGGCATCGGCCGCCGTCTTGGACGCGGCGGCGATGTCGGCGTAGCCCCAGGGGGTGGACAGGCCGTTGACGCGGATGATGACTTCCCGCATGCCGTAAGCCCCGGGCGTCGCCGCCGCCTCGCAGACCTGCTTGCGGGCGACGTCCTTGGCATCGGGGGCGACGGCATCTTCCAGATCCAAAATCAGGCCGTCGGCCGGCAGGGCCTTGGCTTTTTCGAGGGCGCGCGCATTGGAGCCTGGCATGTAGAGGACGCTGCGGCGTGGGCGTGCGGTCATGGCCATTGTTGCTTTCTCCTCCCATCGGTGTGACGAGGCACCCACCGAAGCTGCATCAGTTCGTTCGCAGGTGCGAAAGCGCATTATTGCAGCAGCATGCCACCCGCGCCAGACGAAATCACCCCGCGGGGCCGAACCGTCGCAGGTGGGAGTTCGCCTGGTCCCGCGGCGTGATTGCGCCAGGGATGGAGCGGCTCAGGCCGGCACCGGCATGTGCGATCGCACCAATTCCTCGGCAATCTGCACCGTGTTGAGCGCGGCACCCTTGCGCAGGTTGTCGGCCACCACCCAGAGGTTGAGCGTATTGGCGCAGGTCGGGTCCTTGCGGATGCGGCTGACGTAAACCGTGTCCTCGCCGGCGCACTCGGCCGGCGTGACGTACCCCTCGTCCGCCCGGTGGTCGACCACGCTGATGCCCGGAGCGGCGCGGAGGGCCGAGCGCGCCTGCTCCTCGTCGATGGGCTGTTCGAACTCCACGTTGACCGCCTCGGCATGTCCGATGAACACCGGAACCCTCACGCATGTGGCGCTCACCTGGATGTCCGGGTCCAGGATCTTGCGGGTCTCCACCGCCATCTTCCATTCTTCCTTGGTGGCGCCGTCATCCATGAAGCGATCGATGTGCGGGATCACGTTGAACGCGATCTGCTTGGTAAACTTCTCCCGATACTTGCTGGCCGGCTCGTTGACGTAAATGCCGCGGGTCTGGTCGAACAGTTCGTCCATGGCGGCCTTGCCGGCGCCGGAGACGGACTGATAGGTGGACACCACCACCCGGCGGATGCGGGCCAGATCGTGCAACGGTTTCAGCGCCACCACCATCTGGATGGTGGAGCAGTTGGGATTGGCGATGATGCCGCGCTTGCGGTATCCCGCGATGGCCGCGGGGTTGACCTCCGGCACCACCAAAGGCACGTCCGGCTCCATCCGGAAGTGGGAGGTATTGTCGATCACCACCGCGCCCGCCGCCGCCGCCCGCGGCGCGAACCTGGCCGACACCTTGGCGCCGGGGGAGGACAGCACGATATGGGTGCCGCGGAAATCGAACGTCTCCAGGTCCAGCACCTTCAGCACCTTGTCCTCACCGAAGGACACTTCACGCCCGACCGAGCGTTCGGAGGCCAAAGCCACCACCTCATCCGCCGGAAACCCGCGTTCGGCCAGGATGGCCAGAAGCTCCCGTCCGACGTTGCCGGTGGCGCCCACCACTGCGACTTTGTAGCCCATGATGTCGATCTCTCCCGGAGGCCGGCCTGGCAGCCGGCGGTAACGCCCGGCGAAGCCTACCTGCGCCGGTCTTGCGGCGCATCACCTACGCGACCCGGTGCCGATTTTCAAGCATTGCAGACCCCGCGGGCGTGTCCAGCCGGCGCGACTTGGCGCCAACCCGGGACGGCTGGTCAACGGCTCATGCTCGATCGATCCGCTGCAACCCTGCCCCGGGCTCCGCGACCGATCGTCCGGTGGACTGCGGCGCCTGTGGAAATGTCGCACAAGTGTCGCAAAGCCGCGCAACGCGGTATGCAAATCTCGGGAATCGTGTATAATTCAAACTGGTGGGGAGCCCCGTAGCCAGTTCCTTGCGGCGAAGCCGGAAGGGGTGGCGTCAGCGGTGGCCGCACCCAATTTTACAGCCGGCGACAGTTGTTGTCGCAGGCGTGGTTGTATGTGGCTGGGGAGGGGACGGCTTGAACTGACAGACAAAGGCTGTCGGGGATGGCCGTCGGTCTGATCGCCGGATGTCGGCGCAGTTGGCTTCCGGGGATCTTGAGGATGATGCCTCATGATGGGCGTGATCCGCAGAATGGCGCAACACTTGAGGTGCCGGAGTTGGCCTGCCGATGGCGAGAGACCTGAATCGTCCAGGTGAATTCACCCCGGGTTATCTGGATTATCACGAGCGCTGGTATGAGGCGCGGGCGGTGCGGTCCCCCATGCCGCCGGATGTGTTCGTCAAATATGTGCGGTGGCGCGTGTCGCGCTTGGCATTGGCCTTGCTGCCGCTGGCGGAGGCGGCGGACGTCGCGCTGTTTCTGTTCCATGTGCTGTGGAGCCGGCTGAGCCGGGCGGCGTTCCGGACATACCGGGTGGTCCACTGGATCGGCCGCCGCTACCTGCGCTTGGCCCTGGCGCGTCTCGCCTATCAGGTGCGGGTGCACCGAATCCGGCTGTGGCTGCTCAGGCGGGCGGCCCTGCACCGGGCGCACCGGGCGGCACGGCTGGCGCGAGGGCCGGCGCATACCGCCTTGTGGGTCGCTGAGCGCGCGGTGACGGAAGCGCGGGCACGGGCAGAGCGGGAGTTGCGGGTGCAGCGGGTGCGCGCCAAGCTTTTTCGCCGTGGTGCCGTGATGCAGATGCATGCCTGGACCGGCCACCGTGCTCGGCCGGTACCGCCACCGCCGACGTTGCGGGCGGCGCTGGAGCGGCACCAGGCATGGGTCGCCTCCGGCTGGGAAGTGGGCAAGCAGGCCACCCTCGATCACGCCGATCTCGGCAGGACCGACCTCAAGGGGGCCTTGCTGGCCGATGCGGATTTTCATGGCGCCAATCTGCGCCGGGCCGATCTCAGCGGCGCCGATCTGGAAGGGGCCGATCTGCACGAGGCGCGGTTGCGGCAGGCGCGCCTGCGCAACGCGTTGCTGCGGTGGGCCGATTTGCGCTTGGCCGACCTGCGCCGGGCGGACTTGCAGGGAGCGGACCTGTCGGACGCGGATCTGCACCGGGCCAACCTGCGCGGTGCCCGCCTCGGCCAGGCCCGGCTGGACAATGCCGATCTGCGCGGCGCCAACCTCGCCTGGGTGCGGGGGTTGACGCAGGCGCAGCTGGACCGGGTCGATGCCGACCGGGCCACACGTCTGCCTTGGGGCCTGAAGGTGCGGCCACGGCCGGCTCTGGCGGCGATCGCGGCCTCGGCGGCGGCACCCACCCCGGCACTGGCCGCGGCGGCCGCCGGCGACACCGCCGCGCGTTAGCCGCCCCTCAGCTGCGCCTCAGCCTCAGCCGCGCCGGCGCTGGCGCCAGCGTGCGGGATCGGGCTCGGGACCGGATCGCGGCGTCACCGCCGTGTCGCGCCCAGTGGCGGGCCGTTCGGCCCGCTGAACCGGTGCGGCGCCGGCCGCACGATCTGGCATGCCTGAATCGGTGTGCAAGCCCACCCCTTGACGAGGCCATCCCTTGACGAGCCCCCTTGACGAAGACGGCCTGCAAAGGCCATTACACAAGGCCGTCCGGCCCAGCCAATTCGCGTCATGCGCGAGTTTTTGCTAGTCCGTTGTTTTTAAAGGCGAAAATCGCCAAAATGATAACATTTGCATACAAATGATAACACGACGCGCGCTGCGGCGAGCTGGTTTCCTTTCTTTTCAATGGGTTAGCCTTAAAATTCCGGTTCCAAACGGCATCAAAATGAGCATTTTGGAGCGAAAACGCGTGCCAAACGGCATCCTGCTGCAGCGCCCATAAACGTCATGGTTGTGTGGGTGGGCCGGCGGCGTGGTCCCACTCGGCCGAGGCATCGGAGTTGGCCAGTCGGTGGGGTCGGCCCTCGGCTGCAGCCCGGTCAGGGCCGGCGGTGACGTCGTTGCGGCGGGGGACCGTGGCGACGGATCGCGATGATCAGGACAGTGGCACCGCGGCCGCCGCCGTCCGGCTCTGCCCGATGGAAAGGCATGGGCGCTGGTGCGGGCGCGAACCGTCTGGCGGTGCGTGCGCCGCGCCCATCGCCGCAAGCGCGATCATGTGGCCATGATCTTCTAGCGATGGGCGACTGCGCTAAAAAAATTTCTCTTCACATTCCAGTACGATAGGGCCGCTTCTGGGCCCTGTCGTAAAAGTTTCGCACGGCAAAAGGGTTGCATCTTTCCGCCATGTTGCGTTGAATGCAGCCCTTACCGGGACCATGAGAGCGTTGGCGGTGGGTTGAAGCGCCGTTGGAGGGGCTTTTTGTGCTTCTTTCTGGGCGCCGATACTCTGAATATACTTGCCAATGTGGGGGATCATGAGCATCAGCCTAATGCAAAAATGCCTTCACGGGCGCCAAGGCGCCGATTTTGGTTGATGGCTTGTTTTCTCTCCTTTTGCGGCCTGCCGGGCAACGCCAACCGCTTTAGGAGATTACGATGCATAACGAACACTATCGTCGCGAATACACCAAGGAGTTCGTCTCGCGCTGGGACAAGCTGATCGGCTGGGACAGCCGGGCCGCCAGCGAGAACGGCTTCTTCCACGGGTTGCTGCACAAGCACAACTGCCGAAGCGTCGCGGACGTCGCCGCCGGCACCGGCTTCCACGCGGTGATGCTGGCCCGCCAGGGTTTCGACGTGACCGCCACCGACGGCGCCGCGGAAATGGTGGAAAAGACCCGCGCCAACGCCGTCACCCATGGGATCGACCTGGTCGACATCCGCGAGGCGGACTGGCGCGATCTGCACCGGGTGTTCAGCCCCAACAGCTTCGATGCCCTGGTCTGCCTCGGCAACGCGTTCACCCATCTGTTCGAAGAACAGGCGCGGCGCGATGCCCTCGAAGCCATGTTCGAGGTGGTGCGGCCGGGCGGCCTTGTGGTCATCGACCAACGCAACTATGACAAGATCCTCGATCAGGGCTACAGCTCCAAATCGCGGTATTACTACGTCGGGGACGGGGTATCGGCCCGTCCGGTGGAGATCGACGACAGCAAGGTTCGGTTCGAATACAGCTACGCCGATGGCAACAAATTCCATCTGACCATGTTCCCGCTCCGCCAGAACTATCTCACCGGGCTGCTCGAAGAGGCGGGCTTCCGCGATATCGAGCGCTATGGCGATTTCGAGCCCAATTACGATTTCGACGATGTGGATTTCGTGCAGCAGGTGGCATTCAAGCCGCGCCCCTGAGTCGCACCCGGCCAGAAGCACCCGGCCACAAGCACCAAGCCAGAGCCGGCCCGGCCGCGGTCAGCGCCGACCGGCTCTGGCGCCGGTGCGCCGGACACCCGAACCCTCTGCCGAGCCAGCAACGGAGTATCCTCGATCATGAGTCAGTCCGCTGCCGTCGATATCGGTCGCGTGGTCTCCGAAACGCGTGACTACTATGATGGCCCGGCCGATGAGATCTATCGCCGGATCTGGGGCGAGAACGTCCATATCGGCTATTTCGACAACGCCGACGATACGCTGCAGGCGGCCATGCAGCGTTCCAACGAGCGCATGGCCGCATCGGCCGGGCTCGAACCGCGGCACGACGTGCTCGACGTCGGCTGCGGCTACGGCGCGTTGGCCCGCTTCCTGGCGCAAACCTATGGCTGCCGCGTGGTCGCCTCCAACATCTCGGAGCGGGAACTCGCCTGGGGCCGGGAACTGACGTCGGCCGCCGGCCTGGACGATCGGGTCACGTTCCAGTGGGCCGATTTCCATGAGTTGCCGTTTGCCGACGGTCAGTTCGACCAGTACTGGTCGCAGGAGGCTTTCCTCCATGCCGTCGACAAGAACGCGGTGCTGGCCGAGGCGGCGCGCGTGTTGAAGCCGGGCGGCACCCTGGTGTTCACCGACCTTCTGGTGCGGGACGGCACGCCGGATGCGGATCGGGCCCGCATTTACGAACGGGTCAAGTCCCCGGACATGTGGGATACCCGTCATTATCGTGCCGCCCTGGACGTCGCCGGCCTGGACGTGCATATCCACCAGGATTGGTCACCCAACGTTGCCCGCACCTACGCCTGGGTACGCTCCCGACTGGAAGAGCGCCGGGACGAATTCACCGCGCTGATCGGCCCGGAACTGGTGGACCGGACGTCGGCGCAGTTGCAGTTCTGGGTGGATGCCGCCACGGCCGGGCGCATCGGCTGGGAGTACTTTGTCGCCCGCCGCTGAAGCCCCGGTACCGGTTACGCCCGGTTTCCCGCCTTAACCGTTCCTCATCGCAACCGAGCATGGAGCTTATCTCAGCATGACAGACGCCTACATCCTCACCTCCGAATCGGTCGGCGCCGGCCATCCCGACAAGATGGCGGACCAGATCTCCGATGCCATCCTGGACGCGATCCTGGCCCAGGACCCGAAGGCCCGGGTGGCGTGCGAAACCCTGGTCAACACCGGTCTGATCCTGCTTGCGGGTGAGATCACCACCACCGCGCACGTGGACTATGCCGCCGTCGCCCGCGAGGTTGCCCTGGACATCGGCTATGACGACAGCCGCCTCGGCTTCGACGGCCGCAGCGCCGCCGTGATGGTCTGCCTGGACAAGCAGTCGCCGGACATCGCCCAGGGCGTGGACGAGGGGGCGGGGCTGGATCTGAACCAGGGCGCCGGCGACCAGGGCCTGATGTTCGGTTTCGCCTGCCGCGAGACCGAAGAACTCATGCCGATGCCGATCCAGCTCGCGCACCGGCTGACCCGGCGTCAGGCGGAGATGCGCCGCAACGGCACCCTGGACTGGCTTCGTCCCGACGCCAAATCCCAGGTCTCCATTCGCTATGAAGGCGACAAGCCGGTGGCGGTGGATACCGTGGTGCTGTCCACCCAGCACAGCGATGCGGTCAGCTACGAAACCATCCGCGACGGCGTCATCGAGGAAATCATCAAGCCGGTGATCCCGGCCGCGATGATCACCCGGGACACCCGCTATCTCGTCAATCCCACCGGCCGGTTCGTCATCGGCGGCCCCTACGGCGATTGCGGCCTCACCGGGCGGAAGATCATCGTCGACACCTACGGCGGCATCGGCCGGCACGGGGGTGGCGCCTTCTCCGGCAAGGACCCTTCCAAGGTGGACCGCTCCGCGGCCTATGCGGCCCGGCACGTGGCCAAGAACGTCGTCGCCGCCGGCCTTGCCGACATCTGCGAGGTACAGCTGAGCTACGCCATCGGCGTGGCCGAGCCGACCTCCGTGCACGTCAATACGCAGGGCACGGCCAAGGTGTCCGAACGGCTGATCGAGCGGTTGATTCGCGACCATTTCGATCTCCGGCCCAAGGGGATCATCCAAGCGCTGGATCTGCTGCGGCCGATCTACCGGGCAACCGCCAGCAACGGCCACTTCGGCCGCAGCGATATCGACCTGACCTGGGAGCGCACGGACAAGGCTGATGCCTTGCGCAACGCCGTTTCGGCTGCGGCGGCGGAGTAAAAACCGGGCTTGGCGCCCACCCTTGCGGCGGCGAGCTGGGTGGGCGCCGAGACCACAGGTGTTGCAAACCTGCAACGAACGCCGGCCATCGCGCCGGGCGGCGGCGGTACCGTTTGCGAGTCGCGCAACCTTGTGCCACCAAACACCATGGCTTTCATACAAGCATGGTGAGGTGGCGGTTGAGACATCCGGTCATGGGTGGTGTTGGCATGTGGCTCGCTATAAAGCTTGCCGCCCTTGCTGCCGTCTTCGTCCTGTTTGCCGACAGTGAATCCGGGGGGCCGGGTTCGCGCGATGCCGCGGCTGGTGAAACGGCCGCCCACTCGGCGTTCGGCAGCAACCCCGTCCGCCTGGACTTCCGGGACTGAGCCGCGGCGGCCCGCCCGGCGGCATGCCGGTGGCGTCGGGTTCAGTGATCCAATGCCGCATGCTCGTCTTATAATGGGGTGACGTTGGAATCCTGGAGGACGCCATGAATCCGTTGCGGTCGATCAAGCAGGTTGTTGTCTTCGCCATGGTCATCGCCCTGTGGATGACGGTGCCGCGTGGCCGGATGGTCCGCCCGCGCGCTTGACGGGCGTCTCAGACCGTCGTGCCGACGTCTCGACGGGCCGCGCACAGCCCTGCCGGCGGCGCGCCGCGATCGATGATCGTCTCATGGGGCGCTGGCCCTTGCCGTCGGCCGTGAGTGCCCTATAAACACAGGGACGGCGCCGGCGGCGCCGGATGGGACCCCACAGCGGTTCGGGAGAGCAGGTGGCTGAGTTGTCACTGAAGGGCATGAAGGCCCTCGTCACGGGGGCCAATCGCGGCCTCGGGTTCGAGATCAGTCGGCGTCTCGGCGCGCTGGGCATCACCGTGGTGATATCGGCCCGGAGCGGTCATGAAGCGCGCGATGCCGCGGAGCGCCTGAAAGGGGAGGGGATGGACGCCCACAGCGTCATCCTCGACGTGCATGACGGCAAGACCATCGATGTCACCGCCCGCATGCTCGGCTCGGAATTCGGTGGGCTCGACATTCTGGTCAACAATGCGGGCATCATGATCGACGCACGCGTGCAGCCGAGCGAGTTGGATGTCGGCCGGTTGCGGGAGACGTTCGAGACCAATGTGTTCGGCGCCTTTCAGGTCACCCGCGCCGTGCTGCCCATGATCCGCGCGAGCCGCTTCGGACGCATCGTCAACATGTCCAGTTCGCTGGGATCGCTGGCCATGATCGGGGATCGCAACTCCCCCTATGACGCGGTGGTCAGCCCCGCCTACCAGGCTTCCAAGGCGGCTCTCAACGCGCTTACCGTGCTGTTCGCCAAGGAACTGCGGGACACCGGCGTCAAGGTCAACGCCGCCTGCCCGGGCTGGGTCCGGACCGCACTCGGCAGCGAGCGCGCGCCGTTGTCCGTGGAGGAGGGGGCGGACACACCGGTGTGGCTGGCGACGTTGCCGGACGACGGTCCCACGGGCGGCTTCTTCAATCAGCGCCGGCCGGTGCCATGGTAGGCGAGGGGCGGTGACCGTGCGATGACGGCTAAGCAGAATGAGTCCTCGGGGAACGCCGCCGGCGGTGAGGGGCCGCCGCCCAGCCTGAAGGCAACGGTGGTGCCGGTCACGCCGTTCCAGCAGAACTGCTCGGTGATCTGGTGTTCGGAAACCATGAAAGGTGCGGTGGTCGATCCCGGTGGCGATTTGGATCGCATTCGCACCGCCGTGGATCAGGCCGGCATGACGCCGGAGATGGTGCTGCTGACCCACGGTCACCTGGACCACGCCGCCGGCGCCGGCGCGCTCTCGGCATCTCTGGGTGTGCCGGTGATCGGGCCGCATCCCGATGACCGGTTCTGGCTCGACGCCATGGCGCAGCAAGCCGCCATGTTCGGCGTCGGTACGGCGGAAGCGGTCACACCGGACCGTTGGCTCGATGCGGGCGACACCGTCTCCTTCGGCACGGTGACCCTGCAGGTGCGGCACTGTCCCGGGCACACACCCGGGCACATCATCTTCTTCGATCCGGTCGCGCGCGTTGCCCTGGTCGGCGACGTGCTGTTCAACGGCTCCATCGGGCGCACCGATTTCCCGCAAGGGGACTACGACACGCTGATCCGGTCGATCCGGGAGCAGCTCTGGCCACTGGGGGACGACGTGACTTTCATCCCCGGCCATGGACCGCTGTCCACCTTCGGCCACGAACGCGCCACCAATCCCTTCGTTCGCGACTGATCCACCCCGCCGGCAGGGGTTCGGCGGTGGCCTGATCAAGGGGCACGACCGTGCGCCCGGTTGAAAAGAGCCGTGCCGCGCGCGCTTGAGCGGCCGGCTTTTCGCACGGGCAGCAGAGACCCTGCCCGCACCCTTTCGGCCCGACTCAGGCCTTTGCTCGCCCTCCGAAACCCTTCCAGGCGCATCGAAAAATAACACGCGAACGAGGTCAATCAGACCTTGACATCGTGCTGCAATGCAACGAACCTAAAACGGTATGGTAGATTATTGGGTGGCGCCGTTTCGCACCTGAGGCGCTTTTAGGGAATAGGATTGTGCACTGCAGCGACCGCGTCTCGGCGCTTGGGGGTGAGCTTTGTCCCTGAGTTTTACTCTTGAGGCGGTAATGATTGCAGGCAACTCGCAAGAAAGAAGCGGTCTGGAGGCAAGCGTATCACCGCACGACAGAAAGTTATGCCAAGGGCTTTGAGATCGCATGGTTTTGCAATGTGCACCCCCTACACAAACTGATGCTTTGGTGCTAACCTGATAGAACGTTTCGCTACGGTCGAAGGTACAGGAGGAAGATTGAGATGTTAGCGCTTGCGAAGGAAATGCCGGACCTCGGCGCCAACTGGATGCGGTACTGCCTGGCATTCATGCGAGCCAGCAACCGTGAGTTCACGGAATTCTCGGACAGCTGCCTCATCGCGGCGCAGATCGCGGCCCAGGCGGCCAAGGACAACCCCGTCAGTCTCTGGCAGACTCTGGAGATGATGGAGCACAACCGGGAACTGATGTCCAAGGGCATGTTGTCGGCCCAGGAGAAGCTGACCAGCTTCGTGTTCGATCAGATCGAGGAAGCGGTTCAGGCTTACATGAACAGCACGCTCCCCAACAGTGAGGGGGAGACGCTGTCCGAGTTCGTGGGCCGTGAGGCCGCGGTGATGGAGTCGGTGGCCAACTTCTCCCAGGACATGGAGAAGATCAAGGACGAGTTCGGCTTCCACTTCAAGACGTCGGGATACGAACTGGTCGATGAGACCGATTGCTTCCTGCTGTACCAGGTGCTGCCAACCAAGAAAGGCGTGAAGGTCCGGAATGACCTGAAGCCGATGATCCTGGTGCCGCCCTACATGCTGGGCGTGCATATCCTGGCCTTCCTGCCGGACGAGAACAAGAGCTACGCGCACAGCTTTGCCAACGAGGGCATTCCCACCTACGTCCGGGTCGTCAAGGACATCATGAAGCACGAGAAAGTGCAGACGATGACCCCTGACGACGATTGCACCCAGACCCGGGCGCTGTGCGAGAAGCTGATGGAGAAGCACGGCAAGAAGGTAACGCTCAACGGGACGTGTCAGGGCGGCTACATCTGCCTGATGAACGTGCTGTCGGGCACCATCAATGACGTGTGCGACGCCCTGATCACCAACGTGGCCCCCATCGACGGCACCTACAGCTCCGCCATCAATGGCATGCCGCAGATGCACCACGACTTCATCACCACCAGCTTGCCCAACGGCAACCGGGTCGCCAACGGCTACCTGCTCAGCCTCGGCATGCGCTTCGTCGCCATCGACCGGGAACAACCGCTGGTCAAGGTTCTGGATCAGGCCTCGCTGCACAGGGCGACAGACCTCAACCCCGGCAAGACCGTGGCGGCGCTGTTCCGCTGGCTGCTGAAGGAGCGGGTGCATCTGCCCATGGGCATCGCCTCCATGAGCTCCAAGACCTTCCATGAGCCGATCGCCGACGACGGCACGCTGCCGATCCAGCTCTATGGCAAGCCGCTCAACGTCAAGGATCTGGCGAAGTTCAATGTGCCCTGGTACCAGAACTACGCCATCAAGGACGATCTGGTAACGCCGGCTTGCGCCACTGCCGCCAACAAGTATCTGGAAGGCACCGGCATGGTGGAATCGGTGGCGTTCTTCGGCGGGCATGTGGCCATCCTGACCAGCCCGTATGCCAAGAAGGCGCCGGTCAACGGCACGTTCACCGACGCGCTCGGCAAACCGTCGCGTGGTCCGGTGAAGTTCCAGATGGACATCTCTGGCACCAAAGCGGCGGTGGCTGCCGCCGAGTAATGGCGGAGTCGCTCATCGCTCTCTAGACCGTGAAAGGGGCGCCTCGTGCGCCCCTTTCTGCGTCGATACCGCTGCAACTTTGACGGCCCCGGCTGGGGCGCGTGGCCGCCAAGCCGTAGCGATGAAGGTCGGGCCCTCACCGTGTCCACAGCGTCCCGAGGTTATGCTTACTGAAGGGTTGCAAGGTGCACCCCTTTGGGGTATGGTGTGCATGAGGTTTCCGATCCCGCCCCCCACAATCAAGAGAGCGGGACTAAGACCTTGTGAAAGGAGAGCTCCGTGATGCCCCAACTTCGTACCCGGGCCTGGACTGCACCGGCGCCCTCCGCGGCGCCGAGCTTCAGGAGCATCGTCGGCGTGGTGTTCGCGTCGTTCACCGTCGCCGTCGGCATTCATCTGGCCACTGCGTTACTCAGCCTCTAAGCGCGGATTCCGGTCGCCGCAGAATGCGGCGGCCGGGGTCGGCCGCGCTCCTGTAATACGAACCGGTTGCGCGGGCACATCGGCTCCGGACCGGCCTGCTGCGGCCGCCGCCACCAAAAAGTCACATGGCAAGTCCCGGTTTCGCTTGAATCGGCGCGAACGAATCGCGAGACTCTAACGTGCAGGGATAGTCAAGTCATCCACGCACAGGAGGAGATACGCCATGTTCGGGCTGTTCAAGAAGCAAGCGGGCAAGCCGAAGGTGGACGCCGCGGAACTGGAACGTCAGGAGCGCGAGGAACGCAAGCGCGAACTGGCCCGGCAGATGCAGGAGCAACTCCAGGCCGAAAAACAGGCGGAGAAATAACCCCGCTGCACGTTCGTGCCCGGGGCCGTCCGCATGACGCGCCGTCGCTCGTGTCGGTGCGGCGGCAGCGGAAGAGCGTGAGCGTGCTTCGGCTGGGCCGGTCGGAGTCCCGGGCTGGTCGGATTTCCCCGAGACTGAGCTTCTGAAGCCGTACCGGGGCGGGCGTCCGATCAGGCCCGGCGCTACATCCCCGGGCCGATCAGGCCCGGCGCCACGTCGTGCCGGCCGCGGTGTCCTCGAGGACCACACCGGCCTCCTGCAGCCGGTCTCGCACGGCGTCGGCAGTGGCGAAGTCGCGTCGGGTCCGGGCCTCGGCGCGGTCGGCGATCAGGCGTTCGACCTCGCTGTCGGCGATACCCCGAGCGCCTTCCGGCTGCCAGCGGAACCATGCCTCGGCGTCGCCTTGCAGCAGGCCCAGCATCCGCCCGGCGGCGCGAAGGCCGCCGGCGTGGGCGGTACGCTCCCGGTCGTCGGTGCTCCGGTGCACGGCGGCGGCGAGTTCGTGCAGGTGGGCCAGCGCCCGCGGCGTGTTGAGGTCATCCATCAGGGCTTGCACCACCGCATCCGGCACCTCGAGGCTCTCGGGCGCGTCTGTCGGCAGACCGCGCAGGCCGCCATACAGCCGGTCCAGGGTATGCCGGGCCTGGACCAGGGCGTCGTGGGTGAAATCCAGCGGCTGGCGATAATGGGTCTGCAGCAGCACCAGGCGAATGGCCTCGCCCGGCACGGTCTGCAACAGGTCGTGGACGGTGTAGAAGTTGCCCAGGCTTTTGGACATCTTCTCCCCTTCCACCATCACGTAGCCGTTGTGCATCCAGTAGCGGACAAAGGGCCGCCCGCCGTGGGCGCAGGTGCTCTGGGCGATCTCGTTCTCGTGATGGGGGAAGATCAGGTCCTGACCGCCGCCGTGGATGTCGAAGGTCTCCCCGAGGTAGGCTTGGCTCATGGCGGAGCACTCGATGTGCCAGCCGGGTCGGCCACGCCCCCACGGCGCGTGCCAGCCGGGCACGTCCTCGGTGGACGGCTTCCACAGCACGAAATCGGCGGGATCGCGCTTGTAGGGCGCCACCTCGACGCGGGCTCCGGCGATCTGCTCATCGCGGTTGCGGCCGGAAAGGCAGCCATAGTCGGGCCATGAGGCGACGCTGAACAGGACGTGCCCCTCGGCGACGTAGGCATGGCCGCGGTCCAGCAGCGCCTGGATCATGGTGACCATCGTCCCGATGTGGTCGGTCGCGCGCGGCTCCGCATCGGGCGCCAGCGCCCCGAGGGCGGCCATGTCACGGTGGAAGGCCTCGGTGGTGCGCCGGGTGATCTCGCCGATCGGCTCGCCGCTCTCGCGGTGGGCGGCGATGATCTTGTCGTCCACATCGGTGATGTTGCGGACGTAGGTGACCCTGGAATACAGGTGCCGCAGCAGGCGATAGAGCACATCGAAAACCACCACCGGCCGGGCATTACCGATGTGCGCCAAGTCGTAGACGGTGGGGCCGCAGACATAAAGGCGCACATGCCCGGGATCGAGCGGTTCGAACCGTTCCTTCTGTCGGCTGAGCGTGTTGTAGATCTGTAACGCCATATGGTCTCCCCCAAACCCGTTCCCGCGGGTCGCGGCGGCCCCGCCTAGCGGGCGGCTTTGCCGGGGCCGGGCTCGGCCGCCTGAGCCATCCGGGCCGGATGCGCCAGCGGCGGCATCCCCTGGGAGGTCCGCGCGTCCAGTGCGGTCAGTCGCTCCAGGGCCCGGCGGCGTCCGATCAGTGGCAGCAGCGCCTTGAGCTCGGGTCCGTGTTCCTCCGCGGTCAGGGCCAGCCGAAGCGGCCGGAACAGCGCCCGTCCCTTGCGCCCGGTCGCATCGCGGAGCTCCGATGTCCATTCCGCCCAGGTGGTCTGTCCCCAGGGCTCCGGCGGCAACCGGTCCGCCGCGGTTCGGGCAAATCCCGGATCATCGATGACGGGCAGGATGTCCTCGTAGCACACAGTGTACCAGGACCGCACATCCTCGAACCGTTCCAGGTTGGGCCGCACCGCTTCCCAGAACGCAGGATCGGCCTGTTCCATCCCCATCGCATCGAACCGGTCGGCCACCGCCTCCCAGGGCAAATTCTGGAGCAGCCGCGCGTTCAGGTGCCAGAGCTGCCCCTCGTCGAACTTCGGCGTGGCTCTGCCGTATTTCCCGATATCGAACGACCGGGCGAGGTCGCCCAGCGTCGGGGCCGGTTCCGGCGGTTCGGCCGTGCCGATGCCGGCCAGATAGGCGGCCAGCGCCATGGGCTCGATCCCGGCTTCGGCCAGGGAGTCCAGGGTGACCGAGCCCAGTCGCTTGGACAGGCCCTTGCCGGCCAGGTCGCTCAGAAGCGGCAAATGCGCGAACGCCGGTGCCGCGTGCCCGAGAGCCGCGAAAACCTGGATCTGGATGGCCGTGTTGTCCACATGATCCTCGCCGCGGATCACGTGGGTGATGCCGTGTCGGATATCGTCCACGGCGGATGGCAGCATATAAAGGAAGGTGCCGTCGCCCCGCACCAGAACCGGGTCGCTGAGACGGGCGGCGTTGAGGTGCTGCGGCCCGCGCACCAGGTCGTCCCAGGCGACGACGTCGGCGTTCAGCCGGAACCGCCAGTGCGGCTTGCGACCTTCCGCTTCCAGCTTGGCCCGGGCCGCATCATCCAGTGCCAGGGCCGAGCGGTCATAAATCGGCGGCCGGCCCCGGGCCAGCAGCCGGCGTCTTTTGTATTCGAGTTCCTCCGGCGTTTCGTAGCAGGCATACACCCGGCCGGCCTCGCGAAGGCGCTCGAACGCGGCATGATAGGAGGGGAGTTGCGCCGACTGCCGGTCCATCAGGTCCCAGTCAAGCCCCAGCCAGCGCAGGTCGGCCTGGATCGAGGTCACGTGCGCCTCGTCGGAGCGGCCGATGTCGGTGTCGTCCAGGCGCAAGACGAACCGGCCGGCGTGGGCTCGCGCGAACAGCCAGTTGATCAACGCGGTGCGGGCATTGCCCACATGCAGCCGGCCGGTGGGGCTGGGGGCGAAGCGGACGGTGACGCTCATAGACCGTTGATGAACCGGTTGGTGATGGGATAGCGGCGGTCGCGGCCGAACGCCCGGTCGGTGATCTTGACGCCGGGCGGCGCCTGCCGGCGCTTGTACTCGGCCCGGTCCAGCATTTGCCAGACCCGGCGCACCGTCGCCGCGTCGAAGCCGGCGGCGACCACATCGGCGATGGAACGGTCTTCCTCGATCAGGCAGTGCAGGATAGCATCCAGCTCCTCGTAGGGCGGCAGGCTGTCCTGATCGGTCTGGTCGGCCTTCAGTTCGGCGCTGGGCGGGCGGGTGATGATCCGCTCCGGGATGACTGTGCCCGTCGGGCCTAGCATGCCGTCCGGCCGGGTCTGGTTGCGCCAGCGGCTGAGGGCGAACACGGTGGTCTTGTAGACGTCCTTGAGCACGGAGAAGCCTCCGCTCATGTCGCCATACAGCGTGGCGTAGCCCACCGACATCTCCGACTTGTTGCCGGTGGTCAGCAGCATGTGGCCGAATTTGTTGGAGACCGCCATCAGCACGATGGCACGCGCCCGCGCCTGAACATTCTCTTCCGTGGTGTCGGGTTCAAGGCCGCTGAACAGGTCCGTCAGCATGGTATCGAACGCCGCCATCGCCGGCGTGATGTCGACGGTGTCAAGCTGCACGCCCAGCCGCTCCGCCACCTGAGCGGCATCGTCCAGGCTGATCCGGGAGGTGTAGGGCGACGGCATCATCAGGCAGCGCACCCGCTCCGGCCCCAGCGCGTCCACCGCGACCGCGGCCGTCAGCGCGCTGTCGATGCCGCCGGAAAGGCCGATCACCACACCGGGAAAGCTGTTCTTTCCCACGTAATCCCGCAAGCCCACCACCATCGCATGGTAGATGGCTTCAAGACCCTCGGTGCGGGGCGCGATCACTCCCGCATCGCAAGCCCAGCCGGCCTCGCCGCGCCGCCACCGGGTCGGGACCACGCCGGCACACCACTCCGGTGCCTGCAGGCAGAAGCCACCGTCGGGCGCCAGCACGAAGGAGGCGCCATCGAACACGAGTTCGTCCTGCCCGCCGACCAGGTTGACATAGATCAGGGGCAGGCCGAGTTCGCTCACCCGCTGCTGCGCCATCCGCCGCCGCACACCCCATTTCTCCAGGTCGAATGGCGAGCCGTTGATCACCACCAGGATCTCGGCGCCGCGCTCGTGCAGGTGGCGGCTTACCGGGGGCTTCCACATGTCCTCGCACACCATCACCCCGAGGCGCGCACCACGAAACGGCATGGGTTCGGGCAGGGGCCCTGGGGCGAACACGCGTATTTCGTCGAAGACCCCGTAGTTGGGCAGCTCATGCTTGAGCACCGCGCCGGCGACCCGCCCGCCTTCCAGCAGCAGGGCGGCGTTATACAGCCGGCCGCCGCGGCGCCATGGCGCGCCGATCAGCAGGGCCGGCCCGCCGTCGCCGGTATCCCTGGCAAGGGCGTCGACCGCTGCTTCGATCCGGTCCTGGAAGGAGCGCTTGAGGACAAGGTCCTCGGGCGGGTAGCCGGCCAGCACCAGTTCGCCGCCGATCATGAGATCGGCGTCCGCTGCCGCCGCCCGGGCGGTGCGCACACGTTCCACGTTGCCGTCGATATCGCCCACGATCGGATTGATCTGGGCCAGGGCAAGCGCCAGCGAGTCCGTCATGAATGGCCCAAGTCACATGTTGAAAGGAAAAAATGCGCCGACGGCCAGCCGCCGTCAACCCGCCCGGCTGCAATCGCCGGGGCCGCTCCATCGATGCCGGTCGCGAGCGTCGTCAACGGTTCGGCTTTCGCCACCGCTTTTGCAGGAACTCCCGCCCCACCTTGACGGAACTGACGTCGTCATAGGCGATGATGTCGGCAGTGGCGTAGGTCTCCTTCCAGCTCTCCGGCAGGAACGAGCCGGTGCCGATGGCATCGATCGGCGCGCCGATATCCCCCATCACCCGGCATTTGTCCACGTTGAAGCCGGACGACGCAACGATACGCACGCGGGGAAAGCCGGCACGATCCAGCTGCTCCCGCAGATGAAAGATCGCCGCCGCCGAGACACCGGTTCCGGTGAGGTAGCGAAGTTCGGTATCGTTGCGGTACCGGCGCACGGCGATGGGCGCATGCCGCTCCAGCACGGCGTAGGATTCCTGCGGGTCCAGGCCCTCCACGAACCGCCCGCCATGGGTGTCCAGGCGGACACCGAGCCGTCCGGCCTCCACCAGTTCCGGAAAGCGCTCACAGACAGCCAGCGCGTCGCTGACCTCCCGTCCGAAATAGTCCACCAGGACAACCAGATCATCGTCCGGAAAGGCCTCGACGAACATCTCAGCGGCGCGCACGGTCGATCCGGCGTAGCCGATCAGGGCGTGCGGCATGGTGCCGAGCCCGCGCTCCCGCCCGAAGTAATGGGCGGTGGCATCGTTGGCATTGCCGACAAAGCCCTTGGCGCTGCGCTCGCGGCGGGCGGCGGCGGAGCCCACGGACGCGGCATAGGCCATCATCTCTTCCATTTCGATCCCGGCGCAGTGGCGGGCATCGAACGCCAAAAAAGCGGTCTCCGGAAGATCGCTGCACATGGTGAACGCGTTGTATGCGGCTACGCAGGCCGCGCCCAGCTTCTGCAGGTACAGTGTCTCCAGATCGACCAGATGGAACAGGGAACCGGTGATGTAAATCAGCGGCTCGCCGGCCCCGACCCAGTCGCCTTCACGATGGGTCAGCGCGACATCGAACGTGACGTCGCGGACGGCCGCAACCTGCTCCAGCCAGCGGAGCGCGAGCTTGGGTGCGAACACCACCGGCCGGCGCATGAAGACCGCATAGGTGACGGTCTTGTCCCCGAAGCGGCCGACGATCTGCTTTGTCTTGACGAAGTAGGTGTCGGTCCAGCGGCTGATGTCATCCGGCGCCGGCAACAGCGGCGGCGAGCGGCCGGCTTCTACTGCCTCGGCCTTGCGCCCGATCCGGGATTCACGCTCGGGCTCGGGCTCGGGCTCGGGTTCAGGAAGCGGCGATGGAGCGCCGGCGGGAGCGGTCACGCGAACGCCTTTCCTTCAGCATCTCCGAGAGCAGGAACGCCAGTTCCAAAGCCTGGCTGGCATTCAGCCTCGGATCGCAGTGGGTGTTGTAGCGGACGCCGAGGCCGCCCTCGGTGATGGCCTGGGCGCCGCCCACGCACTCCGTCACATCCTGCCCAGTCATCTCGAAATGGACGCCGCCGGCGTAGGTCCCCTCCGCCCGATGGATCTGGAAGAACGCCGTCACCTCCTCAAGGATGCGGTCGAAGTGCCGGGTCTTGAAGCCGCTCGAGCTGGTGACCGTGTTGGCGTGCATCGGGTCGGACACCCAGACCACGCGGCGCCCCTCTCGTTCCACCGCGCGGATCAAACCGGGCAGGCGGTCTGCGATCCTGTCCGGGCCCATGCGCACGATCAGGGTGAGACGGCCGGACACGTTCAGGGGGTTGAGCCGGTCGATCAGCTGGATCAGACTGGACGCATCCACGTCGGGGCCCAACTTGACGCCGAGGGGATTTTCGACCCCGCGCAGGAACTCTACATGGCCGCCGTCCGGCTGCCGCGTGCGCTCCCCGATCCAAAGAAAGTGGGCGGACGTGTCGTACCAGTCACCGGTGGTGCTGTCGACACGGGTCATCGCCTGCTCGTAGGGAAGCAGCAGCGCCTCGTGCGCGGTGAAGAAGTCGGTTTCCCGGATTTGCGGGGTGTTGATCGAGGAAATGCCGCACGCCGCCATGAAATCCAGCGCTTCCGCCAGGCGGTCGGCCAGGTCGCGGTAGCGGCTGCCCTGCGCGCTGTCGGTCACGAAGCCGAGGTTCCACATGTGCACCTGATGCAGGTCGGCATAGCCGCCCTGGGCGAAGGCGCGCAGCAGGTTGAGGGTGGCCGCCGACTGGTTGTAGCAGGCGATCAGGCGCTGCGGGTCCGGTACCCGCGCCTCGGCGGTGAACGCCATGCCGTTGACCATGTCGCCGCGGTAGCTGGGCAGGGTCACGCCATCCTGGGTTTCGGTATCGGCGGATCGCGGCTTGGCGAACTGCCCTGCCATGCGCCCGACCTTCACCACCGGCACCGCCGCACCGAACGTGAGCACCACCGCCATCTGCAACAGCACCCGGAAGGTGTCCCGGATATTGTTCGGATGGAACTCGGCAAAGCTCTCGGCGCAGTCGCCGCCCTGGAGCAGGAACGCCTTGCCCGCTTCCACCTGCGCCAAGGCATCGCGCAGCCGCCGCGCTTCTCCGGCGAAGACCAGCGGCGGGAAGTGGCTGAGCTCGGCCTCCACGGCGGCAAGCCGCTCGAGATCGGGGTATGTCGGCATCTGGCATGCCGGCTTGCCGCGCCAGGACCCGGGGTTCCAGGGTTCCGGAACCACCACCGGCTTGACCGCTTCGCTCATGGTTTTGTCCGTCTCATAACAGTTCGCATGCCCGGGAGGCTATACGCCCGCCGGCGCTGCTTTTCAACCGCCACCGCCACGATATTGGACAGTCCTACTCCGCCGCGCGGGCCGGATGATCGGGGCGCTTGTCCCGCAAGGTGACGAATTCTTCCGCGGCGGTGGGGTGAATGCCGATGGTGGCATCGAAATCCGCCTTGGTCGCCCCGCATTTCAGGGCAATCGCCAAGCCCTGGACGATCTCCGGCGCGTCCGGCCCCACCATGTGGCAGCCAAGCACCCGCTGGGATGCGGCATCGACCACCATCTTCACCATCGTGGTTTCGTCGCGGCCCGAAAGGGTGTGCTTCAGCGGCTTGAAGCGGGACACATAAACGTCAACGGCGCCGTGCCGCCGGGCCTCCGTCTCCGACAGGCCCACGGTGCCCACCGGCGGCTGACTGAACACCGCCGAGGGGATCGCCTGATAATCCACTTTCATGGGGTTGTCGTGGAAGAACGTCTCGGCGAAGGCCCGGCCCTCGGTGATGGCCACCGGCGTCAGCTGGACCCGGTCGGTGCAGTCGCCAAGGGCGAACACGCTCTCGACCGAACTTCGGTTCCACTCGTCGACGACGATCGCGCCCGATTCCTTGACCGCGACGCCGACGGCGGCGAGCCCGAGGGAGCCGGTGTTCGGCGCCCGGCCGGTGGCGTACATGACCAGATCGGTTTCCAGCAGGGTGTCGCTGCCGGCGATGCGCAGGGTGTAGGCGTCGGCACCCTTCTCGATGGAACGCACCTCGGACTCGCGCACCATCCGGACGCCGCGCTTTTCCAGGTCGTGGGTGACGCAGTCCCGGACGTCTTCATCGAACCCGCGCAGCACCGCGCCGGCCCGGATCACCATCGTCACGTCCACGCCGAGCGCGTTGAAGATGCCGGCGAACTCCACCCCGATGTAGCCGCCGCCCACGATCACCAAGCGCTTCGGCAGGCTCATCAGGTCGAGCGCCTCATTGGAACTGATCACATGCTCGATGCCGGGAATCGCGGGCGTCGCCGGCCAACCGCCGCAGGCGATCAGAATGCGTTCGGCGGTGTAGGTCTCGCCGTTGACCGCCACCGTGTGCGGGTCCACCAAGCGGCCGCTGCCACGCAACAGCCGCACCCCGTTCTCCCGCAGGATGCGCTCGTAGATCGCTTCCAGCCGCTCCAGCTCGCGGTTCTTGGCGGTGATCAGCGCCGGCCAGTTGAACCGCGCGTCCTCGATCGTCCAGCCGTATCCGGCCGCGTCCGCGATGTCCTCGGCAACGTGCGCGCCATAGATCAGAAGCTTCTTCGGCACGCAGCCGCGCATGACGCAGGTGCCGCCCACCCGGCTCTGTTCGACAATGGCGGTGCGGGCGCCATAACCGCCGGCCAGACGCGTCGCCCGCACCCCGCCGGAGCCGGCGCCGATGGTGATCAGATCGAAATCGTACGTAGCCATGGCCGCCACAGTTAGCGGATTTCACGCCATGCGTCGATGCCGGAAGGCCCCGCGCGCATGCTGCGGTCCTGGCGGTGACACGCTGTCAAAGGGAATGCGGCGGCCCCGGAGCGAGGCCGCCGCGGCAAATGATGTCGTCACCCGCTGCCGCGTCCGCAGCACCGGGCACAAGACCGGGCCGTCAGATCAAGCGCCGCCGGCGCGCGAACACGCCAAGTCCGGCCAACCCGGCCCCCAGCAGCGCCAGCGACGCCGGCTCGGGAACCGCGATTTGGCCGACTTCAATAAACGCTCGGAGAGGTCGGGTTGTGTCGTCCTGCTCCCTCGTCCATAATATATCGACTGGAGCGCCGTTGTCCAAGAACCCTAGAATACTCACGGTAAACTCTTCATCTCCGACGATGAAGCTCTTTGACAGTTCCTCGTTAAACGTAAATGTGACTCTGTCGGCGCAGCCATTATCGTTAATGCCGACCCCATTCTGGCCGCCATCGGCGCAGGGATTTTCGTCGTTCGGAGTCTCCAAGTGTGCGAAATCGTATACTGAGACTATTTCTCCTTCAACGCCATCGATTATAACTTTAGTTGTGACGGTCAGCTCGGAAGTGACTAGAAACGGCGCGAAAATCGGGTTGTTGCCGTGAGTAAAATCGCCGATAGTGAACACCTCAAAGGCGTCGACAGGCTGTGGTGGCGGAGCCACTCCTTCAAAGGTGTAGCTGCTAGGACCTGCGGCTGTGTCGGGAATACCCCACGATATCACGCTGGTGCCTTGCCCTTGGACGTCGGGGGCATCAGGATCCGTATCTGTCCAAAGGCCGACAACGCTGTCGACGACAATGGCAGCATCCGCATTACTTGCGGCGATGCCGGCCAGCAACGCGGCGCCGGCGACGCCGGCGAGCAGGGTGCGGGTGGTGATCATGGATTGAGACCTCCTCGAACCGAGTGGACTCCGCAGCGTTGTCGCACGGGCCCGATATTGATGATGTGGAGGTGATAGCAATCCACGTGCCACTGAATGAAAGTGAACGATTTCAAAAAGTTATCGTTGGCCGCGGCCGAGCCATTGTAAAGTCTGCTTTACACCCCGTAAGGGGGCATCCCAGGCCCCGTTCCAGCATAACCCGGGCGAAAAATGCCGTCCGGTCATTAACCTGCGGTGTCCGCGCGCCGTCCGGCCCGGGTGTCAGCGTTCTTGACAGATGAGGCGGCCGGCAGCCGCACCGTCCGCGGGCGTGGGGATTCGTTGTGGCGCCTCAGGGCGTTGGCCCGCGCATCGGCAATGTGTCGTGTGTAAAGAATTCCGACACGTTGTCTCGGCGTACACCCCATGGCGGGCGGCAAATGCTTGCCGATATCCCCGAAAAGGGGAGCATCGGCCCCGTCAGATGCGGGGCGACGCGCCAAGGAGGCTATTATCGCCCGCCGGTGTCCCGGAGCGTCTTCACCAGCGCCAGCACGGTGGCGCGCACTTCGGGGTCGTTGACCTTGGCGAACGCCTCGGCAAGGCGCCCGGCTTCGGCGTACAGGCGTGGGGAGGCCTTGATATCGACCGTTACGGCGGCGGGGCTGTCGCGGGCGTCGCTGCCGTGATCCATTCCCGTGTCTTCGTCGTCCTCGGCAAAGAAGTAGCCCACGTCCGTCTGCAGAGCTTGGCTGAGGCGAAACAGGTGCGCGGCGCCGACGCGGCGCCTCCCGGATTCGAACCGGGCCACGGTGCCCGGCGGCTCACCGATCAGCACGTCGAGCAGCCGGGAATTGAGGCCGAGAACGCGTCGGCGCTGCCGGAGGCGGGCGGCCACCCGGGCGTCAATGGGGTCCATCGCGGGTGGGCCCACGTCACTCATGCCGGGGAATGACGGAGCGGCCGCGGGACGTGCTGGAGGCGGGCCGGAATCATTCACCCGCTTGTAAAGGGCAAACCCTACGATTGGTTTAACAGCACAAAAGAGGTGCAACCGAGCCTGCGGCCACGCGGAGTCCTTGACGCGGGTGTGACGCTCTGCCTACCTTGCTGACACACCTTGATCGGGGTGTCTGCGCCAGTCCGCGAGTGTCGCGCACTGGCGCGCTATGTGTTTGTCATGCTGCACCCGAAAGGACTGGAAGGCACGTGTTCGAGAGCCTCAGCGGCCGCCTGTCGGAGATTTTTGACCGCCTGAAGAAGCGGGGCGCCCTGAACGAGGGGGACGTCAACGAAGCCCTGCGCGAGGTCCGCATTGCCCTCCTGGAGGCCGACGTGGCCCTGCCGGTGGTCAAGAGCTTCATCGCCCTGGTGCGCGAACGCGCCGTCGGGCGGGAGGTGCTGCGCAGCGTGACCCCCGGCCAGATGGTGGTCAAGATCGTCAACGACGCGCTGGTGGAGGTGCTGACCGGCGAGGAGGCCGAACCGGATCGGGCCGCCGGCAAGCGCCACGAAGGCAGCGGCCTCAACATCGCCGGCAACCCGCCGGTGGCCGTCCTGGTCGTGGGGCTGCAGGGTTCGGGCAAGACCACCAGTTGCGCCAAGATGGCGATCCGTCTGGCCAGGCGGGAGAAAAAGCGGGTGCTGATGGCCTCGCTGGACGTTTACCGCCCGGCGGCGCAGCACCAGCTCACCGTGCTGGGGGAGCAGTCCGCCACGGCCACCCTGCCGATCGTTGCCGGGGAGATGCCGGTGGTGATCGCCGGGCGCGCCATGGAGACGGCCCGCCGCGAAGGCTACGACGTGGTCATCCTGGACACCGCCGGCCGCCTGCACCTCGATGCCGAGATGATGGCCGAGGTGGCGGCGGTGAAGGAGGCCACGCGGCCTGTGGAAACGCTACTGGTGGCGGATGCGTTGACCGGCCAGGACGCGGTGACCCTGGCTTCCGAATTCCATGACAAGGTCGGCGTCACCGGGATCGTCCTGACCCGGATGGATGGCGACGCCCGTGGCGGCGCGGCGCTCTCCATGCGCGCGGTCACCGGCCAGCCGATCAAGCTGATCGGCGTGGGCGAGAAGCTGGACGCCATGGAGGCCTTCCAGCCGGACCGGGTCGCCGGGCGCATTCTCGGCATGGGCGATGTGGTCGGCCTGGTCGAGAAGGCGGCCGAGGTGATCGAGCGGGAGGATGCCGAAAACCTGGCCCGCCGCATGGTCAAGGGCGAGTTCACCCTGGAAGACATGGCCGAACAGTATCGCCAGATCCGCAAGATCGGCGACATCAAGGGGTTGCTCGGCATGATCCCCGGTATCGGCAAGCTCAAGACGCAGTTGGCCGACGCCGACATCGACGACCGTGTGGTCGCCCGTCAACAGGCGATCATCCAGTCGATGACCGTAGCCGAACGCCGCAACCCGAAGCTGCTCAACGCCTCCCGCCGTCGACGCATCGCCGCCGGTTCCGGCACCACGGTGCAGGACGTCAACCGCTTGCTCAAGCAGCATCAGCAGATGGGCAAGATGATGAAACAGATGGGCAAGCTCGGCCGCAAGGGGCTGATGGGCGGCGGCGGTCTGCCGCCGGGCCTGATGCCGCCGCCGCGCTGATCCCGGTTTTCCCACCACCAGATCCCACCCCCAGATCCCACCCTCAGATCAAGGACCATTGCACACCATGCCCTTGCGTATCCGGCTTTCCCGCGGCGGCGCCAAGAAGCGCCCCTTCTATCGCATCGTGGTTGCCGATTCCCGCAGTCCCCGGGACGGCCGCTTCATGGAGCGCCTCGGCACCTACAACCCCATGGTGGGGCAGGATCACCCCGACCGGGTAACCCTGAACGAAGACCGTATCCGGCACTGGCTTGACCATGGCGCCACGCCCAGTGACCGCTGCGCCCGGTTCTTCGCCGCGGCCGGCATGATGACCCTGCCGCCGCGCCCGGAGCAGACCAAGAAGCCCCAGCCCAAGGCCAAGGCGCAGGAACGCCTCAAGGAGGCCGCGGAAAAGGCGCAGGCAGCGGCGACGGCCGAGGCCGAGGCGCCGGCCGCCGCCGATACCGAGGCACCGCCGGCCGGCTGAACTGTGCCGGTTGAACGGTGCCGGCTGAACGATGGACTTTGGGATCGGCAAGGGTACGGCCGCATGACTCTCGGCAGCAATCGCATGGTGTGTCTGGGCGTGATCACCGGTGCCCACGGCATCCGCGGGCAGTTCCGCGTGCGGAGCTTTACCGCGACGGCGGAGGACGTGGCGGCCTATGGCCCGGTCTTCGATGCCTCCGGCAATCATCCGCTGCGGATCTCGGTGGTCGGCCGCACCGGGGACCGGCTGATCGTTCGCGCCGACGGGATCCACGACCGCAACCAGGCGGAGACCTTGGGCAAGCGCCGGCTCTATGTGCCGCGCGACGCGCTGCCGGCGGCTGAGGCGGAGACGTTCTATCACGTGGATCTGATTGGCCTTCGGGCCGAGGTTGCCGACTCCTCCGGGCCATCCGGCCCTTCCGAGCTATCCGACCAGGCGGCCGTGCCGGTGCTGGGCACGGTCACGGCCGTCCACGACTTCGGGGCCGGCGATCTCTTGGAGGTGACGCAGCCGGACGGCCGTACCGTCATGATCCCGTTCACCGCCGATGCCGTGCCCGTGGTCGATGTCGCCGGCGGGCGCGTCGTGGTCGCACCCCCGGCGGGCTTGATTGAGGCCGAAGCGGAGGGCGCGGACGCATGATTGATCGGCAGCCGAACAGCGTGGCGCCGGCGTCGCACCGGCCCTGGACGGCCCGGGTGCTGACCCTGTTTCCGGAGATGTTCCCCGGCCCGCTCGCATGGTCGCTCGCCGGGCAGGCGCTGGCGCGCGGAGACTGGCGGCTGGAAACGGTGGACATTCGCGCTTTCGCGCGCGATAAACACAAAAGCGTCGACGATGCACCGTTCGGCGGCGGCCCCGGCATGGTGTTGCGACCGGATGTGGTCGATGCCGCGCTGGCGGCCGCAGTGGATGGTGATGCCGTCGACGCCGGGTCTCGTTTGCCCCTCATTCACCTGACCCCGCGCGGCCGGCCGCTCGATCAGGAGCGGGTGCGGTCGCTGGCCGCCGGACCGGGATTGATTGTCCTGTGCGGGCGGTACGAGGGTATCGACGAGCGGGTCCTGGAGGTCTGGCAACCGCAGGAGGTCAGCCTCGGGGATTTCGTGCTGTCGGGCGGCGAACCGGCGGCTCTGGTGCTGCTTGATGCCTGTGTCCGGTTGCTGCCGGGGGTGGTGGGCGAGCCGTCCTCGCTGGCGCGGGAAAGTTTCGAGCGGGGGCTGCTTGAGCACGCGCAGTATACCCGGCCCCGGGTCTGGCGCGGCCGTGCCGTTCCGGATGTGCTGGTTTCGGGGCATCATGCCCGGGTGGATGCGTGGCATCGGATGGAATCGGAACGGATCACGCGGGAGCGGCGACCGGACTTATGGGCCCGCTACGCGCGCGGCCCGGCCACCACGGTGGAGGACGTGTCGTCGCGGTGACGGACAGTGCGGCACCGATGGCGGGGCCATCTGGGGCGGCAAGGCTGGCGGTAAGGGATGACGGATCATGAATATTGTCGAGCAGTTCGAGCAGGAACAGATGCAGCGCCTGGTGTCGGCGCGGCCGGTTCCATTTTTTTCTCCCGGCGACACCGTTCGGGTGAAGGTGAAGGTGGTGGAAGGCACACGCGAACGCCTGCAGGCGTTCGAAGGCGTGTGCATCGCCCGCCGCAACAACCGGCTGGGCTCCTCCTTCACCGTGCGCAAGATATCCTACGGCGAGGGGGTGGAGCGGGTCTTCCCCCTGTACTCGCCGGTGATTGCCGAGATCGAGGTGGTGCGCCGCGGCGATGTCCGTCGGGCCAAGCTGTATTATCTGCGGGGTCGGCGCGGCAAGCGGGCGCGTATCGCCGAAAAGACCGATGGCTTCACGGCCAAGGTGGTGGCACAGGAGAAGCAGGTCGCGCAGCAGGAGAAGAGCGCGGCCAGGAAATCCACATCGAAGCAGCGAGCGCAAACCGCGGAGGCGGGTGCCGAGTAGCACGGGCGCGGCAACGGCCGGCCCGCAGACGGCACGCAGACGGCACGCAATCCGGACATGAGCATGAGCGAAGCGACCACGACCACGACCGAACCCAAAACCCTGTTCGACAAGATCTGGGACCGTCACCTGGTGGACGTGCAGGATGACGGCACCTGCCTGATCTATATCGACCGGCACCTGGTGCATGAGGTCACCAGCCCCCAGGCCTTCGAGGGCTTGCGCCTCAGCGGGCGCCGCGTGCGCCGGCCGGATGCCTGCCTCGCCGTTGCGGATCACAACGTCCCCACCACCGACCGGTCGTTGGGCATCCCCGATGACGAATCCCGGATCCAGATCGAGACACTGGCCGAGAACTGCCGGTATTTCGGTATCGATTTCTACGCCATCTCCGACGTGCGGCAAGGAATCGTGCACATCATCGGCCCCGAGCAGGGCCTCACCCAGCCGGGCATGACCATCGTCTGCGGCGATTCCCATACCGCCACCCATGGCGCCTTCGGGGCGCTGGCCTTCGGAATCGGCACGTCGGAGGTGGAGCATGTGCTGGCCACCCAGACGCTGCTGCAGCGGCCCGCCCGCAACATGCGCATCACCGTGGATGGAGCGTTGGGGCTGGGCGTGACCGCCAAGGATCTGATCCTGGCCGTCATCGGCACGGTCGGCACCGCCGGCGGCACCGGTCATGTGATCGAGTATGCCGGCGAAGCCATCCGCAACCTCAGCATGGAGGGGCGGATGACCGTGTGCAACATGTCCATCGAGGCGGGGGCCCGCGCCGGCCTGATCGCGCCGGATGAGACCACCGTCACCTACCTCAAGGGGCGCCCGCTCGCCCCCGGCCCCGAGCACTGGGAGGCGGCGGTGGCGTTGTGGCGGAGCCTGCCGTCGGATCCGGGTGCCCGCTATGACCGGGAAGTCACCCTGGATGCCGCGACGGTACCGCCGCAGGTGACCTGGGGCACCAGCCCCGAGGACGTGGTGCCGGTTACCGGCGCCGTCCCCGATCCCGATACCGCCCGTGATGCCAGCAAGGCCCAGGCGATGCGCCGCGCTCTGGAATACATGGGCCTGAAGCCCGGAACCGCGATGCGGGATATCCGGATCGATCGCGCCTTCATCGGGTCGTGCACCAACGGCCGGATCGAGGACCTGCGCGCCGCCGCCGCGGTGGTGCGCGGTCGGCGCGTGGCCGGCCACGTGAACGCCATGGTGGTGCCGGGGTCGGGTCTGGTCAAGCAGGCGGCGGAAGCGGAGGGGCTCGATCGCATCTTCCGGGAAGCCGGGTTTGAGTGGCGGGAGCCCGGCTGTTCCATGTGTCTGGCCATGAACGCCGACCGGCTGGAGCCGGGCGAACGCTGTGCCTCCACCTCCAACCGCAACTTCGAGGGACGTCAGGGCAAGGGCGGGCGCACTCACCTGATGAGTCCGGCCATGGTCGCCGCCGCGGCGGTGACCGGGCGCCTGACCGATGTCCGCGACCTGAGCTGAACGGGCCCGCACCGCCGATGCAAGCGTTTACCACCCTGACCGGGATCGCCGCCCCGCTGCCGATGATCAACGTCGATACCGACATGATCATCCCCAAGCAGTTCCTGAAGACCATCAAGCGTACCGGCTTGGGCCGGAGCCTGTTTTTCGATCTGCGCTACGACGACGCCGGCAACGAGAACCCCGATTTCGTCCTCAACCGGGCGCCATGGCGGACGGCGAGCATCCTGATCACGGGGGAGAATTTCGGCTGCGGTTCATCGCGGGAGCATGCCCCCTGGGCGTTGCTTGATTTCGGCATCCGTGCCGTGATCGCCCCCAGCTTCGCCGACATCTTTTTCAACAATTGCCTGAAGAACGGCATTTTGCCCATCGTCCTGCCCCCGGCCGAGGTGGAGCGGCTGATGCGGGAAGCGGAGCAGGGCGCCAACGCCCGCATGACCATCGATCTCGCGGATGAGCGACTCGTGAGCCCCACCGGCCGGGCGGTGCGGTTCACGGTGGATCCGTTCAGCAAGCATTGCCTGCTGAACGGCCTGGACGACATCGCCCTGACACTGACCAAGGCCGCCAGCATCGATGCATTCGAATCGCGTCAGCGAACGGCGCTGCCCTGGCTTTATCGCTGATCGCCGCATCGCCGTCACGACGATCCCGTCAGTGAGCGTCCGGAGAAGGGCTGAGTGCGCGCCATAGCTCCTGGGTCGGAGTGACGCGAAGCGCGATCAGACGGTTGGCTGGCGCCGCGTGACTTGGCATGAAGACTTGGCATGACGACTGGGCGTGACTGCAGATAATGGGGCGTAACGGCATGTCTCGACCGTGGTCGGGCGCCGGCGCAACCCGCCCAACTGCCGCCGCCCGAGGACGCCCATAAGACAATATTCCTTGACCGCGACGGAGAAGCATGCCACAATGACCGGTTTCATGCCGGCAAGCCTGGAGTCAGCCGCCCCGGAAAAAGCTAACCCATTGATTTAGGACGGGAAAATCTCCAAAATGATAACGTTTGATAACATATGCATACATTTTCCTCGGCGCCGAAGCCAACATTCTTTTTATATCAAGGACTTATGACGAAAAAGCCGGGACAAAACCGCTCCCGATCGCATCTTTCCGGATAAAAATTGCACGTTTGCGAACGACTGCGCACGCGTCGCCACGGCGTAGGTCGCCTGCCGCTTACCGACGCAGGGCGGCCGCGGGGGCTCCGTCCGGTCAGTAGAACCAGCCGGTCCGGAACGACAGTCCCACCACCACGAACAGGACCGAGATCACCGTCACCGGGATGATGTGCCAGGCCATCGGCACCAGGCTCGCCTCCGTCAGCTTCGGCACGAGCCGCAGCCGGGCATGGATGGCCAGAGCGAGCGTGAGCAGCAGCAGGATCAGCTTGGCGCCTACCAGGCGGGCAACGGGATCGGTGAACGCGAACCACTGGCCCACGTCCGGCACGAGGCCGTATGCCAGCCAGATGCCGGTGGCCACCAGGATCACCAGGGCCGGCATGCCGACCCGTTCGTAAACCGCCTCGAACCCCAACAGGTCGGCGGCGGATTTCCGGGAGATTGCCCGCGGCAGCACGCTCAACGCCAGAACCAGATGGCCGCCGGTCCACACGGTCGCCGCCAGCAGATGCAGCAGCAGGACGACATCATGCATGGTCTGCCCCGTGTCATTGAGCCGAGGGCGCCCAACCGAATATCTTGTCGGTTCGGGGAATGTGGGGCAGGTCGACAGTGTTGCAAGGCTATCACCGACGGAGTGCAACCCATGCCCAACGATCGCCAGCGGGACAGCATGCTTCGAAGTGCCGGTGCGAGTTGGCGCCGCCGCCGACGTGGCCTCGCTCCGTGGCTGCTGGTCGGGCTGTACGTCGCGATCGGGCTCACCCCCCTGCTGCTGGCAGTATTCCGAGGCGAGCCGCCTGTGGACCCGTTCCGAGAGCTGTCCTCGGGCGTGGTGATGATCGGCTTCGCCATGATGCTGTTGCAGTTTCTGCTGTCGGGTCGGTTCCGCAGGATCACCGGACGGGTCGGGGCCGACATCACCATCCTGTTCCACCAACTGATCGCCTGGGTGATCCTGGTGTTCGTGGTGGCGCATCCGTTCCTGTTGTCAGCTCCCGGGCTCTGGCCCAACCCGGGCGAAGCCGTCGCGACGCTCCGGGGAATGTTCGGCGCGAACGTGCTGCTCAGTGGTGTTATCGCCTGGTGCCTCCTGATCCTTTTGGTGGTGATGGGGCATTGGCGAGACCGACTGCCCATGCGGTACGAGTTCTGGCGGCTCAGCCACGGTTTGGGCGCCGTGGTGATTGCCTTGGCGAGCTTGCACCACACGCTCAGCGTCGGTGGCCACAGCGGTGATCCGTGGCTCGGTGGCTTCTGGATCGTGCTGACCGCTGCGGCCGTTGTATCTCTGGCCCACGTCTACGTGGTCAGGCCGGCCTTGCAACTGCGCCGACCGTACAGGCTCGTCTCCAACCGGGAGATTGGCGACCGTATCTGGGAGATCCAGGTGGAGGCGGAACGGGGCCGGGCGATCGACTTCGCCGCCGGGCAGTTCATCTGGCTCAACCTGGGGCACTCGCCGTTCAGCCTCATGGAGCATCCGTTCTCACTCAGTTCCACGCCGGCGGACCGGCCGCGTCTCGCCGTCACCGTGCGCGAAAGCGGAGATTTCACCAACCGCATTGGCGAGATCCCCTTGGGCACCCGGGCCTATGTGGACGGGCCCTATGGGACCTTCACCCTCGCGCGGCGGCGCGGCACCGGTGTGGCCTTTTTCGCCGGCGGCGTCGGCCTCGGCCCGATCATCGGCCTGCTCAGGGAACTGGCGCAGGAGCGATACGAAGGACCGGTGTACCTGCTCTACGGCAACCGCGTCGAAACGCAGATTTTGTATCGCGATGAGTTGGAAGCGATGCGAGACACCCTGGACTTCCGGCTCCACCTGATCCTCTCGGAACCATCCGCAGACTGGACCGGCCGAGTGGGCGAACTGACCCCCGATGTGATCGACGCCTGCCTGGAGCGGCGCTTCCCAAAAGACTGGCTCTATTTCGTGTGCGGTCCGGTGCCGATGATGGAAAGTGTCGAGGAAACGTTGCTGGCCCGCGGCGTGCCGCCACGAAGGATCGTTTCAGAACGGTTCAAGTATAGCTGAGAGAAAAGGAACCCGCCATATGCGCCACCTCTACGTATTTCGCCTTCTGTGGGTGCTGACCGCCTTGTATGTGCTGGCCGGGCTGCTGTTCGCGCTCAGGCCGGCTTGAAGGGAGATGGCGCTCTCGCTCAGATGGCAATGTGCGCACGCTGGAGGGCGACGCCGCGCCGGCCGAATGGCGGCAGCTTGCCACCCGACGGCGGCGAGCCTTCGGCACACCGTGACTCGTTCAAGTTCGTCTGACAGCGCCCGAGCAAGTGGTTCGGTCCCGTCGCCGGGCCTGCAGGAGTCCTTTCGCCATGCAGATTGTTCATGAGATTTGCGGACGCATGCGTCTGCGTGCCGAAAGTCCCCATGATGGCCGGCTGGCGCCGGCCTTCGCCGCAGCTCTGCCCGAGCGGGTTGCAGGTGTGCTGGGCGCCCGCACCAATCCGGCCGCGCGCAGCCTTGTTGTCCGTCACGACGGCTCGCCGAAGACCCGCGAGGCCGTGCTTCGGCTGATTGCCGGGACCCCGGCGACGCCTTGGATGGGGCAGGACGAAAAGAGACCGGCGTCCCGCCGCCGCAGCGCCGCAATGGTGTCTGGCGCGGCCATGGTTGCCGGGTTCCTCCTGCCGCTGCCCTGGAGCGCGGCGTTGACGTGGGTGGTTGTCGCGCCGGCCATGGCCCGCGGCGTATCCGCCCTTCTCACCAAGGGACTCTGTGTCGAGGTTCTCGATTCCGTGGCGCTTGGCGTTGCCATGAGCCGTGGCGCCTACGGTACCGCCGCGACCACGCTGACGATGCTGCGTACGGGCGAATACCTGGAGTCACGGACCAGCGAAACCGCCACCGATCTGCTCCGCCGTCTGATCGTGCGGCCCGCCGCAACCGCTTGGCGCGAGACTCCCGACAGGGGCCTGGAGGAAGTGCCGGCTGAGACGCTGGCGGTCAACGATGTCGTGGTTGTGGGTCCGGGGGAGACGGTGCCAATCGACGGCCAGATTGTCAGCGGTGCCGCCACGGTGAACGAAGCCTTTCTGACCGGCGAGGCGGTGCCGGTGGACCGTGAGGCGGGTGGGCGTGTCCTCTCGGGCAGCATCGTTGAAGAGGGGCGGCTGCGGATCCGGGCCATTCACGTGGGCGGGGCAACGACCATGGCGCGCATCGCACGGTTCATCGAGGCCGCGATGGAGCGCAAGCCCGAGGTCCAGACGAGTTCCAGGCGGCTGGCGGATCAACGGATCCTGATTACCCTTGGCCTCGGGGTCATCACCTTCGCCGTGAC
This sequence comes from Rhodospirillales bacterium, assembly GCA_007695045.1. Classification (GTDB taxonomy): domain Bacteria; phylum Pseudomonadota; class Alphaproteobacteria; order Rhodospirillales; family Defluviicoccaceae; genus REEP01. The sequence goes on along the minus strand of REEP01000057.1, from coordinate 4,292 downwards.
CCGCAACGCGAGCCGCCTCGCCTCCGTCTTTCTGATCGATTACGCCTGCGCCCTGAAGCTGGGCGTCCCCGTAGCAATCGAATCGGCAATCTATGGCGGCGCCAAGGCCGGCATCCTGATCAAGGGCGGGCGCGGCATTGAGGCTCTCGCAGCGATCGACACTGTCGTGTTCGACAAGACCGGGACCCTCACCGCAAGCGAACTCGATGTCACGGACGTCTTCCCGGTGGACGATCGCTGCTCCGAGGAACAACTGTTGGCCCTTTTGGCCTCCCTGGAAGAACATGCCCGCCATCCCGTGGCCGCGGCGATCGTGGAAGAGGCACAACGCCGCCGGCTCGGTCACGTGAGTCATGAGGACGTGGATTTCATCGTCGCCCATGGCCTGATCAGCGAGGCGAACGGCCAAAGGATTGTCGTCGGCAGTAGGCATTTCCAGGAAGAGCATGAGAACGTATCGTTTTCGGGCGAGGCTGCCGCGATCGCACGGCTGGAGAGCGAGGGAAAAATCCTGCTTTATGCCGCCTTCGACGGCGCACCGGCGGGCCTGATCGGCCTGCGCGACCACGTTCGGCCGGAAGCCGCTGCCGCGATCGCCCGCTTGCGCGACTCGGGCATCACCTGCATTGCCCTGCTGTCGGGAGACCGCGAGGCCAAGGCGCAGGCGCTGGCCGCGGAGCTGGGCGTTGATCGGGTGTTCGCGGAGCGCCGCCCGGAGGAGAAGGCTGAAATCATCCGGTCTCTGCAGGCGGCGGGGCGGCGGGTTGCATTCGTCGGCGACGGCGTGAACGACGCGCCGGCCCTGGTGGCGGCCGATGTCGGCATTGCCATGCCACGCGGCGTCGATCTCGCACGGGCGACGGCGGACGTGATCTTGCTGCGCGACAGTATCGGTGCGGTCGCCGATGCGCGGGTCCTGTCCGCGCGCACGCTGGCGCTGATCCGCTCCAACTTTCGTTGGGCGGTGGGGCTGAACACGCTTTTGTTTGTCGCCGCTGCGTCGGGCTATGCGTCCCCGGCTGTGTCTGCCGTGATTCACAACGGCGTGACGTTGGCGACATTGGGCCGAGCCGTGATCGGCGGGCGGGCGTCGGCCGTCCCCGCAAATTCCTGACCCGTTTGCGGCGTCAGGGCCGCATTGCCGCAGTTTTTGGTTGCGTGGAATGTGATAATGATTATCACTTGCACAACAACCCTTCCCTTGCTGAAAGGATTGGTCGATGTGGCAGTGCATGCATCACGTGCCCGGTCGGATCCGCTTCCGGGTTCCGGCGGTACGCGGCAGCCGCTCGCTGCAGCGGGGCCTTCACCATGCGCTTCTGGCCCATGACGGCGTCGATGACGTCGAAATCCGCCCGTCCTCATGCTCCATTGTCGTCCATTATCGGCCCGGCCGGCTCGATCCGCACGTCCTCGCTGACACCCTTGCCGAGCGGATCGCGGTACGGCCCGGAGCGCCGCCGGAGGGGAGACTCCGGTCGCCGTCTTGCTCATGTGCAGCTTCCCCGCTTTTGCCGCCACGAACGGCCGCCCGGCCGCCCATGAGCGCGGCCTCGTCGGCACAGGGCGATCTTGCGGCAAGCGCCGCCCGCTATTTCGGCGGGGTTGTCGGCCGCGCGATGTTCATGGCGCTGCTGCACAGCACGCTCAAGGGCCTTGAAGCAGCGACGCTGCGAGCCATCGTGTTTGCGGTAACCGGCCGGAAGTCTCCGGTTTAGCGCGGCGCTGTCATCACGCTGTCAGCAGCCGGGCCCGAACAGCCGGAGGCGGGTTTCGAAGGTCGTGTCCCTGGGGGTGATGTAGGCGTTGTGGATAACCCGCCCGCCGGAGCGGCCTTCCCGAGACTGGCGCACGCCGGCGACACGGGCAAAGGGCGGGTGAGGCTCGCCGGGGATGCCGGGCTTGGCAGTCAAGGATGCCGGTTGCGCCGTCAAAGGGGGTCGTGTCATAAAAAGGTTTGCGGGCGAGTGTTCCGCTGAGGATCGGACCGGCAATGCACACCGCCGCCTTGGTGCCGCAAACCAGCCATCAGAATTCAGCGGCTCAAACATCGAGCCCGCTTCGGGGCAAAGGGATCCGACGGCGAGGATCCGGGACCGATGGGGCTGAGGCGGCTCGGGTCGCACACAGCTTCATGGGGTCGCCGATTTACCCGCGCCGCGACGGGACCATCCAAGCAAAGATCGCAATCGGCAGTCCGGACGACCGCTACGAACGGGAAGCAGACCGGGTCGCCGAGCAGGTGACACGCCTGTCGTCACCACTGTCGCCCTACGCGGCGCCGCTGCCGATCCAGCCTATCGGTGCCGGCGCGGCGACAAGTTCCGCCGAAGCGCCGGTGCAGCGTCTGTGCCCCGAGTGCGAGGAGGAGAACCTTCAGCGGAAGCCGGCGGCGGCGCGTGCAGGCCCGGCAGCGGCCCTCACCGAAGACCAGATCCAAGCTAAAACGGACATGGGCGACCGCGGCCAGCCAATGTCGCCCGAGGAGCGGGCCTACTTCGAGCCCCGGTTCGGCTTCGATTTCCGGCACGTCCGCATCCACACCGGTGGTCCCGCGGACTCGGCCGCGCGTTCGGTCGGGGCACTGGCGTTCACGCGGGGCCATAACATCGTGTTCCGGGCGGGCCAGTATCGGCCTCGATCCGAGGCTGGTCGCCGACTGCTGGCGCATGAACTGACGCACGTGGTTCAACAGGGCGCTGCAGCCGGCATTCGGAACCGCCCGGCGGCCGACCATGGCGCTTCGCTACAGCCCGATGCGCCGATGCACATAGGGCTGTCTGGCCAGATTGTGCAATTCTATCCCGGTGATGGGATGGTGCCTCCGGGCGATTGCCCGTGGTCGACGTATCTCACCCTGCGGGGCGCCGTCGAAACCGCCAAAGCGGTCGTCAGCACCCTCGGGGCCTGCTCGGCGGCGGACAACTGCCTGACACTGGCGGCCAAGATCGCCGCCATCAGCGCCGAAATCGCCGCCCGCGTGGCCCTGGACACCACCTGCTTCCGCGGCGGTGACAGCGGCCACCGTCAGCAGGTGCAAGACAAGATCAACATGGTCAACCGCTGCTACCGGTTCTTTACGGCCTTGAACTGTCCGCAACAACTGATCGAGGCGATGGAGGCGGTCATCGAACGCGCCCGCGAGGTTGTCGCGGCGGTGGCGATGGCGGTGATCGTGGTCGCCGTGATTGTCGCGTTGATCGCTGCGGTCATCGTACTGATCAAGGCGATCATTGCGGCGGGAGCGACGGCGGCGACCGCTGCCGCGGCGGCGGCGGTCATGGCCGTGCTGGTGCTGGTCGTCGGGGAGCTCTCGGGCGAGAGCGGGCCAAGCGAGGCATGACCTGCCAGCGCGGCCGCCAATGACCCTGAAAACCCGCTTCTTCGACGCGTTCGCCTCCCGACCGCGACCGTCCGGCGACGAGATTTTGCGCCCGAGCGTGCGCCATGACGGCGACCGCCTGCGGGAACTGCTGGCGACACGGACGTCGACCCAGCTCTCTCCCTACGAACTCCGGAGCGAGGTCGAAGGCAATCTGTGGATGCTGTCCCCGAAGGCGTTCCGCTATTTCCTGCCGGCCTTCCTGTCCGCCGCACTCGAATGCTACGACACGATCAGCGTGTTCGCCTCCGAACTGGTCACGGCTCTGACCAAGCCGGATCGGGCGGACGTGGAAGCGGCGCTCGACAGGCTGAGCGGAGCCTCACCCCGTCTGCGCCTGCCCGAGGAGACGACGCGGCAACTGCGTGAGCAGCAGCTCGATTGGTTCGATTCCGGCACGCCATCGGCCATTTTTCATGAGCGCGTCGAGGACCTGAGCCAAGACGAAGGCAGGGCGATACTGGCTTTCTTCGATGCCTTCCGGGAACGACACGGCGCGGACTTCCCGTTCGGGGAACTGGACGCCGCCATCGATCGATACTGGAACGAATATGGTCCTTTCTGACCGGCCGGGTTGAGCGAGTGGAGCCGCATCGCGCGTCACGGCATGCGGCTTCCACTGGCTCGTTCCGCGTTATCCGGGTCTTGGCCCGCTCTTCTTGAAGTTACATTGTTTTGGCCACGTCGCGGAGCTTGAACTTCTGGATCTTGCCGGTGGAAGTCTTGGGGACCTCGCCGAAGATCACCGTGCGCGGACACTTGAAGCCGGCCAGATGAGTGCGGCAGAACTCCCGGATGGCGTCTTCGCTCACCTCCGCGCCGGGCTTGAGCTCGACGAAGGCGCACGGCGTCTCTCCCCACTTCTCGTCGGGCTTGGCCACCACCGCCGCCGCCAGCACCGCGGGATGGC
>REEP01000009.1 GCA_007695045.1 Rhodospirillales bacterium | reverse complement strand
GCGGCCAGCAGTGCCGCGGTGCTGGACCTCCAAGGCGGCTCCCTCAACCTCGGGGGGCACGATTTCACCGTGTCCGGGGACTACCGCAACGCCGCCTTCGGCGCGGGCAACGCCTTCGACGCCCGGGCCAATGTGAGCGGTGCGGGCGCGATCCTGGCGGCCGGTGACGTGACGCTCGGGATCGGCGGCGACAGCGTCACCTTCGATGGTGACGGCGATCGCTACGTGCTCAACTTCCAGGACATTCGCGTCGGCAGCACGGAGACGCGGTCGTTCATCGTCCGCAACGACGGCAGCGACGGCCCGGCCCTGCGCGGCGCGCTGCAGACCGCGGTGAACGGCGGCAACGTCACGTCGCCGGCCCTGTCCGGCCCCGGCGTCACGGCGCAGAATTTCGGGCCCATCGCCACCGGCGACGGCGAAAGCTTCGATGTCACCTACGCCCCCACCGAAGCCGGCGTGCTCACGGGGCAGCAGGTGTTCGTGGACACCAACTTCGACAACGTAGATGGCGAGACGGTGGCGTTCGAGGCCCGCGGCATCCTTGCGGCGGCCGGCACGCTCAGCGCCACCAGCCTGGATTTCGGCTCGGTGCGCACCACCGACCCGGCGCCGGTGCAAACCATCGACGTGACCAACACCACCGCCGCCGGGCCGTTCTCCGAAGCGCTCGGCATCGGCATCGATGATGCCGGCAGCGGCGACTTCGCGGTGGCGGATACCGACCTCGGGGCCGCCATCGCCGCCGGCACCACCGCCTCGAACCGCATCCAGGTGACCCTGGACAACAGTACGGCCGGCACCAAGACCGGCAGCTTCGAGGTGGCCTACAGCAGCCTGCCCATCGCCGGCAGCAACCTCGCGGCGGCATCCGTCGGCGGCGACACCGTGGCCCTGAGCGGCATCGTCACCGCCATGGACGTGTTCCAGACCGCGATCCCCGAGTTCGATCCGGAGCCGCTGGACTTCGGCGTCCACCGGGTGGGCAGCGGCGACGTGGTCCGTACGCTCACCGTGACCAACGCCGCGGTGGGCGAGGAAGGCTTCGTCGACCGGCTGGCGGGCACCCTGGCCGTGGCGGCCGGCTCGACCCCGCCGTTCTCGGGCGACGGCGATCTCGGCGGCGGGCTGGAGAGCCTGGAAAGCACCGGGATCGACTTCACCCTGGCCACTGATACCGCCGGCAGCTTCAACGGGGCTATCGAGGCCGCGTTGAGCAGCGAGAACGACACCATGGACCCGCTGGCACTGGACGTGCCCCCGCTGGTGATGACCGGGCAGGTCAACAACCTGGCCAACCCCGGCTTCGCGTTCGGCGGCGGTGACGGGCTGTTCCAGGGCCTTGGCGGCGGCCGGTTCGTGCTGGACTTCGGCACCGTCGACATCGCCGACGGGCCGGTCAGCGCCGAACTCCTGGTCACCAACGAGTTCGTTTTCGTCGGTGCCCCGCAAGACAACCTCGGCGGCAGTTTCACGGTCGGCGGCGACATCGTGTTCGCCACCCTCGGCTTCGACGCCTTCGCCGGCCTCGCGGCCGGGAACAGCATCGGCGGTTTCGAGATCACCCTCGACCCGCAAGCCACCGGCGTCGGCACCTACACCTCGTTCATCGGGCTGCTGGGTCTCTCCACCTTCGCCGGATTGCCGGACCTGTCGCCCGAGGAACTGGAACTGGCCCTGGGCTACCTGCCGGAACTGGAAGTGAACGTGGTGGTGACGCCGCTGCCGGCCAGCGTGTGGTTCCTGGGCTCGGCCCTGGCCGCGCTGGGCGCCGCCGCCGCCCGCCGGCGGCGGGCGCAGGCTCAGGCCGAGGCTCAGGCGCAGGTTGTGGCCGCCTGATTTTCCGGCCCACCTCGACCCGCATCGCCGGGGCATCCCGTGTCGGGATGCCTCGGCAGAGCGGGAACGCCTGAAAACGCTTTCGCTGATTCGGCCTTACAGCCAGTCGTCTTTGGGCCGGTCGTCTTGAAGCCAGTGTGGCAACGGCGAGGGCGGCGCCGGCACTGATGCCGGCTTTCGATGGCATGCGTCAGGGGGCAGGCGACAGGCGTCAGGGGACAGGCGTCAGGGGCCAGGCGACAGGCGGCCGCCCTACCCTGCCAGCGTGATGCCGGCCTCCCGGCAGGTTGCCGGTTCGCAACCGCACGCGGCGCCGGCCACCATCTGGCGCACCACGCCCACGCATTTGCCGCACTTGGGGCGGCCGCCGCACAGGCGGTAGACGCAGCCGACCGACCGCACCTCCCCGCTGGCGATCACCCGGTGCACGTCCTTTTCGGTGAAGGCGTTGCAGATGCAAACGTACAACGGACCACCCGCTCGTCAGGAACCGATTGCGGCCATGGTAGCCAGTTGCGAGCGATTGTCAATCCGCGGACGGCAGCGCCTGCGACTGGAGGTAGTTGGCCATCCCCAGTTTCTCGGCCAAGCCGATCTCCGTCTCCAGGAAATCGATATGTTCCTCGCTGTCATCGAGGATGGTGGTGAGCAGGACGCGGCTCACGTAATCACCTTCCCGCTCACAGAGCGCAATGGCGGTCACCACATCCTCCCGCGCCGTCGATTCCAGGTGCAGGTCGTTCTTGAGGATCTCCGGCACGTCCTCGCCGATCATCAGCCGCTTGAGGTCCTGCAGGTTGGGCAGCCCTTCCAGGAACAGGATGCGCTTGATCAACAGGTCGGCATGCTGCATCTCCCCCAGCGATTCCTTGTAGACCTTGTCGCCCAGGACGGTGAAACCCCAGTCCTGCAGCATGCGGGCGTGGAGAAAATACTGGTTGATGGCCGTGAGCTCGTTGGTGAGGATGCCGTTGAGATGCTCGATGATGACTTTCTTGCCCTGCATGGTGAACTCCCCTGCTCAAGTGGCCACGCACCACGAAAAGGGTGTTATCGCTGCCGGGTGGCGGGCGGTGCGTGATCCGTTAGATTTGTCGAACGCGCCCACGCCGGGGCATTGGGCCTGGAGCCGCATCCGTCATCGCAATATGGGGTCTCGTACGGTATGGAAGCCAGTGTGAACATGAATGCCGATTCAGGAATGACCACCGCCCCCGGTTGGTCTCTCGGCCGCCGGGACCGGTTTCGCCGCAGGGCGACGCTTCCGGCGGCGGCGTGGGCGATGTGCTGGATCGCCTGGGCCAAGGCGGTCCTGATCCTGGCGGCGTGTTCCGGCACGGCAATGGAGGCGGAAACGGTGGTGTTCGATCACAGTGTGGAGGCCGTCCTGGCCGAGGCGGGGTTCGATGACGCGGCGGTGGCCAGGGCGCGGTCGGGGGAAATCGTCTCGGTGGACCTACCGGCCGACACGTCCAACATGCTGGCGGCGGCGGCCGCCACCGTCGATCCCCGCGCCTTCCCCACCGCCCGGGACGCCATCTGCGGCTCCGACCGGCTGCTGGCCGGGCCCGCCGCCACCGGACTGGGCTTCATCCATGATCCGGTGAACGACGACGACTGGCAGGGCGTGGCGTTCGACGCCGCCGACCATGGGGAGATCAGACGTCTGCTGGAAGTGCGCCCGGGCAGCGACTTCAACCTGTCCAAGGACGAAATCGACGCACTGCGCGGCCGCCTGCGCGGCATCAGCACCGATACTCACGACGCCACGACGGCGGTGTCCGAGGCGTATCGCGACATCCTGATCGGCCGCTTCGAGGCGTACAGTGCCGGCGGTGTCGACGCGCTGGCGCCCTACGCCCGCGGCGGCGGCAGCGTAACCGAACCGGCGGCGGAGCTTCAGGCCGGGCCGCTGCACCAGATGCCGGCGCTGCGCGCGGTGGCGGCGGCGTTCGCCGACCGGCCCGAGGCGGCCGGTGGCGACGATGTCAAGCACACCTTCGCCTGGGTGCGCCGCACGGTGCAGGACCGCCCGGTCTTTGCCCTGGTGCATCAGGTGACGGTGCCGGGGGACGAGCACTGCATGGTGGGGCAGCGGCAGTTCTTCGTCGGTCACTCCTTCAATACCCTGCAGTCGGCGACCCTGCTGCTCCGGGCCGACCGCGGCACCCTGGTGCTGATCGTCAACGCCACCACCACGGATCAGATCACCGGCT
>REEP01000029.1 GCA_007695045.1 Rhodospirillales bacterium | reverse complement strand
CCAGTTGATCCCCAAACTGCAGAAGACGCTCCCGACGAGACCACCGGAACTGCCGAGGGTTCCGCAGCCGCCGCCAACACCGCCAGAAACAACGGCGCTCCCGCCGCCCGGTACCGTGTTCCGGGACGTCGATGCGCCGTGGTGCCCGGAGATGGTGGTGGTGCCGGCCGGCACGTTCCTGATGGGCTCGCCGGACGATGAGGAGGGGCGGGACCGTAACGAGGGCCCGCAGCATCGGGTGGCCATTGCCAAGCCCTTCGCCATCGGTAAGTTTCCGGTGACCTTCGCGGAGTACGATTATTTCTGCGAACAGACGAGCCGTGACAAGCCCAGCGACAGCGGGGCCGGACGTAACCGCCGCCCGGTCATCAACGTCTCGTGGGAGGACGCGCAAGAGTATGTGGCCTGGCTGTCGCAGAAGACCGGCAAGCTCTACCGCCTGCCGACCGAGGCGGAGTGGGAATATGCCTGCCGGGCCGGCACGACGACCCGGTTTGCTTTCGGCAACAAGCTTTGGCCGACGGATGCGACGATTGCGCCGAGCGTCCTCTCGGCTCTTGCTCGATTATTCCAGTCCCCGAAGACGACCGAGGTAGGCAAACATCGGTCCAATGCTTGGGGCCTTTACGACATGCACGGCAACGTGTGGGAGTGGTGCGAGGACTGCTGGCACGACAGCTACCATGGCGCCCCCGATGACGGCCGTGCCTGGGGCGGGGAGGATGGTGGCGATTGTGACCGCCGTGTGCTTCGCGGCGGGTCCCGGGCTCCTCCCACGACTTCGCGCGCGCGGCCAACCGCTTCGGGTACCCCCCGAGCAACCGGCTCAACTTCATCGGGTTTCGTGTGGTGTGTTCGTCCCCATCTTCTGGGCACTGATTCCTGACAGCGCCGCGAAGGCGGCGCCAACGGCGCGCAGCGCCGTACGTTTTTTTACGGCACTGCCGCTTTGCCCGGCCGCCACGGCGCGGCGCTGTTCGACGGGGCGCGCCCGGCCGTATCGCGAACCAGGGTAGCGAGGGCAATCGCCGGCGTCGCCGGAACGCCCGTCGTCACGCTCGTGCCGCGGCAGCGTGCCCGTGACAGAGGCGGGGCAACCGGACGCGGCGGATCAACCGGGAGGACTGTGCCTTACCCAACGTGCGGCTCGCGGTGGCGAGCGACCTGCACTTGGAGTTCGACCAAGCGATCCGCGCCCGCTGCCGCGGCAGGAAGCCCCGCCGGTCGCGCAAGGCCGTGCAGGCGGAGGGCCATCCCCGGACCGGCCCCAACCTGATCGGGCTGAAGGGCCGCTGCAACGTGCTACTGCTCGCCGGTGATGTCGACCTCGGGCCCCACGCCATCGATTACGCCGCGGCCGTCGCGGCGTGGCTCGCGGTGCCGGTGGTGCTGATCGCCGGCAACCACGAGTTCTACCATGCCGCCCATCACGAGACGCTTCTTGCCCTGGTCGAGACCGGCGGCGCGGCGTTGTGGGTGCACGTGCACACCCACACCTCGGCGGAGTGTGCCGCCGGCGGGACCCGGGTGATCTGCAATCCCCCGCGGCTATCGCCCGTCCGACATCAACAAGCGCCTCAACCCCGAACTCGTCATCACCGTGTGAGAGGCCGCAGGGTCCGTCAAACGGCCTGTGCACCGCCGGTCCGCGGTCAGGCGAGGATGAGTCCCAGGTGTTCGGCGATCTCGGTCAGGATGTTGGCGCGGCGGCCGCTCTCCACCTCGACCTTCTTGACCCATTCGTTCAGCATCTATGGCGCCAAGCCGATCTTCGATGAAATCGACAGGACCGCAAACCAGCGCGGTCCAGGCTGATCCTGGTTGTCCAGGACCATAGGTACCTTTGGTTCACGCATGTCGGGGTAAAATCTGTTCGTCGCTTTGCTCATGATGCTCCATCCTACCCAGAAGTTGGATCCTCCGACGAATCCGGTACGGTTCAGGCAATGCGGAGCCGGATAATCGCCACTCGAAAACACACCCATCCCGGGATTTTTCGATGTGCCCTTATGGCCTTCGTTCGAACGCCCCGCGGCCGGTATCATGCGATGCTATTAGGTTTTTTGCCTCTCCGATGAGAGCCGGTTGGTTGGAAGGCCGAGCGCGAGACTAGAAATGGTGGATGCGAAAGACGTCATAACCGTACGCCTTTTGGTCGGCTATCTCGGGGAACACGCCCAGGCGAACTGGTGGCCAAGTAGGTTTCTCGAGGCGACCAGCGATGCGTTCGTGGACCCCGTGTTCGGACCAGCCGCCGGGCTGGCGCAGTGCAACGGGGTCACGGAAGCCGCCCGAAAAATGCACGACGAGCGGATCGGGGTTGGCCGTGTATTCCACCTGTTCCGGTTGCCCGAGACGATGGAACAAGGGTGCTTCGAATTGCTCCAGCGGTCCCCATCGATCCACGCGATCAAGAGCCTTCTCACGTCACGCGAGGCGGTCATGGCGGCACTCCACTGCTACGGCCAAAAAGACGTCGTCGTCCAAGAGGGGCCCGTACGGATCGGCTCAATCGGTGACCTGAACCGTGAAGCATGGCTTTCGAGGGCCGCCGCCCGGTATTTCGCAGCGTTCGCGAATGGTGTTCGATCGTTTCCCTACCTGACGGACACCGAATGACCCACGCTCGCCCATACACGACTCAGTTGCAGGCCGGCCTTGGTCTCGTCGACGAGACCAAAATCCTTCTCGATCTGTGGTCATCGGGGATGTCCGGTGTCGACCTTAACAAGACGGCCCTGGGCTCGGGTGCGTTTCCAAACATGTCCGCCCGGCGGATTCGCAACATCGTCATCGAGTGTTTCGCGCCAAGATATCTGCGGCATGCCGCGTACCCGGCGCGACTGCTCAAAGCGCTGCTGCCACATCTCGCAGCAGGCGAACTCGTTCAGCTCCTTTTTCTCTACACCTGCCGCGCCAACCCCGTACTCGCGGACTTCGTCCGGGAAATCTACTGGGATCGGTACACCAGCGGTGCTGAGCGGGTCCTCAAGGAAGATGCGAGAGGCTTCATCCGGCGCGCGATCGACGACGGCAAGACCGTCAAGCGTTGGTCCGAGTCGACGATCATCCGCGTCTCCAACTATCTGCTCGGCGCGTGCGCGGACTTCGGACTCCTCGGACACCGTGACCGGTCGGGGCGCCGGATCGTTCCCTTCCGCATCGAGAACAAGATTGTGGCCATCCTTGCCCAGGAGTTGCATTCTCAGCGCATTGGCGACAACAGCCTGGTTTCGCACGAGGACTGGCGTCTGTTTGGGCTGGACGCCAAAGACGTCAGGAGCGAGCTGCGGCGCCTCACGTTGACGGGGCAGATCATTCTACAGGCCGCAGGTAACGTGACGCACATCGGCTGGAAGCACCGGACCATGCAGGAATTCGTCGATGACTTCGCTCAAGGCTGACTTCGCGGAAGTAATCCAACGCATTCGGCAAGGCCGCGAGCTCACGCATGCGAGCTTCGAGCCGATCTACTATCTCGTTTTCCATCCCAGCCAAATCCTCGAAGTCAAGCGGCACCTGCCGGCCTGGGAACGTCGGCTGCGTGACGAAGGTTGGAGAGTCGTGGTGTTTTCGCTTGCCGACGCCGTCCGCGACATTCTGGCATCGGCCCCGATGCGTGAGCTTTGGCTCAGAGCCGACCGGGAATCTCCTCTCGATTGGGCGAAGACGAACGATTCACTGCGAAATGCCCTCACCCGGAAGGGACAGCTGCAGGAACGGCTGGAAGCGCAGCTCGCCGCTTTGGAGGGACAGGAGAGCGCTTTGCTCCTGGTGACCGACTTGGAGGCGCTCCACCCTTACGTGCGAATTGGCGCCATCGAGTCGCAGCTGCAGGGCAAGTTCCACGTGCCGACGATCTTCTTCTACCCGGGCACGCGCACCGGCAAGACTCGGTTAAGGTTTCTGGGCTTCTACCCTGAGGACGGCAATTATCGGTCCGTCCACGTCGGTGGATAGTCAATCAGGTTGCGAGGGGGCAAGCGACCGCCATGCAGATCCAAGCGCTTTTCGATCCGAACCGGGACATCCATCGGACGATCGAGAAGGTCATCACATATGGCGCCGACCAGGAACAGCGGCTGAAGGCGGAGATTGTCGAGTACTGGGTGACCGAAAGCATCGAAGAGCAGACCGAAAAGCTGCTGAGCAAGATGCAGGCCGCCATGGAGGCCGGCGGGGAGAACGAGATCGGCGTCTGGGTCTCGGGGTTCTATGGCTCCGGCAAGAGCTCATTCACCAAGTATCTCGGTCTGGCATTCGATGACAGCGTCGTCGTCGACGGACAGCCGTTCCTCAGGCACGTCCAGGACAGGCTGCACAAGCCACAGACGCGGGCGCTGCTCGCCACCCTTGCCAAGCGGTTTCCTGCCGCGGTGGTGCTGCTCGATCTGGCGAGCGAGCAGATTGCCGGGGCCACCCTCGAAGTCGTTTCGACGGTGCTCTACTATAAGGTGCTGCAGTGGGCCGGCTATTCCCGCAACCTGAAGGTCGCAGCCTTCGAGCGCCGCCTCAAGAAGGACGGCCGCTACGATGAGTTCCGGCAAGCCTTCGAGGCGGAGACCGGCGAGCAGTGGGAGGACTACCAGAACGACCCCCTCGTCGTGGATAGCGTCCTGCCGCGCCTCGCCCACCGGCTTTATCCGACCCTGTTCCCAACCGATCAATCGTTCACGACCACTGCCAGCGAGTTCGTCACCCTCCTCGACGATCGTGTGAAGGAGATCCTGGACATTGTCCGCGAGCGATCCGGCCGCGAGTATGTCCTGTTCGTCGTCGACGAGGTCGGCCAGTATGTCGGCGCTCACCAGAACAAGATCCTCGACCTTCAGGGGCTCGCCCAGAACCTCAAGAACATCGGCGCTGGGCGGGCGTGGCTCGTCGGGACCGCGCAGCAGACACTCACCGAAGATGACCCGAGGGCGGCGATCAACTCGCCCGAGCTCTACAAACTAAAGGACCGGTTTCCGATTTGGGTCGACCTCGAGCCGCGGGACATCCGCGAGATTTGTTATCGCCGTTTGCTTAGCAAGTCTAAAGATGGAAAGGACGAGCTCGGCCGGCTGTTCGACCGGCACGGGCCGGCGCTGCGCCAGAATACCAAACTGCGGGACGCCAAAGTCTACGACGCCGAGCTGAACAAGGAGGGCTTCGTCGACCTCTACCCGTTCCTGCCGGCGCACTTCGACCTTTTGCTCTATCTGCTGGGCGCGCTGGCCAAGTCGACAGGCGGGATCGGGCTGCGGTCCGCGATCAAGGTCATCCAGGACATCCTGATCGAGCCGACCGGCGGAAGCGCACCCGTCGCCGAGCAATCCGTCGGCCGCCTGGCAACGACGGTGACGCTCTACGACGCACTGGAGAAGGACATGCGCCGGGCGTTTCCGTCGATCCATCAGGCCGCCGGCCGGGTGGAACTGCAGTTTCCGCCCGGGTCGTTGCACCGGGAGGTCGCGAAGACGATCGCGGTGCTGCAGATCCTGGGCAACATACCGGTGACGGTAGACAACATCGCAAGCCTGATGCATCCCGCCGTGGATGCGCCTTCGCGTTCCGACGCGGTGAAGGCGGCGGTGGACGAGATGCTCAGCGATGCCCGCGTGCCGCTCGGCGAGCGCGATGGCGAGCTGCACTTCTTCAGTGAGAAGCTGCACGACATCGAACAGGAGCGGGCGCAGATCCCGCTGCGCACCGCCGAAGCCCGCCGCCTTCACAACGAAGCGCTACGCGAGGTGTTCTCGCCGCTGCCGTCGGCACGAATTCACGGCTCGCTCGCCGTCACCTCCGGTCTCAAGGCGCAATCGGGCGCCCAGACCGCCAGCCTCGCCGGCGAGCGTGAAACCATCCAGACGGTGGTGGAGTTCGTCGATCCCGGCGAGTACGACACAGCGCGCACTCGGCTCGTCGACGACTCCCGCCACAAGTCGTCGGAACACACCATCTTTCTGCTCGGCCGGCAATCGTCGGAGGCCGATGATCTTGTCACCGAGATGTACCGCTCGCAGCGCATCGTCGAGTTGCATCGTAACGAGCCCGACCAGGAGATCCGCGACTACTGTGCCAGCCAGACCGACCGCGCCGCCCGCCTGGCCGGTGAACTGCAACAGAAGCTGCGCCGCAGCCTGATGCAGGGTTCGTTCCTGTTCCGCGGGCAGACCACGGCTGTCGACAGCCTCGGCCAAAGCCTGCTCGACGCCGCCCGCAAACACCTCACCGAGGTCGCGGAACGGGTGTTCGATCGCTACGACGAAGCGCCCGAGCGCGCGGACACGGCGCTGGCAGAGAAGTTTCTGCGGATCGGCAACCTCGCCGCCATCACCTCGCAGCTCGACCCCCTCGGCCTGGTCGAGGTTGCCGGCGGAACGCCCAAGATCCGCACCGACCACAAGGCGCTGGTCAGCATACGCGACTACGTCGACCGCAACGGGTCCGTCGAGGGCAAGCGGCTCCTGGAGACCTTCAGCGGTGCGCCGTTCGGCTGGTCGCCGGACACCTTACGCTATCTCATCGCCGCGCTTCTGGTGGCCGGTGAGATCAAGCTCAAGCTCTCGGGCCGCGAGGTGACGGTGAACGGCCAACAGGCCATCGACGCCCTGCGGAGCAACGCCGCGTTTCGGCCGATCGGAGTCGCCCTGCGATATGACAGGCCGTCGATCGAGGTGCTGGCGCGGGCGGCGACGCGGCTCACCGATCTGGTCGGCGACAATGTCTTGCCGCTGGAAGAAGAGATCAGCAAGGCCGCGGCCAAGCACCTGCCACAACTCCAGAACCGCATCGCCTCCCTGCCGGAGAAGCTCGACCGGCTCGGCCTGCCGGGGGGCGATGCCGTCCGGTCGACCATGCGGGAGATCGATGACCTCGTCTCCACCGACGCGTCGGACGCCCCGCAACGGCTGGGGGGCGAGTCGTCCCTCCTCTACGACGGCGCCGTGTGGGCCCGGAAGGTCAGGGTCGCGCTCGAAGCGGGGCTCGAGACGACCGTGGCCGCGCTGCGGGAGCATCAGCGTGCCATCCGCCAGTTGCCGGGGTCCGGCGTGCCCGGCGACCTTCGGCACGAGGTCGGCGACGATCTGTCGCGCATCGACGAACGGCTCGGCGACTATGGTTTTGTCGCCCATGGGGCGGAACTGGCGACCCTGCTCACAGGATTGCAGTCGCGCGTGGCGGACGCGGTCAAGCGCATGACCAGTGCGCAAGCGGAGCGGCTCAGCGACGCGGAGGACGACTTGAAGCGGATTCCGGAATGGGCCGAGCTGACCCAGGAGGAGCAGGCGGGTGTCCTCGCCGGATTACAGGAGCTGACACTGGCCGTGGAACGCGACATCAGCGGCCTGCAACGGTTGATCGCCCACGAGTTCGACCTGCAAACCTGCCTCGGAGAGACGAAGAAAGGAATCACCCGCGCTGGGCAGGACCGTCGGCGTCAGAAGGCGGAAGAATCCCAACGCCGGGCAGCGGGATGCGGCGACGGCAAACCCAAGCTGAAACAGGAGATCCCCATCCCCGAAACGTTATCGTCCAAGCAGCAGCTGGAAGATCTCATCCGTCGGCTGGAGGCTCTGCGTGATGACCTCGCCTTCTATGAAGAGTTCGACGTCAGGTTCACCCGGTAGCCCGCGCCCATGCCCTTCGATGACGCCACCCGCAATCGCTTGAGGGCCTTCGTCGGCGAGGCGCGGGGGGTGCTCAGCGTCGAGTTCACCCGCCAGCTGCAACAGGACTACGGCCTCGACCCCGAAACCGGCGAGGTGACGGACCTGGACCGCCTCGGCCACCTCGACGACCGACGCCTGGAGATCGCGCGGCTGCTTCGGGAGATCCTCGCCCACTACCAGGCCGCGGAGATGACGGCGGGCAAGCCGGGGCAGCGCGCCGTGCTGGAGCGCATCGTCCGCGAGCAGGCGTTCACCGTCCTCAATCGCCTCGCCGCGCTCCGGATGATGGAGGCCCGCGGCCTGCTCATCGAATCCGTCGGCAAAGGATATCAGTCCAAGGGCTTTCAGCTATACCAGCACGTCGCCGGCACCGCGCTGGGGGAGACCGGCGATACCTACCGCTGTTTCCTCACGAGCCTGTTCGACACGTACGCGGTCGACCTCGGGCTGTTGTTCCATCGCTATGCGCCGCTCGGCCGCCTGTTCCCGCGCGAGCCGGCGCTGCTCGATCTGCTCGGCCTGCTCAACGCCGCCGACATCGAACCGCTCTGGGCCGAGGACGAGACGATCGGCTGGATCTACCAGTACTTCAACTCGAAGGAAGAGCGTAAGGCGATGCGCGAGGCCTCGCAAGCGCCGCGGAACAGCCGCGAGCTGGCCGTGCGCAACCAGTTCTTCACCCCGCGCTACGTGGTGGAGTTCCTGGTCGACAACACGCTCGGGCGGCTCTGGTTCAACTGGACGGGCGGGCAAACCGCGCTGCGCGACCGCTGCCAATACCTGCTGGTGACACCGGACGAGCGGCCCGAACCCGCCCCGCGCCTGCGCGACCCGCGCACTTTCAAGCTGCTCGACCCGGCCTGCGGCTCGATGCATTTCGGACTCTATGCCTTCGACCTGTTCCAAGAGATCTACCGCGAGGCTTGGGATTGGGAGCAGATGCATGGGCCGGGCGCGCTGGACCGCGAGACCGGCGGCGGCCCCGATCTGAAGCCGCTCTCGGAAACCTATGCCGACCGGGACGCCTTCCTGCGCGACGTGCCGCGGTTGATCATCGAGCGGAACATCTATGGCGTCGAGATCGACCCGCGGGCGGCGCAGATCGCGTCGCTGGCGCTGTGGCTGCGAGCGCAGCGAGCTTGGCATGAGGCAGGCGTGAAGGCCAAGGACCGGCCGCAGGTGGGGCAGGGCCACGTGGTGGCGGCGGTGGCGCCCCCGGCCGAGGTGGACTTGCGCAAGCGGTTCATGGAGGAGCTCGATCCCCTGGATGCCGAGCTGTTCGAACAGACGCTGTTCCTGCTCAAGGGCCTGCCCGAGCTTGGCGTGCTGCTGCAGGTCGAAAAGGAGCTGCCTGCGTTGATCCGCAAGGTCTTTGGCGAGCATGGGCCCATGTTCTCGAAAGAGGACATGGCGCAGTGGCAAAAAGCCGAAGCGCGACTGCGCGAGGCGCTGACAGCCTACGCCCGCGCGGCGCGCTCCACGTATCAGGGGCGGCTGTTTGCCGAGGATGCGTTGCAAGGGCTGCGGATGATCGACCACTGCCGCGAGGTGTTCGATGTGGTAGTGATGAACCCGCCTTTTGGTGCACTTAGCAGGGGGTCCAAAGGAACGCTTGAGCTGAGCTACCCGAACAGTAGCAACGACCTTTTGGCCGTGTTCGTGGAGCGTGGGCTAAACCTACTCAAGAAAAGTGGGCGCATTGGCGCCATCACGTCACGGACCTGCTTCTTTCTCGGCAGCTTTAAGGACTGGCGTAAGAAGGTTGTTTTGGACAAATCTGGCGTCGAAGTCATCGCCGATCTTGGCCAGGGGGTCATGGATGATGCGATGGTTGAAGCAGCGGCCTACGTGCTCGCGCGCGCAGAGCGAAAACAACATGCGACCGTGATTAGAGCCATCGCTAACGCTGATCGGACCCTGGCGATGGAGGAATGTGTTCGAGCGTACCGCTCCGGAGGTGCTGACGAGCGTCTGTTTTCACCGGACCGGAAAGCATTCGACCTTCTACCCCAATCACCATTCGTTTACTGGACATCGGCCGAAATCATAAAGAAATTTTCCATTGACGAGTTCTTTGAACCGACCATTGGAAGTGTCCGCCAGGGGCTAGCGACGGGTGATGATCCTCGATATGTTCGCGCGGTATGGGAGGTTCAGCCCGCCGATACCATCTTCTGTTACTATCCGACTGACGGCAGCGGCTTCTGTAGCTTTGATGATCCTATCGTTCAGGACTTTTTCCAGCGGCGGGATAATGGAGTTCCGAAGTGGGCGTTTCATGTTAAGGCTGGCGCCTCACAGCCTTGGCACTCGCCGATAACCCTAAAGATCAATTGGTGCGAACACGGGAATGAGCTTCGTAATTTCACTAATGATCAGGGAAAACTTCGGTCTCGACCGCAAAATATCAGTTTCTACTATAGACCCGGCTTCAGCTGGACCCGACGAGCAGTCCGTTTTTATCCATACGTGATTCCAGGAAATTGCATTCCATCTGTAAGTAGATACATGGCGTTTCCAGATCACGGGAAACAGGTTGAAGCACTTGGTGTATCTGCCTCACGAATGGCTTCTGCATTTATGAGATTCTACGGAGAGAAGTTCGAGTTCCCAAATTTCCTAGTGGAAAGCCTCAAGATGCTGCCATGGCCAGAGATGAATCGCGAAGCAATACAATATTTTGAGAACCTCATCACGCGCGAAGTCGAAGCTCGCAGGCGCGCCTACCAGAACTTTGAGCCATTCCATGAGTTTGTCGTGCCAGCCAAGGTCCGCGACTTGAGTGCAGGCGGCCAGTCGCTCGCATTTGATCCTTCCTCCCTCATCGGAGAGGACGGCGAACGAATGGTCGCGGAGGGCTACGGCTTTTCACCAGAGGAAGCGATAGCAGTCGAGCGAGATCTTCGGGAAGCTCTGGCCTATCAACGCCGAAATCAGACGACTGAAGAGGGTGACGAAGGCGAAGACCAAGAGGACGCCAATGACTTCGTTCTGGACACGTCACCATATGCAACAGAAGAGGCCCATATCTCTTATCTGCTCGGATGCGTCTTCGGGCGTTGGGATATTCGATACGCAACAGGAGAGCGCGAGCCGAGCAGTCTGCGCGATCCATTCGCGCCGCTACCAGTCTGCCCGCTTGGCATGCTGCAGAACAAGAAGGGGCTGCCAGCAGAGCCGAAGGAACTTGAAAGAGATTATCCGCTTGATGTGGCGTGGTCAGGCGTACTCTCCGAGGACGAGGGTAACCCCTTCGACATCGTTGAGCGCGTGCGAAACGCCGCAGCTGTCATCTGGGGCGATAATTCTGGGACGATTGAGGAAAACGCTTGCTACGTCCTCGGTGTGCGGAGCTTACAGGAGTACCTTAGGAAGCCTTCCGGGTTCTTTGCCGATCATCTGAAGCGGTACACGAAGAGCAGCCGCAAGGCCCCGATCTACTGGCCGCTCTCGACCCCCTCGGGCAGCTACACGCTCTGGCTCTACTATCCCAGCCTGACCAGCCAGACGCTCTACACGGCCGTGAACGATTTCGTGGAGCCGAAGCTTAGCCAAGTCAGCCGCGATGCCGCCACGCTGAGGGACAAGGGCGCCGCCCGCTCGCGCGATGACGAAAAGGCGTTCGAGGCGCTCCAAACCCTCGAGCTGGAGCTGATCGAGCTGCGCGACACGCTGCTGAAGATCGCGCCCACCTATCGCCCGAACCATGACGATGGCGTCCAGATCACCGCCGCCCCGCTGTGGCCGCTGTTCCGCCACCGGCCGTGGCAGACGCTGCTCAAGCAAACCTGGGCCAAGCTGGAACAGGGCGACTACGACTGGGCCCACCTCGCCATGACCTACTGGCCCGAGCGCGTGCGCGAGAAGTGCCGGCACGACAAGTCCCTCGCCATCGCCCACAACCTGGAACACCTCTACGAAGAACCGCCGGCACCCGAAAAGAAACCCCGCGGCCGGAGACGCAAGGGATGATCAAGAGCGTCAACCCCTATCCCGTCAGCAGCTACTTCAATCCCGACGAGGCGCAGACGTTCTTCATCCCCAAGTACCAGCGCGAGTATGTGTGGCGGAAGGACAACTGGGAAGCCCTGTTCAACGACCTGGAGGAGGCCGAGCCGGGCCATTTCCTCGGCTCGATCATCTGCGTCAACACCCAGGCCGACGGCATGGCGGGCAGCCGCCTGGAGCTGATCGACGGCCAGCAGCGCTTCATGACGATCAGCCTGCTGTTCTGCGCCCTGTTTGCGCGCCTGAATGACGTGCCGGACAAAGACGACGAGCTGCACGTCGAACTGATCAATCTGCGCAATCGCCTGTTCGTCAAGTCTTCACGCGCCTGGCGGTTCGAGCCGACCGAACAGTCCCACAACAAGGCGGATCTCCAGAAGGTCCTGAGCGAGCGGTTCCCGAAGTACGCTCAGCCGCCGCGAGGCCTGAAGAACTTCGGAAACCGGCGGATCGCCCGCGCCTACGGCTATTTCTGCGACCGGCTGGCCGACCTGTCCGACGCCGAGGCGCTGGTGCTGCTGGAAAAGCTGAAGGCGGCAGTGCTGGTGAAGATCGAGGTGCCGAGCCACTCGGACGCCTTCACCCTGTTCGAGACCATCAACAACCGCGGCATCCCGCTGTCGCCGATCGACATCATCAAGAACAACTTGCTGGCCGCCCTGGAGAAGGACCCAGATTACGGGATCGACCGGGCGTTCGACGACTGGCAGCTGCTGACCGAGCGCATCCCCGATCCCGTCGTCCAGGAGCGCTTCCTGCGCCAACTCTACAATGCGTTCAAATACCTGCGGCACGTGGAAGTCCGTGGTTGCCCGCGGGCGATGAAGTCCAACCTCATCCGCATCTACGACGCCCTGATCGCCAAGAATCCGGCGCTTCTGTTCGTTGAACTCCAGAAGCAAGGAGCGGTCTACGCCAAGTTGCTTGATCCGCTTGCCGCCGCAAACGAATGGAGCGACGAGACCGCAAACGCGCTGCGGGATCTTCAGAGGCTGGGTGCGGCGCCGGCTTACACATTCCTGCTCTGGGCCATCCACGTGACGCAGGTACGGCGGTGGAGCGCTGTTGACGTGCTGTTTCCGCTCGCGGCGTTCATGGGTCGATGGCTGTTTTGGCGCAATCTCACCGATGTGCCGCCGACGCGCGATCTGGATCAGATGTTCATCGACCTGATCCGCGACGTGCTGGCGCGGCTGCGCTCGGGGGAGATCCACACTCCCGACGGGTTCGTCGCCGCCGCGCAGGTCGGGCTTCAGGGACATGCCGCCTCGGATGACCTGTGCGAGCAACGGCTTCGCGGCGACGTCTACCTCAACAACTACGACGCAACGCGCTTCCTGCTCTGTAAGATCGAGGAGGCACACCAGACGCGGGAGACCGCCGTCGACCTGTGGAAGGTGGCTGCCAACGGTCACCCGGTGTTCACCGTCGAGCACATCCTGCCCAAGACCGAGAATCTGGGCGAGGCCTGGGTGAACGTGCTCGGCGCGGGGTCCGCCCAGGAGGCCGAGGACATCCGGCAGCGGTGCGCGCACAAGCTCGGCAACCTGACGCTGAGCGGTTACAACTGGAACCTTGGCAAGATGGAGTTCGCGCGAAAACGCGATCGCACCGATGATGAGGGCCGCCCCATCGGCTATCGCAACGGTCTCTACCTCAATCGCGAGTTGGCCGACCGCCAGGCCTGGAACGAAGCCGCGATCAGTGCGCGGACGGACGTTTTGGTGAACGAAGTGAAGTCGATCCTGGGCCTTTGGGCCGGCACATGACAACTGCGGACTTCATTCGAAACGAGGTCCTGCTGCCGCGGCTCAAGCAGCGGGGTGTTCTCGTCGTCTACGACCCCGCACGGCGTTACCGCACGCTTTGCCAGGGCCTCGGCAGCGACGAGGTCGTCGTCGTCGACGCCGGCGACAGCAGCATCGAAAGCCGCGAAGCGGCGCTCACCGCTTTCCGGTCGCTCGGCACGATCGGCGACGGCAGCGGTCCCTCATACCTCCTGGTCTACGTGCCGACGGGCGCGCCCGTGGACGACAACGAGCGCTGCCGCGATCCGTTCTCCCTCTATGCCGTCTGCGGCGGAGTCTTTCCCGATGGCGACGGCGACGATTACCTCAGCCTCTGCCTGAAGGCGAAGCCCGACCACGTCACGGCGGTTCGCGCCGTCTTCGCCGAGAACCCCGATCCAGAGTTCGCGGTGATCGACACCATCGGCGGCGGGGTCGGCTGGCCGATGCTGCGCGCCGCCCTCGGCGCCGAGTCGGGGCGGGATATTCTCTATGCACTGCTCGTGCCCTCCGCGGCGCAGAAAGCCGACCTCCAGGCGCAGGAAGGCTGGGTCGCGGAAGCCCGGGACCTTCTCGCCAACGCCCTCGGCCTTGCGCTCAAGACACGCGGCAAGACCTGGTCCTCCATTGCCGACGAAATCTGGCGGTTTGTCCTGTTCAGCGAGTTCGTGTTCGATCTGCCGGGTGTGCTGCCCGATGCACTGTCCCAGGTGCCCCGCGCGCCCGATGCAGCCCGGCCCCTGGTGGAGGACCTGTGCGACCGTCTGCGGCGCGACGTTGTTGCCCGGCAGACCTATGTGGAGCGCGCGACGGCGATCGAAGCGGAGCTGAATCTGCCCGCGGTCTGCTCGGGCATCACCGATCTCGGCGGGCGCGACACCTTCCCGTTCGAGGAGCGGGCTTTCCTGCGGCGCGCCGCCGACGCGCTCGCGGCCGACGAGCTGGATACCGCGCGCGCGATCATCCGGGCTCATGCCGGCTCGGTGTGGGTGGCGATCGGCGAGAGCCAAGCGCAATGGACCTTGGTGGAAGCGGCGCTTCATCTGATCGAGTCGTGCGATGACCACGACCGGCAACTGCCGGATGCCGCCCGCACCCAGGACACGCTGATCGATTTTTACCTGGCGGGCTTGCGGGAATCCGACCGCCGCCAGCGGGAGTTCGAGACGGCCGTCAACGACAGCATCGGCGGCGACGACCTGGCCGCGCTGATCGATGCGGCGCGCGACCACTATCGCCGCCTCGCCGAGAAGGTGCAGCTGGTGTTTACCAAACATGTGGCCACGGGCGGCTGGCCGCCCGCCGGGCGTCTGGCCAACGCCGACGTCTTCGACCGGCTGGTCGCGCCGCTGTTGAAGGATCGTGCCCGCCGCGTCGCCTACATCCTGGTCGACGCCCTGCGCTACGAACTCGGCTTAGCCCTGCAGCAGCAGTTGGGCGAGGATCAACCGGTCGAGCTCCAGGCGGCGTTCGCCCAACTCCCCAGCACGACGGCGGTGGGCATGGCGAGCCTGCTGCCCGGTGCCGGCAACCACCTGCGGCTCGTCAGCAAGAACGGCGACTATCTGCCGATGCTGGGTGATTCGCCGGTGGCCAACGTCAATCAGCGCATGGACATCCTGCGGCGCCAGTACGGCGACCGCTTCAAGGAAATGCAGCTCGGCGCCTTCGTGCGCTCGAAGCCAAAGATCCCAGTGACCGTCGACCTCTTGGTCCTGCGCAGCGGGGAGATCGACAGCCACCTGGAAACCGACGCCGAAACTGCGCTCGGCCTTGTCCACGACACCCTGCGGCGCCTGCGCGCCGCCGTCCACAAACTGAAGAGCGAGGGCTTCCAGCACGTGGTGGTTGCCACCGATCACGGCTTCTTCCTCAACGCTCACGCCGAGGCCGGCGACGTCTGCACCAAGCCCCCGGGGACCTGGCTCACCGTTCACGAGCGCACTCTTCTCGGGGACGGCAAGGAAGACGCCCACAACTTCGTGCTGCCCGCCGAACGGCTCGGCATCCGCGGCGAGTTCGCTGAGGTGGCGGGGCCGCGCAGCTTGGTCCCGTACCGGCGGGGCCTGCTCTACTTCCATGGAGGGGCGTCGCTGCCGGAGGCCGTCGTGCCGGTGCTGTCGATCCGGCTGGAACCGGCGCCGCCGCGCATGGCCCGGGCGAAGGTTACACTCGGCTACAGGAGTGGTGCGAAGCGGATCACCACGCGCCTCCCGGTGCTCGATGTCCTGTTGGAGGCCGAGAACATATTCGCGACCGGTGAAGAGTTCGAGATTCTGTTGGAGGCGCACGACAAGAAGGGCAAGGTCGTCGGCGAGGCCAAGGCCGGAGGCCCGGTAAACGCGGCGACCGGCACCGTGACTCTGAAGCCGGGTGAGCGCGTGCAGGTGACGCTCAGGATGCAGCTGGAGTTCGAAGGCCGCTTCTCCGTCAAGGCGCTCGACCCGACGACGCTCGCCACCCTGAGCAGCATTGACCTCGAGACCGCATACACCGTCTGAGGACTACCCATGGATGCGCTGGACGAAAAACTGAATCGGGTCTTCGAAGGCAAGGTGGTGCGCAAGGACCTGCTGCACCGGATCAAGAAGGGCACCAACGTCCCGACCTTCGTGCTGGAGTTCCTCCTGGCGCGGTACTGCGCCAGCAACGAGCCGGCCGAGATCCAGGCCGGGATGGAAGCCGTCCTGGCGACACTGCATGATAACTACGTGCGGCCGGACGAATCCAACGCGGCCCAGTCCCGCGTGGCGACGAAGGGGAGGCACACCTTTATCGACAAAATTCATGTGCGCTACGTAGAAAAGGAGAAGCGCCATTGGGCCGCGCTGGAGAACTTCGCTTCGCAGCGGATCGCCATCGGCGAGCGCTTCTACCGCGATAACGACCGGTTGCTGGAAGGCGGGATCTGGGCCGAGGTGACCATCGCCCACAACGACATCGACGCCGACCCGTACGCTTTCTACGTGGAAGACATGCGCCCGATCCAGCTGAGCCGCTTCGATTTCGGCGGCTACGGCGAGGGGCGGCGCGAGTTCAGCCGCGACGAGTGGTTGGACGTGATCCTGCGATCTGTCGGGCTGGAGCCGAGCAAGCTGGACAAACGGCGTAAGCTTCATTTCATCGCGCGGCTGGCACCGCTGGTCGAAGCCAACTTCAATTTCATCGAACTCGGCCCGCGCGGCACCGGCAAGTCCTACTTCTTCAGCGAGTTCTCTCCCTACTCGACCCTGATCAGCGGTGGCCAAGCGACCAAGGCGATCCTCTTCTACAACAACGCGCGCGGTAAGATCGGCCTCGTCGGGTTCTGGGACACCGTGGCCTTCGACGAGGTGGGCGGGATCAAGGTCAAGGATCCCGACACCATCCAGATCATGAAGGACTACATGGCCAACGGTCGCTTCTCGCGCGGCGTCGAGGTTATCGCCGACGCCAGCATGGGGTTCGTCGGCAACATCGACCAGTCGATCGAGCAGATCGTCAACTCGACCGAATACGACCTGTTTCTGCCGCTGCCACCTCAGTTCGACTTGGCGGTCATGGACCGCTTTGCCTTCTACCTGCCCGGATGGGAGATGCCAAAGACGAGCAGCGAGTATCTCACCGGGCGCTTCGGGCTGATCACCGACTACCTTGCCGAGGCGTTCCACCTCCAGCTCAAGCACACCAATCGATATGAGGAAGTGACCAGCCGCATCCGCCTGGGACGCTCGGTCGAGGGACGTGACGAAAAAAGCATCAATAAGACGGTATCGGCCCTTCTGAAGATCCTTCACCCCGTCGATCCGCCGAGCGACGAAGACTTTCTCGAATACGTTGCCTACGCCACCGAGGGCCGCCGGCGGATCAAAGAGCAAATGAACAAGCGCAAGCCCGACGACGAGTTCGCGCGCATCGACCTGTCCTATTTCGACGCTGAGGGACGCGAGGTCGTCGTGCGATGCCCCGAGTCCAAGAACGCTCTCGCGACCCTGGAGCCCTTGCGCCGCAGGCTGGAGCCCGATGAAGCGGAGCCGTCAGAAGCCAGAGATGCACCCGCGCAGCCCCCACCGACCGAACCGGCGCCGGTTCCGGCGCCGCATGTTGCGCCACGCCCCGCGCCTCCTGAGCAGCACTATACGATCGCCTACGACGATACGGGTTACACCTACGAGGCGATCGTTGGTCCTTACCTCGACGGAGCGAAGCGTGTCGAGATCGACGACCCCTACATTCGCGCGCCCCATCAGATTGCCAATTTCGTACGGCTCTGCGAGACGCTCCTGAAGGCCCCGACATTGCGCGAAATCCGGCTCGCGACGAGCTATGACGACAAGACTGACATGGCGGACCTCAACGACAAGCTCGGGCAGCTCAAACAGAGCCTTCTGGAGCTTGATGTCGTGCTGGATATCAAGCTGAATCCCAACCTACACGACCGCGAGATCCGGATTGATAATGGCTGGACCGTAAAAATCGGCCGCGGCCTCGATTTCTACCAGAAACCGGATAGCTGGTTCTCCATCGGCAGCAGCGATTTCAGCCTGCGCAAGTGCTTGGAGACCAAGGTCGATATCTTTATGAAGACAGACTATCCATCGTAAAACTCACGCCGTGACATTCAACTCCGTTTCTTTGTGTCTAGAATTCCGCTCTTAGAGAGTTGCTCCATCAAGAATGCAATGCTTTCTTGTTCGCGGCGTAGTGCATCTACGTTTTGATGGTTGGTTCGGCAATTATCTTCGCTGTGAGATTGCGATCTTGTCGTTCCTTCACCACTAGCCTTAGCTCCCGAGATCGGGTACAGAAAGCCCAACTGATCCGACGGCCCTCCGTTTTTCGCCATCGTTCTCCCCTTTCGTTTTGAGCAGCAGCAACACTCACTCACGTGACGTCCTTTTTTTAGCTTCCTCTTTGTCTCCAATCTCTTTAACAATCATTTGCTCTCTGTGCGTAAAACTATCGATCGGCGGAGGAAAAACTGGTTGGGCCTCCTTTTTCGCAAGCTCAAGCACCTTTCCTCCAATTTTCCTTTCGACACCATGATTGAAAAGCCGCAACATATTCTTGGGTGCTATCCCCTCATATTGAAGAAACACGACCTTGCCTCTCTCATCTTTTTCGTCGATCGATATGGCGTCGTCGTGAAGATCCAAAGCGAGACTCTTCGGATATGGCTCAATATAAACTACTTTAAAAATTCCGCTTGCAACTATATGGCGAGCGCAACTGTGACAAGGAAATGTCGTTGAATACAAGGTGGATCCAACCAAACCAGCCTTATTGCCCCGCGCGACGGATATAATGGCTTCCATCTCCGCATGAACTGCTCGTGAATACTCTATAAGGCTTCGTATATCAGTCGTCCTTAAAGCTGAGCGCACCTCGTCCTCTTTTGCTCCTGTAGCCAAAAGTGGAGAGCCTGCTTCTATTACCCTCAAAGAAGATGTTATTTTTTTATAAAGATCTTCCTTTCTGGCGTCGTTATGGCAGATCTTTCCTCCCCATTTGTAGCACCTATGATCTAGGCCTCGCTCTTCAACACCATATAGGCCGCCACCTGCTTTTGGAACATCGTTCCAGCCCAACCCCAAAAGTTCCCCTTCCCGCGAATAAATGGCAGCGCCAACTTGGCGCGAAAGACAGGCGGACCTCGAAGCCGCCGCCATTGCGTTATACATTGCAGACTCATCGCGCGTCGGTGTCTGCACCGATACGTTGAATACCACCGCTAAATATCGTGAAAGTGTTGCCGCAAGCCCCTCATCGTTCTCTTTATCATTTCGAACAAAAAAATCCGCTAGATGGCTCGTGTCCCTGACTTTCTGGCCATATGTGACATCTTCATGTTCATCTCTTGATATCAGAGAACTTACCTGTGACCTATCAAAGCCCAAACGATCCAAACGCCTCTCACGCACCTGCTCTGGAGCAAACACGGTCAAAAGCCAGAATATATCACCATAGACATCACGCAGTATCTTCACTTCCTCAGGATGCTTTACAGAATCAATAATATGGGCCTGTCGAAGCGGCATCGGAACTGCTGTTGCGCCGATATTCTTGTAACCATCCACATCGACTCGTTTGATTGCAATTTTTTGAATACATTTTTCCACTAAGTATTTAGATGAGAATGTTTTTCTGAGCTCATTTCCAATATCTTGCAGACGTTTGGTTCTTTCGTGACCTGTTTTGAGTTTGTCATGTGGGGGGGCAACTAAGTCCGCGCACTGTTCTATTATGTCGCTCACTTTGTAATAGCCAACCTGGTATCCGTACTCATCTTCCAGGAGCGACTTCAACATATTTGCCGTGGTTGTGACCCCTGATGCGACCGGTCCGACCATGGCGAACACGAGCTCCGGAGTTCGACGATCTGCGAGGGAAACGCTCTCGCCCGACTCCGGGAGTTCTGACTGCGCTTCAGCGAACGACTCGGCCACCTGATGGTTCGAATCTGCGGGAGCCACGACCAAGAACCTACACCAATTTGGCTGATCGAGGACATTCGGTCAGATTGGAGTCTGTCGTCAACAGCTTACGTTAGGGCCTCCGTCCGTTATAGAGGGGATTTCCGTTGCGCCATGGAGAATCGGAACAGCAACCCCTCACAAGCCACCATTCAAGCTCGACGTTCTGGCCACGGCGGTGGTGCCCAAGCCCGCCTGAGCCATGGTCACGCACGCGAACCTACAACGGCGTCACCCGGGTGAGGTGGCGGTTGGCTTCGGGGAGGGGGAGGTTTAGGCGGGTTGTGGGGTCGGTGAGGACGATGCCTTTCAAGCGGCTGGTCTTGCGCTCGCCGCTGACTTGGTACTCGAAGATGCCCCGGCCGCGGGCGTGAACCCGGTGCCAGCGCTTCCGCAGCAGCCGGCGCTGGACGTATTCCCAATGGCGGCCACTCTCGGGATCGGTGCCGGCGTAGACCTTGAAGATGCGGGGCGAGACCAGCAGCAGCCCCTCCGGCACCACGTGGACCAAAGCGCCCACTTGGTTCAGCTCCAGCCGGCGCTCGCGGATGCCGTCGGTGAGCCAGGCCA
>REEP01000045.1 GCA_007695045.1 Rhodospirillales bacterium | reverse complement strand
CCCCCCGACACCCCGCCCGGCGGTTTCCCGTGGATGCCCGGGTCAAGCCCGGGCAAATCGCCTCTCTCCCGCTTCTTCCCCGACTTGGCCGGGCTTGACCCGGCCACCCACGAAAGGCCCCAGCACCGGCACGCTGCCCCCGACCATCGCACCGCCCCCGACACCCCGCCCGGCGGTTTCCCGTGGATGCCCGGGTCACGCCCGGGCAAGTCGGGGGAGGAGACCGCCATCACCCCCTGTCAGAATTCTTTACACCCGCGCGGCCCTCCCCGGTGGCCGGCAAGCCCTTGACACCAAACGTTTATTCCCCGCCGCCATCACCCCCGGCGGCGATCCGGCCGATTCCGGTGTAAAGAATTCCGACACCCCGGAAAGTGCCGCCGGTGGCCCCTTAACTTTATGATACGGAAGGGTTTTTCCGGCCCGGGCGGGGCCGGCGCGGGCACACTACCCCCAATCGGGTGTAAAGCAGACTTTACACTCCGGCCGCCGTCGCCGCTACCAACCCGTTGATATCATTCGTTTTCCAAATCTGGCATGCCGCTTGCTTCACTGTGGGCACCTGTTTCGCATCGCATCCACAACGATGGATTTCTTGAAGGAGGAGGCCACAATCATGATCACCACACGCAACCTGCTCGCCGGCGTGGCGACCGCAGCCCTGATCGTCGGCGCAGCCGGCGCAGCGGACGCGGCATCGATCACGAGCGGCGATATCACCATTGAGAACGACCAAATCACGACCGTTTCAGGGAATGACTTCTGGACCGCCCCCTTCAGCGCGATCCAGAACACGACCACCACTGCGGCAGCCGTCAGCGTCCCCACGCTCGATCCGCTGACCGAGGGCACCTGGACTCTCACGTTCTCGTTCGTCTTCCAGGAAGCCGGATGGATTAACAGCTTCCAGTGGGACGGCGACCCGACCTTGATCACCGCCGGTGTTGGCGACATTCGCGCCTCAAATAACAGCGTGGTCGCAGGCTTCGACGACACTTTCACGGTCGAGAACTTTGCCGGGGGGGTCATCCCGTTCAAGTTTGAGATCATCTCAGGCACCAACGCGCCCCCGGGTGTTGAGGTTTTCAATGACAACTTTGGGGTCCTGTACGGCACCAACGATGATCAGACCGCAAGTTTCCTTGGGACCAAGGTCCTCGCTCCCGGCTTCCTGCT
Source organism: Rhodospirillales bacterium (assembly GCA_007695045.1). Classification (GTDB taxonomy): domain Bacteria; phylum Pseudomonadota; class Alphaproteobacteria; order Rhodospirillales; family Defluviicoccaceae; genus REEP01. Next base: position 62,524 of record REEP01000045.1, on the reverse strand, counting down.
GGGTGCAGCGGAGTTGGATGGAGCGTGTTCCCCCCCCGGCAACTGTCTGCCCGTCAACCAGCTTTACATCGCCTTCGACGACGGCGGCTTTTTGCCGGGTGGAGACGATGACAACCATGACGACCTGATCATCCTGATGAGCGCCACCTTCGTTCCTACGGCAGTGGCCGAGCCGGTCACCCTCGGCATCCTCGGTCTCGGCCTGGCCGGGATCGGCTTGATGGCGCGGCGGCGGCGTCTCGTCTGACGCATCCCCGTTATCCGACATCCCGTGTCGGCGAGAGCGGCCGGTCCCCCCGGCCGCTCTTTCTTTGTTCCCCACCGCCCCCGTCACTGGACTTGGCCGGGCTTGACCCGGCCATCCACGAACACCCCCACCACCGGCACGATGCCCCCAGCCATCGCACCGTCCCCCCGACACCCCTCCCGGCGTTTTTCGTGGATGCCCGGGTCAAGCCCGGGCAAATCAGAAAGAGGAGACCGCCGGCACCCCCTCCGCGACCTGGCCGGGCTGGTCCCACCCCCCCTCCGCGACTTGGCCGGGCTCGTCCCACCGCCCCCGTCACGCGACTTGGCCGGGCTCGTCCCGGCCATCCACGAAACGGCCGCTGATGGCGGCACGGCTCACCGGGCCACGATGACGGCATGAAGGCCGGCTGGGTTTACATCATGACCAACCGCCCCAACGGGACGCTCTATCTGGGCGTCACCGGCGATCTCGTGCGGCGCGCCTGGGAACACCGGGAGGGCGTCATCGCCGGCTTCACCAGGCGCTACGGCCTCAAGCGGCTGGTGTGGTTCGAACGGCACGACGACATGTCGGCGGCGATCCAGCGCGAGCGGACCATGAAGCACTGGCCGCGCGCCTGGAAGGTGGGGCTGATCCTGGCGTTCAACCCGGCCTGGGACGACCTGTTCGACAGCCTCGCGTAAAAGTCGTGGCGGGACGGCGCCCCCGCCCCCCTTCCCCGACTTGGCCGGGCTTGTCCCGGCCATCCACGAACACCCCCACCACGGCCACAACGCCCCAGCCATCGCACCGCCCCCCCGACACCCCGCCCGGCGGTTTCCCGTGGATGCCCGGGTCAAGCCCGGGCACATCAGAAAGAGGAGACCACGGGCGCCCCCTCCGGGACCTGGCGGGTCCCGTCCCGCCGTTCCCGTCCCCCCTTCCCCGGACTGGCCGGGCCCGTCCTGGCTACTGCGCAGGCGGGGCCGTGCCGCTCAGCGGCGCTGCCAGCGGGGCATGGGCTGCTTGGCGATGAAGGCGTCGATGCCGGCCTGGGCGTCGTCCGCCATCATGTTGCAGGTCATGGTCTTGCCGGCTTCGGCGTAGGCGGCTTCCAGGCCGGCCTCGATCTGCCGGTAGAACAGCCGCTTGCCCAACGCGATCGCCGTCGGCGACTTGGCGCCAATACGCCCGGCCAGGTCGGCCACCGCCGCGTCGAGCTGGGCCACCGGCACCACCCGGTTGACCAGGCCATAGTGCAGCGCCGTCGCGGCATCGATGAAATCGCCGGTCAGCAGCATCTCCATCGCCTGCTTGCGTGGCAGGTTGCGGGTGAGCGGCACCATGGGGGTGGAACAGAACAGCCCGAGGTTGACGCCGGAGACGGCAAACCGGGCGGTGTCGGCGGCCACGGCGAGGTCGCAGGTGGCCACCAACTGGCAGCCCGCCGCGGTGGCGATGCCATGGACCCGGGCGATCACCGGTTGCGGCAGCCCGACGATGGACAGCATCACCCGCGAGCATTGTTCGAACAGCGCTTCGATGGCGTGGCGGTCCGGGTTCTCCCGCATCTCCTTGAGGTCGTGCCCGGCCGAGAAGGCCTTGCCGGCGCCGGCCAGCACCACCACCCGGATGCTGGTGTCGTCCTTGAGCCGGTCCAGTTCCGCCTGCAGCGCGGCGAGCAGCGCCACCGACAGGGCGTTGAACTGCTGCGGGCGGTTGAGGGTGAGGGTGGCGATGCCGTCGGCATCGTGGCGCAGCACCAGGGGCGCCGGCGGCGCCGGCTGGGTCGTCGTGGCCGGTGTTGCGGTTGGTGTCGCGGTTGGTGCGGTTGCGGATGGGGTCATGTCTCTGGCTCCTTCACCCAAAGTTCGCGCGTCGGCGGTGCCAACCCGTCGCCCGGATCGGCACAGGCCGCATCGGCGTCGCCCGCTCCGGAATCGGCGGCCGCCGCCGGATTGCCGGACAGGAACGGCGCATAGAGCTTGTCCCGCCCCATGATGTGGGTGGTGAGCCAGGCGACCAGGAAGCCCAGCACCGCCCGATCCCGGATCGCCTCCGGGTTGCCCAGGTGGCGCTGTCTGATGTCGCCGATCTGGCGTTCCAGAACGGCGTGGGCGCGCATGTGGGTGTCGAGATCGGGATAGCCGGCCGCCCGCATCAGCCTCTCCTCGCGCGCGAAATGGTACGTCACGTAATCGCGAAGCCGGTCGAGCACACCGGCAATGGCGTCGCTTCCGGTGCCGGCCGCTATGGCGACGTCGAGGCGGTTGAGGATATCGAGCAGGCACTGGTGATCGGCGTCGAGGGACTCGACCCCGACGCTCATGTCCGGCGTCCATCGAATTGCGGTCATGGTATCAACGTTCCCTGGGTTGGCCACGGCTGCCGCCCAAGGTTGCGGCGGCAGCACGTCGGCGCGCATTGCCGTGCCGGGTCTTGCGCCCGATTGCCTGCCGTTCAACTACCATAGCGAAATCTCGGCCCCGTTGCGATGCCAAAACCCGATCGCCAACGCCTGATCCGGCGCGCGCGAACAAAGCGTTTCTTTCCGTGGGCCGGGCCGCCGGGGCGGCGCTCACGGGCGCGATTCCGTGTTGTCGCGCAGCCACCGGGCGAACTCCTCCTCCTTCAGGTCTCCGGCCGCGAGCGCCTGCATCGCCCGGGTCGCAGCGTGCTCCGGGGCAATCAGACGGCCGCCGTTGCGCCCCAGGAACACATAGGCGGCCATGAAAGCGGTGCGCTTGTTGCCATCGACGAAGGGGTGGTTGCGGACGATGCCGGCGGCATACGCGGCGGCAAGTGCGTACAGGTCGGGAGCGCCGTAGGCAGCCAGATGAACCGGCCTTGCCAGGGCCGAATCCAGCAGTCCCTCGTCACGGACGCCCACAGGGCCTCCGTGCACGGCCAGTAACCGCTCGTGCAGGGCGAGCACCAGAGCGCGCTCCAGCCAGACGACATCTCCCGGCATCAGGACGTGTCACTTCCCTGCCGTCACTTCGCCACCCTTACTTCGCGAGAGCGCGCAAGGTGTTGCGGTAGGCAGCCATGCCTTCCTCTGCGAGCGCCATCTGGCGCTCGAATTCTGGGTCGTAGGGGGTAATGCGGTAGCCGTCCGGCGTCTCGGTCAGGACGGCGCGCTCGCCCTCCTTGAGCCCGAGCCGGTCGAGCGCCTCGCGCGGGATCACGACGCCAAGGGACTTGCCGATCCTGCGGATCTTCATCTCGATCACGGTTGCACCCTCATCCGTGTTATCACTCTCGTGACAACTCTAGCGAGCCGGCGAACCGCCGTCAAAAACCGCTCCCCCAGCCGCTTCTCCAGCCACACCGCCATCCCGCAGCCATCCCGCAGCCATTCATGAAGTGGCGCCCGCACCCGATCAGCCCGCAACGTGGCCTGGCAACCCCCCAAGCGCCACCGCAAAGCCATGGCGATAACGGCAAATGGCCGATCAGCGGCGTTGACTTGGCGGATGGCTGTGGCATAGTCCGCGTTCTTCGCGGGCCAGCGGGCGGTCGCCTGCCGGCTCTGTTTCCATTGCATCCGGGATAACCGCTGCCGTGTCGACAATGGCCACCTATTCTGCCAAGCTCTCCGATATCCAACGCCGCTGGTATGTGATCGATGCGGAGGACGTGGTCCTCGGCAGGCTGGCGGCGCTGGTCGCGACCCGCCTGCGCGGCAAGCACAAGCCGATGTACACCCCCCACCTGGACTGCGGCGATCACGTGATCGTGATCAATGCGGACAAGGTGCGCCTGACCGGCCGCAAGCGGGAGCAGGAAATGTTCTACTGGCACACCGGCTACCCGGGCGGCCTCAAGAGCCGGAGCATGGGGCAGATCCTGGACGGCCGTTTCCCGGAACGGGTGGTGACCAAGGCGGTGGAGCGGATGGTGCCGCGCAATCCGCTGGGGCGGCAGGTGATGCGCAAGCTCAAGGTGTACCGGGGGTCGGACCACCCGCACGCCGCCCAGAAGCCGGAACTGCTGGACCTGGCCCAGCTGAACCCCAAGAACAAGCGTCAGTAAGGGAACCATGGTGGAACCGACCAGAACTCTCGAGGATCTGAAGCAACTCGGCACGGGCACGCCGGTCGATGGCACCGAAGGGCTGCCGGAGCCGCGCATCGATGCCTTGGGTCGCGCCTATGCCACCGGCAAGCGCAAGGACGCCGTGGCACGGGTGTGGTTGAAGCGGGGTTCCGGCAGGATCACCGTCAACGGCCGGGATGCGGCCACGTTCTTCGCGCGGCCCACCCTGCAGATGATCCTGGCGCAGCCGTTCACCGTGTCCAACCGCACCGGGGAGTTCGACGTGGTCTGCACCGTGAAGGGCGGCGGCCTGTCCGGGCAGGCGGGCGCGGTCCGCCACGGCATCAGCCGGGCGCTCACCTTCTACGAACCCGGTCTGCGCGGCCCGCTCAAATCCGTCGGGTTTCTCACCCGGGATTCCCGGACGGTGGAGCGCAAGAAATACGGCAAGCGCAAGGCCCGGCGGAGCTTCCAGTTCTCCAAGCGCTGAGTTGAGCACCGGGGCCGCGCGCACGTTGACGGCCTGCGCCCGGCCGCGACCCCATCCATGAGGGAGCGGTTGCCATGACCGACCGCCGCATTCGCGCAGCCGTGATCGGCGCCAGCGGCTACACCGGCGCCGAGTTGGTGCGGCTTCTGGCCGGCCATCCGGCGGCCCGTATCGTGGCGCTCACCGCCGACCGCAAGGCGGGGCAGACGCTGGGTTCGGTGTTTCCGCATCTGGCGGCCAGCGCCGATGCCCTGAACCTGCCGGCGCTGACCGAGGTGGCCGGCGTGGCGTGGGACGGCGTCGATGTCGCTTTCTGCGGCCTGCCCCACGGCACCACCCAGGACGTGGTGGCCACGATCCCGCCCTCGGTGCGGGTGATCGACCTGTCCGCCGATTTCCGGCTCGCCGATACGGACGCCTACGCCACCTGGTACGGCCAGCCGCATCGGGCGCCGGCTTTACAGAAGGATGCCGTTTACGGCCTTACCGAACTGGCCCGCGACCGCATCCGTACCGCCCGCCTGATCGCCTGTCCCGGCTGCTACCCCACGTCGGCCTTGCTGCCGCTGGTGCCCCTGGTGGCGGCAGGGCTGATCGATCCGGACGCCATCATCATCGATGCCAAGTCCGGCGTCAGCGGCGCCGGCCGCGCCCTGAAGGAAGCCTCCCTGTTCGCCGAGGTGGCGGAAGGCGTCCACGCGTATGGCCTTGCCGGCCATCGCCACCTGTCGGAACTGGACCAGGAGCTGGGCTCGGCCGCCGGACGCGATGTGCGTGTGACGTTCACGCCGCACCTGATCCCGATGAACCGCGGCATTCTCTCGACCATGTACGTGCGGCCCGGCGGCGGCGCCGATGCGAAGACGCTGCGGCGCCACTTGGCGGAGCGCTACGCCGGGGAGCCCTTCGTCAGGATTTTGCCTGAAGGGCACGTCCCGGCCACGCGGCACGTGCGCGGATCCAACCACTGCCTGATCGCCGTGATCCAGGATCGCCCGGCCGGGCAGGCGATCATCCTGTCGGTCATCGACAACCTGGTCAAAGGCGCCTCCGGGCAGGCGGTTCAGAACCTGAACGTCGCCTTCAATCTGGAGGAGACCACCGGCCTCGGCCAGCCGCCACTGTTCCCCTGAAGGCTCGCCCACGCGGTGCGGAACCGCATCCGGCCATGCCAACTGCCACGCCTAGAGCCACGAATCGTCGCGGCTGCTCATATGGTCTTGGGTCGGCAGCAGGTTCCACATGCTGGTCGCGACCATGTTCCGGAAGGCGCCTTCGTCGGGCCCGGCCGGCCGTGCGATCTCGGCATCGACCCAGGAAATGATCCGGTCGCGCCAGCAGAAGGCGGTCGTCATGCCGAGCCGCTCGCTGCTGGCCATGCGCGGCATGTCTTCCACCGGCCCGCACAGACGGCTTTTCGGCATGCCGACGGGCGTGTCGAAGGTGACGACGATGCGATAATCGCTGCGCGCGTCATCGGAGGGGGTCGTGGTGAACGTGGTCGGAGGGCCGAAGTGGTTGCCTCGCATGGTGGCCGTCATGAATCGCTCGAACGCGTCCCGGGGCAGATCGAACGGGTTGCCCACGATCACCGTGTTCATCTCGCCAACACCGGCGGCATAGGCGAATGTGCTGCGAATGCCGGTGTCATAGGTGGAATCGGTGGCACTATGCATCCGCACCGCCTGGGTGCAGCCGGCCAGGATGACGGCGGCGGAGGCGGCAACGACGACTGGGGACGCGCGGACCATGGTCAGCTCCCTTGGTGCGATGGTTGATCCTTGTCTTCGATGTGGCGCTCTCGTGACGGCAGGCAACTCAAGGGTGCGTGAGCCGAGCCCGTGTGCCCGGTCGTTGACAAGCGGCTGCAATCGACCGATCTGTTTGCAGCACCGGGACAGGCACGTGGCGTCACCCGATCACGAAGGAATACCGGACATGACCAGCCTGACCATACCCAAACTGAGCCGCGGCTGGCCGAACATCTGAGGCGAGCCGCCGTCAGCGGCCTGCCTGCCCTTTGCCTGCCTGCCCTTTGCCTGCCTGCCCTTTGGTTGCCATATCCAGAAGATAGAGCGTATTGGCGAACGTGCCGGCCTCGTGGGTCACGGGTGATGCGGATGCCTGCTCGGACGCCGGCAATGCTTCGGCCGCCCATCTGGCGAACCGGCCTTCCAGGTGGGTGCGGAACAGCGGGTCGTAGGTCCGCAGCGCCGGTTCAATCAGCGCCATCAGGTCCGCCAGCGCCAGATAGCGGCGGTGTGGCCGTGCCATCAGCCCGAGCGATTCCACAAAGAAGAACACCTCCATGATGGCGAAGTAGCGCTGCACGCCACCGGGTTCCTGCAACAACGCCGTCAACTGCTCGTCGACGATCCGGCCCCAGTCGGCTTCCTGTCCGGCATGGTGGCGCTCCAGGTTCTCCCGGATCTGCCGCACCAGCTTGCGGCTGCGCACCGTATCCGGTGCCCCCCATCGCTTCTCGATGTCCAGGAACACGCTCGCCTGATGCGCCCGGGTGGCCAGGCGATGGTCGTCCTGGGCCTGGCGCACTTGCGCCTTGGCGAACCGGAGCGCCAAGGCCGCGGTCACCACCAGGCCGGCGCCGGCGAGAAAGTACAGCAGTTCCAGAATGCCGCGCACGGTGTCCTGGCTCGGCGCCGGGGTCTGCGTCCACAGCCGGACGACGACGATGAGCACCATGCTCAGGACCAGCAGCGATGCCGCGATCAGCAGCATGTGCGGCACCAGGAACCGCGACAGGGCGTCCAGGCGCGCGGCAAGGTCGGGACGATCGGGCTGCTTGCCGCCGGCCGCCAATTCGCTCATCGCGGCTGCCTACACGTCCACGGCCTCGACAAAGCGGGCATGTTCCTGAATGTAGGCAAAGCGCAGTTCCGGGCGTCGGCCCAGCAGCGTTTCCACCAGCCGGGCCGCCTCACCGCCGATGGCGCCGGGGCTTGGGCCGGCGTCCACGGCGACACGGAGCAGGTTGCGGGTGCGCCGGTCCATCGTGGTGGCCTTCAGTTGCGCCGACGGCATCTCGCCCAGGCCCTTGAATCGGCTCACGTCCACCTTGCCGCGACCGGTCAGGGTGGACTTCAGCAGGGCTTCCCGATGGGCGTCGTCCCGGGCGTACACCGTGGTCGCGCCCTGGGTCAGCCGATACAGCGGCGGCACCGCCAGGAACAGGTGGCCGCCGGTGATGAGGCCCGGCATCTCCCGGAAGAAGAACGTCATCAGCAGCGCCGCGATATGCGCGCCGTCCACGTCGGCGTCGGTCATGATGATGACCTTCTCATACCGGAGCGCCGCCGCATCGAACGCTTGCCGGGTGCCGCAACCCAGGGCTTCCACCAGGTTGGCCAGTTCCTGGTTGGCGCGCAGCTTCTCGCCGGAGGCACTGGCCACGTTGAGGATTTTGCCGCGGAGCGGCAGCACGGCCTGCGTGTCCCGGTCGCGGGCGGCCTTGGCCGACCCGCCGGCGGAATCGCCCTCGACCACGAACAGTTCGGTGCCGGCGGCGGAGGTGCGGGTGCAGTCGGCCAGCTTGCCCGGCAGGCGCAGCTTGCGGGTGGCCGACTGTCGCTTGGTCTTCTTGTCTTCGGACCGACGCAGCCTGGCATCGGCCCGCTCGACCAGCCGCTCCAACAGCGTCCGTGCGGCCTCCGGCGCCGCCGCCAGCCAATGGTCGAAGTGGTCCCGGACCACCTGTTCGACCAGGCGCGCCGCCTCCGGCGAGGTCAGCTTCTCCTTGGTCTGGCCCTGGAATTGGGGCTCCCGAATGAACACGGACAGCATGCCGCAGGCGCCGCCGATCACGTCCTCGGCGGTGAGCCGGCCGGCGGCGCGGTTGTTGGTGCGCTCGCCGTGCCCCTTCAGGCTTCGCATCAAGGCGGCGCGCAATCCGGCCTCGTGGGTGCCGCCCTCCGGCGTGGGCACGGTATTGCAGTAGGAGCGGAAGAAGCCCTCTTCATCCTCGGGCCAAGCGATCGCCCATTCCACCCGGCCGACGCCGGACTCGATCACCGCCTCGCCGGCGAAAGGTTCGGCACTCAAGGTGGCGCGCCCGTCCAGGGTGGAGAGCAGGAAATCGCGCAAGCCTCCGGGAAAGCGCAGGACATCGTTGGCCGGAACACCCGAAATCCCCTCCAGCAGCGCCGGATCGCAAGCCCAGCGGATCTCCACGCCCCGGAACAGATACGCCTTGGAGCGCGCCATGCGGTACAGCAGCGCCGGCCGGAATCGCGCTTCGGCCCCGAAAATCTCCGGATCGGGCCGGAACGCCACGGTGGTGCCGCGGCGGTTGTTGACCGGGCCCGCGTTTTCCAGGGGCGTCAGGGGCGCGCCGCGGCTGTAGCGCTGGCGCCACAATATGCGATCCCGGGCCACCTCCACCCTCAGGTCTTCCGACAAGGCGTTGACCACCGACAGGCCGACGCCGTGCAGGCCCCCGGACGTCTCATAGACCTTGCCGGAGAACTTGCCGCCGGAGTGGAGCGTGGTGAGGATCACCTGCAACGCAGACGTGTCCTTGAACTTGGGATGCGGGTCCACCGGAATGCCGCGACCGTTGTCGCTGACGGTGACCGTGCCATCCGCGCCCAGGGCGAGCTCGATGCGCCCGGCATGGCCGGCCACCGCTTCGTCCATGGCGTTGTCCAGGACCTCCGCCACCAGGTGATGCAGCGCCCGTTCATCGGTGCCGCCGATGTACATGGCGGGACGGCGTCGCACCGGCTCCAGCCCCTCGAGGACCTCGATGTGTTCGGCCGTATAAGCGCGCCGTGCCGGCGGCAGGGAATCGAACAGGTCAGGCATCAAACGGCGCAGGCTCCAAAATACATCACGATCCGGTACCGTGTACGGTACAGGTTTCCATATCTGGTGGCAATCAGGCGTTGCTGCGGGTCAGCGGCCATTCTCCACAGCGATCCCCGCCGGGGCGGTGAGGCGCAGCAGACCGCGGAACGGCAGCAACAAAACGAGCGCCATCGCGACCTTGATGGCGAAGTCGCCGATGGCGAGCGTCACCCACGGCACCCCCGTCGCGTAGAACGCGATCCCGAAGAACAGCACCGTATCCACCGCCGACCCCAGCAGCGAGGAGACCAGCGGCGGCATCCACCAGGCGCGCTCCCGCAGGCGGTGGAACACCCGGACGTCCAGCAGTTGCGCGACCAGAAATGCCGTGCCCGAGGCGAGCGCGATGCGCGGTGTCGCCAGGATCGCCGACAGCAGCACGGCGATGGCGAACCCGGCATAGACCACGCGCCGGGCCGCACCGGGCCCGAGCCGTCGATTGGTGAGGTCGGTCACCAGGAACGAGAGCGGATACGTGAACGCGGCCCAGGTCAGCCAGTCGCCGATGGCGTACTGCACCAGGACGTTGGAGGCGGTGACCACCACCACCATGGCGGCAACGAAAATGGCAAGATCCGGGAACAGGCTGCGGGGCATGGCGAGGCCGCTCTCGTTTTGGGCGCACTTGGTGGGCGCACATGACAGGCGCACCCGGGGTCAGGGCTTGCGGAGGCTGCTATAGCACTGATATGGCGCTCGCGCGAGGCTCGTCGCGGCCCCGGCGGCAGTAATGTCACCAAAGAAATGTAGTATGAATCGATTGTACATGCGCATATGATCGATTATCTGCCAATCACACAAATCCTTTGATTTTTGCGCCCGGTGCCGCGTCCGGCGGCCGGTCGCGGGGATAGCCGCCATGCAGCACTTCCCGATGTTCCTCGATCTGAACGAGCGCACGGCCCTCGTGGTCGGCGGCGGCGAGATCGCGGCCCGCAAGGTCAGGCTGCTGCGCGGCGCCGGGGCACGGGTGCGCATTGTCGCACCGCACGTTGACGACGCGCTGACCGCTCTGGTGGCCGAGGGCGGGATCACCCTGATCCGGCGGCGGTTCGATGAGGCCGATGTGGCGGGCGCGGTCGTGGTGGTCTCGGCGACCGGGCGCGAGGATGTGGACGTGACGGTTGCCGCCGCGGCGAACCGGGCCGGCATCCCGGTCAACGTGGTGGACAACAAGGCCCTGTCCACGTTCATCGTGCCCGCCATCGTGGACCGGGATCCGATCACGGTGGCGATTTCCTCTGCCGGCACCGCCCCGGTCCTGGCGCGCAACATCAGAGCGCGGATCGAGGCGATGCTGCCGCCGCGTCTGGGCCGGCTCGCCCGGTTCGCCGATTCGTTCCGTGCAGCGGTCAAGGCCGCGATCGGAAGCGGTGTCGCTCGCCGCCGGTTCTGGGAACGCTTCTTCGCCGGTCCGATCGCCGCTTCGGTGCTCGCCGGCAATGAGACCGAGGCACGCGAGGCGATGCTGGGCGCCGTCAATCGTCCGATCGCGGCGGAGGGCGATGAGGGTGCGGACGGGGGCATGGTGTTCATCGTCGGCGCCGGCCCCGGTGATCCCGACCTGTTGACCCTCAAGGCCTTGCGCCTGCTCCAGGAAGCCGACGTGGTCGTGCACGACCGCTTGGTGAGCCGGGAGATCCTGGAGTACGCGCGCCGTGATGCGGACATGATCGATGTCGGCAAGGCCAAGGGCTGCCATACCAGCACGCAGGACACCATCAACCGGGTGCTGGCGCGCGAAGCGGCCGCCGGCCGGCGCGTGGTCCGCCTCAAGGGGGGGGATCCGTTCGTGTTCGGCCGCGGTGGCGAGGAGCGGGATTTCCTGCTCGCCCGTGGCATTGCGGTGGAGGTCGTGCCCGGCATCACCGCCGCCACCGGTTGCGCTGCCGCCGCCGGCATCCCGCTCACCCACCGCGATCACGCGCATGCCCTGACACTGGTTACCGGGCATGGCCGCGGCGGCGAGCCTGACCTGGACTGGGCCGCCCTCGCCGGCAAGAACCAGACTCTGGCCGTGTACATGGGTGTCTCCAGCGCCGGCCGGCTGGCCGAACGTCTTGTCGCCCACGGCCTGGACCCGGAAACCCCGGCGGCGGTGATCGTCGACGGAACCCGCCCCGACCAGGCCAGCCATATCGGCACCGTCGCCGGGCTGGAACGGCTCACCACCGGCATTCGGCCGGGGGCGCCGGCGCTGCTGCTGATCGGCCACGTGGTGCACCATGCCGACGCCTGGGCGACGGCGACGCGGCCGACGGAAATACGCGCCGCCGCGCACTGACCACAGACAGGGAACAACCACCATGCCGAAGCATGTGGTCACCGCCAACCGCCTGATCGACGGGGCCGTCGTCTATCTCACCGACTGCGGCGGTTGGTCCGAACGCATCCAGGATGCCATCGTGGCCGACGGCAAGGAGGCCGACGCGGCGCTGACGGCCGCGGCCGATCGCGCCGTGGCCGACTGTATCGTGGTGGCACCCTACCTGATCGACGTCGACACGGCCGCCGATTCCAGTGTCCTCAGGGCCCTGCGCTATCGGGAGCGGATCCGCTCCGACGGCCCGTCCATCCACCCCGAATTCGCCAAGAACCTGAAAGGCTGAGAGGGTATCGCCGATGTACCGCTACGACGAGTTCGATCACGCCTTCGTCCGCCAGCGCGTGGATCAATTCCGCGATCAGGTGTCGCGTCGCCTGAGCGGGGAACTCAGCGAGGATGAGTTCAAGCCGCTTCGGCTGATGAACGGCCTGTATCTGCAGTTGCACGCCTACATGCTGCGGGTGGCGATCCCCTACGGCACCCTGTCATCCCGACAGATGCGCTGCCTGGCCCATATCGCCCGCACGTATGACAAGGACTACGGCCATTTCACCACGCGCCAGAACATCCAGTACAACTGGCCCGCCTTGAAGGACGTGCCGGACATTCTCATGGATCTGGCCGCGGTGGAGATGCATGCGTTGCAGACCAGCGGCAACTGCATCCGCAACGTCACCGCCGATCAATATGCCGGTGCCGCCGCCGACGAAATCGAGGACCCGCGGGTGTGGTGCGAGATCATCCGGCAGTGGTCGAGCCTGCACCCTGAGTTTTCCTTCCTGCCGCGCAAGTTCAAGATCGCGGTGACCGGCGCGCCCAACGATCGGGCGGCGGTGGCGGTGCACGACATCGGTCTCCGCATGGTCCGGAACGAGGCGGGAGAGGTCGGCTTCCAGGTGTTGGTCGGCGGCGGCCAGGGACGCACCCCGGTGATCGGGTCGATGATCCGCGCGTTCCTGCCCAAACGCTATCTGTTGTCGTACCTGGAAGCGATCCTGCGCGTCTACAACCTGCTCGGTCGGCGCGACAACATCTTCAAGGCACGGATCAAGATCCTGGTGCAGCAGGTCGGCGCCCAGGTCTTCGCCGACATGGTCGAGGACGAATGGCAGCACCTGAAGGACGGGCCGGTGGAGTTGCCGGATGGGGAACTGGAGCGGATCCAGGCTTATTTCGCGCCGCCGTCATTCGAACCGCTGCCCACGCTCCACGCCGGTTTCGTTGAGGCGAAAGATCGCGATCCCGCCTTCGCCGCCTGGGCCCGGTCCAACTTGGCCGACCATCGCGAACCCGGCTACGCCATCGTCAACCTGTCGCTGAAGCCGGTGGGCGGGGTGCCGGGCGATGCCACATCCGCTCAGATGGACACGGTGGCCGACCTGGCCGATCGCTTCAGCCTCGGCGAGATCCGGGTGTCGCACGAACAGAACCTGATCCTGCCGCACGTCCGCCAGAAAGACCTGCACAGCCTGTGGCAGGAACTGACCGCGGTCGGCTTCGCCACCGCCAACATCGGCCTGATCTCGGACATCATCGCCTGCCCGGGCCTCGATTACTGCTCCCTGGCCAATGCCCGGTCGATTCCCATCGCCCAGCAAATCAGCACCCGCTTCGCCGAACTGGACCGCATGCACGACATCGGCGAACTCAAGGTCAAGATTTCCGGCTGCATCAACGCCTGCGGCCACCACCACGTGGGCCACATCGGTATCCTCGGTGTGGACAAGAAGGGTGAGGAATTCTACCAGATCACCCTCGGCGGGGATGCCACCGAGACTGCGGAACTCGGCAGGCTGGTCGGGCCGGCCCTGCCCTACGACAAGGTGGCCGATGCGGTGGAGACCCTGGTGGACACCTACCTCGAGCACCGGCAGGGGGGAGAGCGGTTTCTCGATACCTACCGCCGTGTCGGCCTGCAGCCTTTCAAGGAGAAGCTCTATGCCACTCATTAAGACGAGCGGTGCCGGCACCACGGCCTCCGCCGACGTCGTTGCCGATCCGTGGGTGTCTGTCGGCGACGACGATCCCCTTCCGGCGGCGGCACCGGTGATCGTTTCCCTGACCCGCTGGGAGCGCGACCGCGACGCCCTGCTCGCCACCGGCCGGCCGGTCGGCGTGCGCTTGGCAAGCCACCAGTTGGCAACCAGCATCGCCGGCGACCTGGATCATCTGGCACTGGTGGCGCTGGAGTTTCCGACCTTTCGCGACGGCCGGGCCTATTCCACCGCCCGGCAACTGCGGGAGCGCTTCGGCTTCAAAGGCGAACTGCGCGCCGTTGGTAACGTACTGAGGGATCAGTTGCTGTTCATGCACCGTTGCGGCTTCGATACGTTCGAGATCGCGCACCCGGACGCGGCGGCGGCCTTCGCCAAGGCCTTGGCTGAATTCACCGTGTTCTATCAGCCGGCCACGGATCAGCGGACCCCCGCGCCGCGTCTTCGCCACCTCAGGAGTGCGGCGGAATGACGGTGGCCCGGGCCCGCGTCCTGTCCGACACCTGGCCGGCCGCTTCGGACCACGCGGCGTTCGCCGCGGCCCTTGATGCGGAATATGCCGAAGCGGATGAATTGACGTTGTTGGAGGCCACGATCCACCAAGTGTTTCCGGGGCAGGTGGCGCTCACCTCCTCGTTCGGCGCGGAAGCGGCGGTCCTGCTGCATTTGGTGGCCGGGATCGACCCGGCCACGCCGGTGATTTTTCTCGATACCGGCAAGCTGTTCGGGGAAACGTTGCGCTATCGCGACACCCTGGTCGACCGTCTCGGCCTCCGCGACGTGCGCTCGATCACGCCGGATCCGCAGCGCGTGGAGGACCTCGATGCCGACGGCGTGCTCTGGTACGGCAACCCGGACATGTGCTGCTACATCCGCAAGGTGGAGCCGCTGGACCGGGCCCTCACCGGGTTCGCCGCCACCATCACCGGGCGGAAGGGCTTCCATGGTGGCGCGCGCAGCGGATTGCCCCGGGTGGAGGCCGCGGATGACGGCCGCTTCAAGATCAACCCGCTGGCGCAGTGGCAAAAAGCCGACGTCGACGCGTACTTCGACGCCCATGACCTGCCGCGCCATCCGCTGGAGGCGGATGGGTTTCTCTCCATCGGTTGCATGCCCTGCACCGACCGGGTGGCGCCGGGCGAGGAGGTACGCGCCGGTCGCTGGCGCGGCCGACAGAAAACCGAATGCGGCATTCACCTGCCCAAAGGCCGCTGGCAGCCGTTCGATAGCGGCATTTGAGGCGGCGGCGGCCCAAGGCGAAAGCCCCGCCCGGTTTCCCGGCGGGGCTTCCTTACCCTTGCGCTGCCCGTTGCAGATCGGCCGTTGCAGATCGGCCGGCTCAGGACGAGTAGTACATCTTGAACTCGATCGGGTGCGGGGTGTGCTCGAAGTTGTACACCTCTTCCCACTTGAGCTGGATGTAACCGTCGATCATGTCGTCGGTGAACACGTCGCCTTTCTTCAGGAAGTCCCGGTCGGCGTCCAGGGCCTCGAGCGCTTCCCGAAGGCTGCCGCAGACGGTCGGGATCCCCTCCAGTTCTTCCGGGGGCAGGTCATAAAGGTTCTTGTCGATGGCCTCGCCCGGATGGATCTTGTTCTGGATTCCGTCCAGACCCGCCATCAGCATGGCCGCGAAGCCCAGGTACGGATTGCACGTGGGGTCGGGGAAGCGGATCTCCACGCGCTTGCCCTTGGGGCTGGTGGCGAAGGGAATGCGGCACGAGGCCGAACGGTTGCGCGCCGAGTAGGCCAGCAGCACCGGGGCTTCGAAGCCCGGGATCAGGCGCTTGTAGCTGTTGGTTGACGGGTTGGTGAAAGCATTGATGGCGCGGGCATGACGGATGATGCCGCCGATGTAATACAGCGCCGTATCCGACAGGTCGGCGTAGCCTGACCCGGCGAAGGTGGGCTTGCCATCCTTCCAGATGGACTGATGGGTGTGCATGCCGGAACCGTTGTCGCCGGCCACCGGCTTCGGCATGAACGTTGCCGACTTGCCATAGGTGTGCGCCACCATCTGTGTGCAGTACTTGTAGATCTGCACATTGTCGGCAGCTTCGAGCAGAGAGGAGTACGTGAGCCCGAGTTCATGCTGACTCGGTGCGACCTCGTGGTGATGCTTGTCCATGTTGAGGCCCATCTCCTGCATCACGGACACCATCTCCGAGCGCAGGTCCTGGGCCGAGTCCACCGGCGGCACGGGGAAATAGCCGCCCTTGATCGGTGGCCGGTGGCCGGCGTTGCCTTCGGCCAGGATCCGGCCGGTGACATACGGGCCTTCGTCGGAGCTGAATTCGTAAAAGCAATGGTGCATCTGCACGTCGAAACGCACGTCGTCGAACACGAAGAACTCAGGTTCGGGCCCGACGAAGACCGTATCACCGATACCGGTGGACGCGAGGTAGGCCACGGCTTTCTTCGCCACCGAGCGCGGATCGCGCTCGTAGGGCTGGCCGGTGGACGGCTCCATGACGTCACAGAACAGGATCATCGTGGTCTGCGCCGAGAACGGGTCCATCACCGCCGTGCCGGCGTCGGGGATCAACGCCATGTCGGACTCATTGATGTCCTTCCAGCCGGAGATCGACGAGCCATCGAACATGATGCCGTCTGCGAAGGCATCCTCATCGATGTAACTGGCCGTCATGCTGAGGTGTTGCCACCTGCCGCGCGGGTCGGTGAAACGAAGGTCGACATACTTGACCTCGCGATCCTTGATGGTGCGGATGACATCCGCGGGCGTCTTGCAGTTCAGGGTCATGTTGCGCATCCCTTTTGCTTGATTGGCAGGTGCTTGGTCGGAGGGCCGGTCCGGACCGGCCGTCTCCTCTGACGTAAGGTCGCGGTGTCCCGCCTGGGTCGTCAGATGGCTTCAGCGCCGCGTTCGCCGGTTCGAACTCGGATAGCGTCTTCGACCGAGGTGACAAAAATCTTGCCGTCTCCGATCCGGCCGGTCTTGGCAGCCTGGGTGATGGCTTCGATCGCCCGCTCCACCATGCCGTCGTCGACAACCAGCTCAAGCTTTACCTTGGGCAGGAAGTCCACGACATACTCGGCACCGCGGTACAGCTCGGTATGACCCTTCTGACGGCCGAAGCCCTTGGCTTCCAACACGGTGATGCCTTGCAGGCCCAGCTCATGGAGGGCTTCCTTCACCTCGTCGAGCTTGAACGGCTTGATGATGGCTTCGATTTTCTTCATGAAGGTCGGCCCCTTCTCCACCAATTGTCCCGCATAAGCGGCGTCCGGCGGCACCTCTGCCTCAGCGGGCCGCGGCGCCACGGCTCATCGTGCATCTCAAGCACGGGCCGTGCCAGAACTGCAAGAGGTACCTCAAGCTTAAGATTCCGCAACGGAATTCAACGCGCCCCCCGGACAGCCGGCGCCATTGCCAGCCCACTCTGCCCGCCGTCTCGGCATTTGCCCAAGGAGAAGGCAGTCAAGCGGCCGCCGGCGACCACCACGCGGCCTGCACCCCCGCGGCCGATCATTGCGCCGGATCGGCCGCCGGGGCTATAGTTCCGGTTCGGACGGAGCGTGGCGCAGCCTGGTAGCGCACTACACTGGGGGTGTAGGGGTCGTCGGTTCAAATCCGGCCGCTCCGACCATATGTCTGGATGATGTTCGTGGCGACCTGCATCGTGATCGCCCTGCTGAGACGGCTTGGTGGGGTCGTGTTGGTCCTGGTCGTCGGGACCGCGGCGGCGGCAGCCGATCACCTGCCGATCGACCGGTTCTTCGGCGTCTATGAAGGCCAGAGCATTTCCGTCACGGATTACGGCTTGGAGAAACGCGACCTCGGCGTCACCATCCGCCCGGAGCGTCGCGGATTCAATCTGTCGTGGACGACCGTGATCCACACCGAGTCCGATGAACACTCGCGAAAGTCCTACTCCATCGATTTCGTGCCGACAGCGGAGCCGCACGTGTTCGCTTCGGCCATGCGGCGCAATCTTTTCGGCCATCGGGTGCCCTTGGATCCTATGCAGGGGGATCCGTTCGTATGGGCGCGGATCATCGATAGCACGCTGTCGGTTTATGCCTTGATCATTACGCCGGATGGCGGTTACGACCTGCAAACCTATGATCGCACCTTGATCGACGACGGCTTGCGCCTGGAGTTCTATCGTATCCGGGACGGGAAAGTCGGGACCTTGGTGACCGGCTTCCTCGAGCGCGTCGGCGAGTAGGCGTCCAACGCACGTGCAGGGGATCATGCCATGGCCGCAGTCCTGATCTACGTCACCACACCTGATCGCGACGAAGCCATCCGCATCGCCCGCACCGTGATCGGTGATCGGCTGGCGGCATGCGCCAACGTGCTCGGGGCCATGACCTCGGTGTTCCGCTGGGAGGGCGCCGTGCAGGAGGAGGGCGAGGTGGCGCTGATCCTGAAGACCGAGGACAGCGTCGTGCCGCGCCTGACGGAGCGGATCAGGAAACTGCACACCTATACCTGTCCATGCGTGGTGGCGATCCCGATCACGGCCGGCAACCCGGCGTTTCTCGCCTGGATTGCAGAAGAGACCCGCTAGGTCTCACGGTCCCGTCGGGTCGGGCCGGACGGCTTTCGGCAGCGCCGGCAACCGCACCGTGGCCGCGGCCTGCGCGGCGATCCCCTCGCTGCGGCCGGTGAAGCCCAGACGTTCCGTGGTCGTTGCTTTGACACTGACGCGTCGCGGGTCGAGGCCGAGGATGTCGGCGATGCAAACCGTCATGGCCGGGCGATACGGGCCGATCTTCGGGCGCTCGCAGATGATCGTGATGTCCAGGTGCAGGATTTCACCGCCGGCCCGTGCCACCAGTCCGGCCGCGTGGCGCAGGAAATGGGCCGATGGGGCGCCGCGCCAGCGTGGATCGCTGGGCGGGAAATGGCTGCCGATGTCGCCGGCGGCCATGGCCCCGAGAATCGCGTCGGTGGCGGCGTGGAGGGCCACGTCCGCATCGGAATGGCCGATCAGGCCGGCAATATGGGGGATGGCGATGCCGCCGAGCATGACGTGGTTGCCCGGCCCGAAGCGGTGAACATCGAAGCCGATGCCGGTGCGGGTCTCGGTCGCCGCCACCGCCGCACCGCGTTCGGCTTGGCGGATGTCGGCCGGGGTGGTGATTTTGATGTTGGCCTCGTCCCCGGGCACCAGGACCACGGCGAGACCGGCCCGCTCGGCCACCGCGGCATCGTCGGTGCAAGCCTCGCCTGCGAACTGGCGATGCGCCGCGAGGATCGCCTCGAACCGAAAGGCCTGCGGCGTCTGCGCCCGGTAGAGCCCGGCCCGGTCGACGGTGGCGGCCACAACACCCGGCCGGTCCGGGGCCTCCCGCTTCAAGGTGTCCTGCACCGGCACCGCCGGCACCGCCGCCGGGGCCGTCTTGAGCGCTTCCAGCGCCCGGTCGATCAGGTCGGACGGGCAGCAGGGACGGGCCGCATCATGGATAAGGACACTTCCCGGCGGATCCGGAGCCAGACTCTCAAGGCCGAGGCGGGCCGACTCCTGGCGGCTGTCGCCGCCCGCGACCGGTGGGTCGAGGTCCAGCCCGGCCATGGCGGAAGCGTAGAGATCGTGGTCCGCCGCACGGTAGACGACGCGCACCCGGTCGACACCCGGATGCCGCACAAACGGTTCCACGGCGCGCCGCAGCATCGGAACGCCGGACAGAAGCTGGTACTGCTTGGGCACGCCGCTACCGAAGCGCTCGCCGCGCCCGCCCGCGACAATCAGGGCGACGACGCCTGTCATTGCGCTCTTGATTTCGGTCGCACGGGGTTCCCTTTCGAACGGATGCCGGCCGCATAACGCTCGGCCGCCAAAACGCACACGCTCGCAAGGCTAGAGCCCACGGCTCCCGTTGCCAACCGGCATCTCGGGTCAGCGGCCGCAATCGGGATCCCGGAACGCGGACCCCCGGGAGCGGTCATCGGGCATCGACTGGTATCTTGGCCCTGCCCGTCCCTTCCTTGACAACCACAACCCGCCCGGGAACAGTTGTGGAGCGGTCCGATGTCGGCATTCGTCCCTGACGGGGGCAAACGCTGCCACGGCGCCGACGCCGGCAACCTGTCAGCAGCCATAACCGGATCGAGTGCTGCGATCATCGGATGAAGGGCCAGCCATGACCGTCGCCGAGGGCCTCGCCACCGTGGTTGCAGCATTCGCCGCCACCGCCCGGACGAAGCTGAGCAGCCCGGCGGCGGCCGGCGCGCCGGAAGATCAGCTCCGCGCACCCATCGAGGCCCTGGTTGCCGACCTCGCCGATCTGATCGGTCTGCCCACGGACTCGGTGGTGCTGGTGGGCGAATCGTCGCTGGCCGACCTCAAGACCCGGCCGGATTATGCTGTGAGCGTGAACCGGGCGCTGATCGGCTTCATCGAAATCAAGGCTCCCGGCAAGGGTGCCGACCCCAGGCGCTTCCACGATCGCCACGACCAGGAGCAGTGGGACAAGCTGCGGAGCCTGCCGAACCTGATCTACACCGACGGCAATGCCTTCAGCCTGTGGTGTGACGGCACACTGGCAGGCCGGGTAGTCGCGCTTGACGGCGATATCACCACGGCGGGCGGCAGCGTCACCGCACCGCCCGCGCTGCTCACGCTCTTCACCGATTTCTTCCAGTGGCAGCCGATCCCGCCTCGCTCCGCGGCGCAACTCGCCGAGACGACGGCGCGGCTCTGCCGCCTTCTGCGGGAGGAAGTGACCGAGCAGCTGGCGCTGGGTTCCGACCCGCTCACCAATCTGGCCCGGGACTGGCGGCGGCTGCTGTTTCCCAACGCCACCGACGAGGCCTTTGCCGACGGCTACGCCCAGGCGGTCACATTCGGCCTCCTGATGGCCCGCGCCCGCGACATTCCGTTGCTGGGCGGGCTCGACCGGGTGGCTCGGGACCTGCGCCAGACCAATACCCTGATCGGTACCGCGCTCCGGCTGCTGACCGACGATGCCGAGAACGAGGCAACGCTGAAGACCTCGCTGGCGACCCTGACCCGGGTTCTGGACGCCGTTCACTGGCCGGCGATCAGCAAGGGCGAACCCGAGGCATGGCTGTACTTCTACGAAGCGTTCCTGACCGTCTATGACAATGCCCTCAGGAAGAAGACCGGATCGTACTACACGCCGCCCGAGGTGGTGCAGGCGATGGTGCGGCTGGTCGATGATGCCTTGCGCGCGCCGGCGCAGTTCGGCCTGGTGCAGGGTCTGGCGGCGCCGGACGTGACCGTCGCCGATCCGGCGATGGGGACCGGCACGTTCCTCTTGGGCATTCTCCGGCGCATTGCCGAAACCGTCGAAGCGGATCAGGGGCCGGGGGCGGTGCCGGGTGCGATCGAGGCCGCCATTGCGCGCCTGATCGGCTTCGAGATCCAGTTCGGTCCGTTCGCCGTGGCACAGGTGCGGCTGCTGGCGGAAATTCACGAACTCACCGGCCACCGGCCCGCCGCGCCGGTGCCGCCGCTCAGGCTGTTCGTCACCGATACCCTCGGCAATCCCAAGATCGAGCAGGAATGGATCCCGCAACTGCTGGAACCGTTGGCGGAGTCCCGCCGCCAAGCCAACGCCATCAAGCGGCATGAGCCGATCACGGTGGTGATCGGCAACCCGCCCTACAAGGAGAAAGCCAAGGGCCTCGGCGGCTGGGTCGAAGCCGGCAGCGGTAACCTGCCGGCGCCGTTGAAGCATTGGCTGCCGCCGGCCGAATGGGGGGTCGGCGCGCACGCCAAGCACCTGCGCAACCTCTATGTCTATTTCTGGCGGTGGGCGACCTGGAAGGTGTTCGGCGACGGCGACTGGGATCCCGGCACCGGCCGGCCACGCGAGCGCAAGGGCATCGTCTGTTTCATCACCGTGGCCGGATTCCTCAACGGCCCCGGCTTTCAGAAGATGCGGGCCGAGCTGCGCGCCGAGGCCGACGTCATCTGGGTGATCGACTGCTCTCCGGAGGGGCATCAGCCGGCGGTATCCAGCCGGGTGTTCGAGGGCGTGCAGCAGCCGGTGTGCATCGTCCTCGCGCTCCGCCGGACCGATGCCGGATCGCCGGAACCCGCCCGCGTGCGCTACCGAGCCCTGCCGGCCGGGCATCGTCAGGACAAGTTCAAGGCGCTGGCCGCGGTGCGCCTGGACGATGCCGCCTGGGCCGACTGTCCGGCGCAACCGCGCGCCTCGTTCTACCCATCGGCGACCGGCGCCTGGGCGGACTATCCGGACCTGTGCGACCTGTTTTCCCTGAGCAGCCCCGGCGTGCTGGCCGGGCGCACGTGGGTCATCGCGCCCGACGCGCAGTCCTTGCGGGAGCGCTGGAAGCGACTCGTGCGGGAACGCGATCCCGACCGGAAGGAGGTCCTTTTTCACCCCACCTTGCGCGGGGGCAAGCCCGCCGACCGCCACACCAACAAAGTGGTTGCCGAGGGCCTGTTCGGGCACGAGAGCCGGCCGGTGACGGTGGCAAATGACAAGGCTGGAGCCGTCGCGCCGACGCGATACGGGTTTCGGTCATTCGACCGCCAGTGGATTTTACCAGACAACCGTCTACTTTTATCTGCCCGGCCACGACTATGGAAAATTGGATCAAATCAGCAGATTTACTTAACTGCGCCACATGATCGCACGCCGACCAGCGGTCCGGCACTTGTCTGCACTGCTCTCGTGCCCGATTCTCACCACTATCATGGCAGAGGCGGCCGCGTATTCCCGCTCTGGGCCGACCGGGAAGCGACCCGCCCCAACGTGAAGCCGGCGCTGATGGCCGTCCTCGAGTCGGTTTACCGCCTGCCGGTGACGGCGCGGGACGTGCTGGCCTACATCGCCGCGGTGGCGGCGAATCCCGCCTACACCGCGCGCTTCCGCCAGGACCTGGTGCAGCCGGGATTGCGCATCCCCTTGACCGCGGACCCGGCGCTGTTCCGGGCGGCGGTCGATCTCGGCCGGGAGGTTGTCTGGCTGCACTGTTTCGGCGAGCGATTCGCCGACCCGGAAGCCGGCCGGCCGGCGGGGTCGCCGCGCCTACCCCCCGGCCAGGGGCCGACCATTCCGCGCGACGGGGCCATCCCGTCGGATCCCGACCGGATGCCCAATGCCGTCGACTACGACGCCGCGAGGCAGCGGCTGATCATCGGGGAAGGGTTTATCGACAACGTGCCCAAGGCCGTGTGGGCGTACCAGGTTTCCGGCAAACCGGTGCTGGTGCAGTGGTTCAGCTACCGTCGCCGGGACCGCAGCCGCCCCATCATCGGCGATCGCCGCCCGCCGTCGCCGCTGGACACGGTGCAGCCGGACCACTGGCTCGCCGAGTACACCACCGAACTGCTGAACGTCCTGAACGTGCTTGGCCGGCTGGTCGCCCTGGAACCGCGGCAGGCGGACCTGTTGTCCCGGATTTGCGAGAGCCCGCTGCTGAGTGCCGCATTCCTGCAGTCAGCCGGAACCTTCGACTCGCCCGCGCCCCGCCCCCATGGCTTGGCCGATGCCCGGCAAGGCGAATTCTCGCTGTAGGCGTCACGGGCCTGGGAAGCGGGTATGCCGTCCGCCCGCCGGTCCGGGCCAGCGCGCAGGCAAACCGGACCTCAGGCCGGCCTGCCAAGGCCACGTCAGGCCGGTATCGACTGAGGCCGGGCCCACGTCAGACCGGAATCGACTGAGGCCGGGCCCGCGTCAGACCGGGGCCGCGTCAGACCGGGGCCGCGTTGGCGATGGCATAGAGAAGGCCATAGCCCTCGTCCTCGATGACGGTGAGCGGACCACGCACGGTCACGATGCCTTCGCTCACCGCAACCGGCAAATCCATGGAGACGTCGATCATCGACGTCATGCCGCCAGGCATGCAGAAGGGGCAGTGCGCCTGGTAGGCGGTCAGCAGGAATTCCCGCTGCTTGGGCGCATCGTCGTACGCCAGCATGTAGCCATCGACGGTCACCTCGGTCCCGTTGAGCGCCTTGATCTCCGGCGCGAACCGGAACGGCTCGATCCAGCCGTCGCCTTCCACCTGAGCCAGCATCCGCCACGGCAGGACGCCGTCCCGTTCCGGCACCTTGGGGAACGGATTGGCAATCTCCATCACCTGGAAGGCCTTGGCGTTGCCGATGGTGGCGGCGAGACCGGCTGCGGCCAGGCCGCTGGCCAGAAACCCTCGTCGCGCCAACAGATGCGGCGCCCGTCCCTGGAGATGGTGCTCATGAGCCTGCCGCAGATCGAGGAGGCGCTGTCCGGTCATGATACCTCGCATGGGTGGTCGGTCCCCTGAATCCAAAGTCGTCTGAACGTGGCCAAGTTCTCTAAAAAAACCAGCACGAGCCTACCATTGCGGGCGGCCCTTGAGAAGGCGGTTGAAACCCGGTGGCACCATTTTCCAGACGTCGAGCCGCTTCCTGCTCATTCTGCCGCTGCGGAGCCCCGGGATGGGCTCGCCGCATGTTCGAGAATTTCCTCCGCCTCGGCTGCGGCCTGCTGCCGCTGCCACATGTCGGCATAGCGCCCGGCCGCGGCAAGCAGCTGGGCGTGTCGACCGCGCTCGACGATTCGCCCCTGGTCCAGCACGATGATCTCATCCGCCTCCACCACCGTGGAAAGCCGGTGCGCGATCACCAGGGTGGTGCGGCCGGCGGAGACCTCCCTGAGCGACCCCTGGATCTCCTTCTCGGTGTGCGTGTCGAGCGCCGATGTGGCCTCATCGAACACAAGGATGGCGGGATCCTTCAGGATCGTCCGGGCGATGGCCACGCGCTGCTTCTCGCCGCCGGAGAGTTTGAGACCGCGTTCGCCCACCACGGTGTCGTAGCCGTCGGGCAGGGTCGCGATGAAATCATGGATGCGCGCCAGCTGTGCCGCCCGTTCGATCTCGCCGTGCGAGGCGTCGGGCCGGCCGTAGGCGATGTTGTACAGAATCGTATCGTTGAACAGCACCGTGTCCTGGGGCACGATCCCGATGGCGGCGCGCAGACTGGCCTGGGTGACGTCGCGGATGTCCTGGCCGTCGATCCGGATGGCGCCTTCCGACGGGTCGTAGAACCGGTACAGCAGCCGGGAAATGGTCGACTTGCCGGCCCCGCTGGGACCGACGATGGCCAGTGTCCGGCCCGGTGACACGGTGAAGGAGACACTGTCCAGAACCGTTCGGCGGCGGTCATAGGCGAAGCTGACCCGGTCGAACACCACGTCCCCGGCGCTGGGGCGCAGTGCCGGCGCGTCACGGCGGTCCTCGACCTCCGCGGTTTCATCGAGCAGACCGAACATGTGCTCCATGTCGATCAGCGAGCGCTTGATCTCCCGATAGACGAAACCGAGGAAATTGAGCGGCAGGAACAGCTGGATCAGGTAAGAGTTGACGAGCACGAAGTCGCCAACGGTCATGGTTCCCGCAACCACCCCCCGTGCCGCCATCACCATGAGCACGACGAGGCCGATGGCGACGATCACCCCCTGGCCGATGTTCAACAGGCTCAAGGATACCTTGCTGCGGATGGCGGCGGTCTCATAGGCCGCAAGGGCGGTGTCGAACCGTCTGGCCTCGTGACCTTCGTTCCCGAAGTACTTCACGGTCTCGAAGTTGAGCAGGCTGTCGATGGCCTTGGTGTGGGCCGCGTTGTCGGATTCGTTCATCGCCCGGCGGAATTTGATCCGCCACTCGGTGACGGCGAGCGTCCACGCGACATAGCCGGCGATGCAGATGAAGGTCACGAAGGCATACCACGGGCCGAACAGGGCCCACAGAATGCCGCACACCAGCAGCACCTCGAACAGCGTCGGCACCACGTTGAACAGCATGAAGTTCAAAAGGAACTCGATGCCATCGGTGCCGCGCTCGATGGCCCGGCTGATCTGGCCGGTGCGCCGGTCCAGATGGAAGCGGAGGCTCAGCCGATGCAGATGGCGGAAGGTGGCCAGCGCCGCTTGGCGGATCGCCCGCTGTGCCACCTTGGCGAACACCGCATCGCGGAGTTCACCGAACGCCTGGGCGAGAACCCTTCCCACGGCATAGGCGATCAGCATGAACAGTGGCACCGCCACCAAGGCAGACCCCTCGCCGGTCAGGGCATCGACCGCCTCCTTGTAAAACAACGGGACAGCGACATTGGCCACCTTGGCCGCCATCAGGAACGCGACAGCGATAACCACCCTGACACGCAATTCCAGCGCGTCTGCCGGCCATAGGAACGGCAGCAGCGTGCGGATCGTCTGGAGGTCGGTGCGCTTGCGCGGCGGCCGGGATCCGGAGTCGGCAGAGGTGGCGGGACGCATGGCCCGAGATATAGGTGCGCCGTCTCAGCAGCGCACTTGCCGGATTATTCAAGCACCTCGAACAGCATCAACAGCGTGCGCTGGATCGGCCGGAAGTTGTCGTCCGACACCACGTACACCAGGGTTCGGCCGTCGGGCGTCAGCCGGGCACTGATCCCTTCCATGTTGTCCACCGTGAGGGCGCCTTCCAGGCGGGCGATCTCCCGAGGCCGGATGGTCGCACCGGCAACAGCCTCGCTGGCCGGGAACCGGCGGAAACGGGCACCCACGGGCGGGAAGCGGCGTTCCAGAACCAGGACATCCCCATCGGGGAGGACGGTCGCCCCGGTCGGGCGAAACCCCCCGCCGGTCCCGTATGACAGCGCATGCCAGCCGCCGGCGCCATCCTCCACCCAGCCCCTGAGCAGGCCCGATTCGAGGAACAATCCCTCCGTGAGGGCCAGAAGCCGCCCGTCGGGGAGGGTGGCCAGCGCTTCGATCCCTTCGTTGCTGGGCGCCGCATCCAGCCCGGGCGGCGAGGCCAACGCTGTCGGTGTTGTTCCCACGTCCGCATAGGACCACAGCCGGTGCTGCTGCTCGAACGCGACGACCAGGGATCCGTCGGGCGTTCGGGTGACGGATTCAGCGTCCCGGTAATGTGACCAGCGCAGGTAGCGGCCGTCCACATCCCGCATCGGCTCGATGCGTACGTCGATGACCCCGACGAGGTCACCGGCGTCATCATGAACGAGACCGCCCGAGATCCAGTAGCCCGCGTCGGAAACCGCGATGAAGTCCCGGCCCTCCGGGTCGATCGTAAGCCCGGACAGGCCGCCGAACCGTCGATCCTCCGACGTCAGCGATAATCCGCCGCGATAGCGGAGCTGCCCCACCTCAACGACCTCGGGGGAGGCCATGTTCAGCGGTACCGGGGTCGCCTGGATCTCCGGTGGCGTCTCCTTGAGGAGGGCCCCGGGCGGCTTTTCCGCCCGGAACAGGTCCAGCAATGTGTCGCCGCAGGCCGGCAGGCCGGCCAGCACCGCCATGACGAAAAAGCCCCCGGCCACGCCCCGCGCCAACCGGCGGACAGGGGGTGCCGACAGGCATCGCCTTAACACCTCAGCCACAAGCACCCACGCCGTTCGCCTTTCACGGGAAACCCAGTCTGCGCTTTCCTGCGCTCACGGACAGACCTAAAGTCCCGGCCGGGCGTGCGTCAAGCGCCACCCCCGGGCCGCACCGCCGTCACGGGCCGCGCCCGTCACGCATCAGGAGGGTTCCGCTATGGGTATCGAGGTGGGCGGCCTGCTTGGCCTGCTGCTGCTGGTGTTGAACGTTTACGCGATCGTCAAGACCGTCGGCAGCGGCGCCAGTACCGGCGCCAAGGTCTTCTGGGTCGTGATCATTCTGATCTTTCCGCTGCTGGGTTTCGTGCTGTGGCTCCTGTTCGGGCCGCGTTGACCCGCCGGTCAAGACGGGCGGTCGGCCGGGGCGCCCACGCCGCTCCGACCTCGCCACCCTCACCCGCAACACCGTGCGGCTGGCGACGGACGCCCCCTCCGGACCCGGCGATGCCCCGGCGATGGCCATGCTCGCCCGCCGTCCGCCTCCAGCCCTCGCGACAGTGAACGCCTCGGGTTCTAGATTTAGCTGGTAGTTCCAGCAAGAGGTGGCGATGGCCGCCAGCCTGAAAGATCCGGAGACGGACCGCTTCGCTCGCGAGGTGGCGGCGCTGACGGTTGAGACGCTGATCGGAGCGTGCGCAAGGCGCTCGCCGAACGGCTCGATCGCGAGCGGCGTCGTCACGCGCCTGACCGCATGGGACTGGCCAAGCGGCTGAACGCGTTGGGCGAGGAGTGCGCCGCGTTGCCCGACTTCGACATTCGCAGCGCGGACGACATTATCGGCTACGACGAATTCGGCGTGCCGCACTGATGGTGTGGAGGTGACGGTCCTGCTGTGTGGGAACCGTCTCGGCCGAAGCGCTCGGAACCGCGATAGCCCGTGGCGGCACGATGACGGTGAGGCTGCCCCGCTGTCGCAAGGCCGCATCATACTCCGCCTGGTTCGCGACCGGGTTCCGCCGCTCGGGAACATGATGACGACGCTCGGCGTGACGCTTGAACGCCAAGGCAGGCAGCTTCCGGTCTGGAACGGAGCCTCTGCATACGCCGACCGCGTCCTGGCCGGCAACCCAACCGAGGGCCCGTGCAGCAAAGCCTCGCGGCGGTGACTGGGGCTGGACTTCCTCGCCTGCATCACGGACACTGGCCAAATTCAGACTGTCCGCCGCGTCCGCCTGAGCGAGACCGAGTGAACTGAAGGCTGGCGCTGATAGACCAGTCCGTGGGCTAATGCTCACTTGAGGCATAAACTGAAACTAGAGAACAAGGCAGGGCAGCATCAAGGCAGATTTGGAACGAAGGATGCATCAATGAGTCGCATGCCTCCAATGACCCATTGGCAGCGGGCTAAGGCTCCCATCGCCCTGGCGTGGTTGAAAATTTCACCGCCTCCAGCTCTCCGCAACGTTGATGTCAGCTACCGTGTGGTTGCTTCGCTCTTGTACGAGAGGCGCCGCAGAGATGACGTGGCGACTGGGCGGGCGGTGTGCTGCAATAATTATGGTTCCTTCTTGCAGCATTTGGGGCCGCTTCAGATTGCGGTTAGGGGGAATGCGGTTGGGGCGAACGTGGTTACGGCACTCAAGAATTCGGTCCGGCAATTCTTTTTGATCGCCACAAATAATTTGGGCGCAACACCTTATGTCTATCTGATAAAGAGGAATGGTCATCGAAATCAACTGAAGAAAATCGAGCTTTTTTGGGATCATCAGGTTATTGTCCTTTGGCATCGATAGCGCTCGAAAGGGCCATGGTCAGGCGTGTGAAGGAATTGACTCAAAGGCTCATCCCAATAATTTCGGCGCGATCAACGGCGTGTAAGTGACGGGCCGTGTCCGCGCGCCGATGCCGAGCCGGCAACCGAAGGCGGCGTTGCGGGTGCGGCGACGGTTGAAGCGGTGCCCACCCGGGCCAGCGACGGGGTCGTCGCGGGCCCCATCCTGTCTCACATGCGATCGAGCGCGCGCAGTGCCGCTCAGGCCGGCTCGCCGGTGGCGCGCTTCGGGCCAGGGTGAGGCCGTCACCGATCGGCACCAGGCTGAGATCGATCCGCATATCGTCCCGCAGCGCTTGGTTGCATGCCCGCTCCCCGCACAGAAAGCACGTGCTCAGCGTGACGGTATCTCACGCCTCGGGCTGACGGCCGGCGCACAGCCGGCCCACCATCAGGGCCACCATCGGCTCCGATGCATCGTCGAAGCTGATGCCGAGGCGACCGGGCTGCGACCACGCGATACGGCCCGTGAAGGTGCCGACGCGGTCGATCCTGAGGGTGACGGTACCGCCCGGCGCGACTTCCGTGTCCACCAGAACATGAACCCCGGAAATCGAGATGTTGCGGATCCGGCCGCTGAGCACGTAGCGCTCGAACTGGGACTCGGCCGTCAGCTTGGCCGACCACAGCACCGGAAACCGTGGCTGCGCGCGATCCTCGCGACGCCGCCTGAGCACCTGATCCTCTCGTGTCATCCGCATGGCGCGCTCCTCCAATCCCGAACGGCAGCCACGATTAAACCACGGATCGGTTACAGCTGCTGCGACGACCGTCACACCAGGGAGTGGCATCGGAAACTTTTTCGCCGGGTGGGGTGAGCCGACCACAGGTCGCCACCGCCGCACCGACGTTCAGCGGACCGCCCGCTTCGACGGCGAGGGCCAAGTGGGGCCGTAGGCGTCCGGTCCCTCCGGGCGCGCACCTGTTGCGCGCCGTGCCCCTCGCCGCCCGGCCACCATGCACTCCACGAAAATCCCTGGCGGCGGCCCGATACGAAAAATCTAGGACAATATACCTTGCCCAGCTTGGCAAGCTGTGCCATCATGTCGGGTTGCCTCGGCGCAAGCTCGGACCGGCCCTGCCCCCGAAAACCTAAGCATCTGATTCTAAACACGAAAATCCTCAAAATGATAACAAATGATAACAAATGCATACATTGTCCCGCGCCGGACTTGGCGTTTTCTTTTTATATCAATAAGTTAGGCCGGAAAACCCGGTCTTTTCCGCATCCCGCCGGTATCTTTTCGCATCAAAAGTGCATCATACCGGCGCCCCGCCGATCGCCACGGCCGGCCCCATCGATGCCGTTCTTGGGCAGGTGTCGGCCTCCGGCGGCGGTCTCGCGCACTTTGCCGGCGGGTGTGGGAATAATATCACGGACTGAGTGCGGCGACGTCCCGCAGCCTGCCATCAGGATTGGAGCGCTGCGTTGGCCGCGGCACGGACGCCACCGCCTTCGCCCCGCTTCGCCGGGTTCACGGCATCTTACGGCTCATCACCGAAGCGGCCGCGCAGCGTCTTGGCATAGCAATAGCCATAGCGCCGGTAACCGCTCTTTTCGTACAGCTTCTGGGCCTCGGCGAACTCGAAGTCGGAGTCGAGTTCCACCACCCGGCAGCCCTCCTCCTTGGCCATCATCTCGGCGAACTGGATCAGCTTGCTTCCGTATCCCTTGCCGCGGCTGGCCTTGTCGACGATCACGTGCTCGATGTAGAGGGCGAAGCCATCGTGCAGGTTGTGGTTGGGAACGATGCCGATCACGCCCACGATCTGCTCTCCGATCTCCGCCACGAACATGCGATAGCCGGTGGCCCGGGCCACGAATACCCGGGTGGCATACACCTGCATGTCCAGGTCCCGCAGCAGCTGGCGGACGATGGGATAGGCCTTGTGGTAGTCGCTGTCGGACCGGGCCTCGCGGATGATCAGTTCGCCGCCGTCCTTTGGTTCACTCATGAAGAAGACCCCTGAGAGGACCCCTGTTCCGGCTGTCCCCTCGGCTGAAGTCGTGCCGCAAGGCACCCGGGCGAGGATAGCCCGTACGCGGCCGTCCCCCTGCCCCAAGACCGCCGGCGCGGCGGTGACCGGGCCTGGAAACGCCGGTCCGCGTGTCCGCTCCGGGCGTCCGTTGCGTGCCGTGAGCGCAAGCCCGGCGCGGCGCGGCGTTGGCGCCCGGCCTCAAGTGTAATCCCGGGGAACGGAATGGAAAAAGGTCCGGCAAAATACGCGGCGCTCGCCCTCATAGGCATCGATATCGGCGGCGATGTGAAAGTCGGTCGCATCCGAGGTCATCACCGTTCGCGTCACGGTGCGCACCGACCAGTCACCGCGTGCAAGGCTGCGCTCCCACACCGTCTCGCCGCGGACCGACTGAAAATCGTCAGCCCGGGATGTGTACCACTCCCGCGCCGAGCGACCGACGACAAGGTCGCTGTCCTCGAGGCGGTAGCGGCCGGCGTCGTTGATGACATCCAGCGTGGAGGTATCCGTGGCGAGGTCCCGGTGGACCAGCCAGTTGTGGTTTTCAGGCTGCAGCATCGTGCGCTGCAGCGGGACGGCGCCTTCGGCGTCCGCAAACGTGATGTGGGCGTCTTGTGCATCCCGCCGGCCCCGGATCGGCAGCGAAAGCCGGCTTGCGCCCGGCCGCACGCTCAGGCGGACCGCCTCGGGTGAGGGCCAAGCCAACGGCCAGTATGACGTTGAAAGCGAGAGCCGGAGCCGGTGTCCGGCGGGAAACGACTGGGCGATATGATTGAGACGAAGCCGAACCCGGTAGAAGCGTCCGGGCTCGAGCGGCTGCGGCGTCTCCACGCTTTCCCGGTGCGTGAGATTAAGGAGCCCGTAGCTGACCCGCGTGGCCTTGTCGTCGGGCGCCACGTCGGACAGCCGCGCGGCGATCATCGCCTGGGGCTGGTCCGCCGCAACCTCGAGGTCAACTTCGGGAGCCCCCAGAACCTCCAGTTCGTGTTTCAGCGGAGCGCTCTCGAACACGAGTGCACTGCCATCTTCTTCGCGCTGATCGTGCGCCAGGTCGGGGCCGGCCGCATAGGAACACCATTTTCCGGCAAACAGACCGACCGTGAGCGCGGACTGGACCGTGACCACGTCAAGGTCCCGGTCGCGTTCCTCGTGTACGGCCTCCGCCGCATCCACCGCATCCAGGCCATTGTGAATGGTGAGCCGATAGTGTTGATCCGTGATGTCGCCCGACGGCCAGGACGCCTCACCCACCCAGCGCCCCGGCCGTTCGGTGTAGCTGGTCGTGGGTGGGCAGCTGTCCTGCATCCAGGCACGCACCATGGGTTCGTCCATGATTCCCGTATCGTGGCCTTTGAGCCACCGATCCCACCACCGCACCGCCTCCTGCAGAAAGCCGATGGCGGGACCCGGCACACCCAGATGCGGATACTGATGGCTCCACGGCCCGACCAGACCCAGGCGCGGCACCTTCAGGTTTTCCATCAGCCGGAAGACCGCGTTCGAATACCCGTCGGCCCAGCCGCTGACCGCAAACACGGGAACCTGGATTGCCGAATAATCCTCGCAGATCGAGCCATGCTTCCAGTAATCATCCCGGCGCTGATGCCGCAGCCAGGTGACCAGCCATGGCTCACACTGGGCCAGGCGCTGATGCCACAACGCCCGCCAGCGGTCACCCACGATCGCCGGGTCGGGCGGCAAGCTGTTGTAGGCGAACATCGTCGACGCCCAGGACAGGTTATCGCCCAACAAGCATCCGCCCATGTGATGTACGTCGTCGGCGTACCGGTCATCGGTGGAACTGAGGGTAATGATCGCGCGGAGTTGCGGCGGGCGCATCGCGGCGATCTGCAGCCCGTTGAACCCGCCCCAGGAGATGCCGATCATCCCCACATCACCGGTGCACCAGGGTTGCGACGCGATCCATCGCAACACCTCGACGCCGTCGTCGAGTTCCTGTTGGAGGTATTCGTCAAGCAACACCCCTTCGGAATCGCCACTGCCGCGCAGGTCCACCCGGATGGAGGCGAAACCATGCCCGGCGAAGTACGGGTGCATGATCGAATCCCGGACGGCCGTGCCATCGGTGCGCCGGTACGGGATGTATTCCAGAACGGCCGGGACGGGTGCCTGCTCCGCCCCGTGCGGCAGCCACACCCGCGCCGCCAGGGAGATACCGTCCGACAGGGGGATCCAGACGGGATCACGGCATTCGACCTGACAGGGCAGGTCAGTGCGCGATTTCATCCAGGGTCCCCTCATTTTCGAAGTCAAATCCAAGCATGGCGCGGGTCTTTTGATACTTATCGAGGAGTTCTTTCTCGGAATTTGCACCGAGGAACAGCTCCGCAAATTCGAAACTGTAAGCGTCCTGCCACGCAAGGCGGGAGAGCCGTTGCCCTTCTTTGACCATGATCCTGACCAAGGCCTCGGGATAGCGTGCCTGCACTCGATCGATATCCTCTTGATTCGGGATCCGTTTCACGACCGCATCCGAATACCGACGCAGCATGAACTTGGCGGCCATTCTGAAGCGCCCTTGCCGGTGTGGCAAGTGAGGCTCCTGACCCAGCGCCGTCTCGATCATCACATGATGATGAGAGACGCCATCGACCATCTGGAAGAGCGGGGAATGGGATTTGGATATGCGAGCATTGACCTCAAGAAGAGATAAGCGCTCACTATCCTCATCCCAGAAAAACTCGACGTTAAATGGTGCATTGTCATATCCGGAAGCGTGGACTACGGCCTCCGACGCTGCAGAAATTTCTTCCTGGACCGACATCGGCAAAGAGCTTGGATATTGATAGCGTTGAAAACTGCTCCGATGCTTCCCTTCTCGGTGAGAGTCGACAATGCCGTATACGACAATGCGTCCGTTGCTCACGTATCCCTCGGCGGTACATTGTCTTCCGTCAGATATGATTTCCTCTGCAATGCAATGATAGCCATCGACTGCCCTGATTTCCGATGGAAGGTCAGCGCGTTCCATAATCTGATTGAATGGCTTGCCGACGAATTGAATCCTTTCCCGAATTTTTTCAAGCGCGTCTTCAAATGCTTGTCGCTTATCGATCCGAAATCCAAGAAACGAAGAATGGGACCGGATGGGTTTTATCCAAAAAGGATAGTAGAGCGGAAGGGCTTCGTCACTTTCAATGGAGAAGGGATCGAATGCAGCAAATTTCGGGGTCAAATGAGGGACGACCTTCTGGTGTTGAAGCCGCGCCCACAATTTGTGCTCCAACCGCAAAATGCTTTCCAAAGAAGGAGAGGGCAGGCCGGCATTCTCTCTAAGAATCGGAAGCATGGTGCTTGTCGGAAAGTCCCAGTAGCCCACGATGGCATCGGGACGATGCTCGCAGGCCGCCAGCCACGCCTCCGCTTTTTTGCACGCTTTCGCGACGTCGAAAGGGCCATCGGGGTGCACCACCTCGTCAAAAGTGAACAGAGAGTGAAACCGATAGTACTGCGCATGCGGCACCGTCTTCAGTAAGGACTTGTTCAACTCATCAAGCCCAACCACAAAGATATTCTTTACTGATTTATCAGATCCACGGCTTTGTGACATCGGTCGCCCTTTTTGCTCATTGTCGTCGGTAGTCGCCTTTGCTCCGCCTATCATGGGATGAATGGTAAGAAGCGCCCATCCACGCCATCCACTCCCGTAAGCCACCCACAGCCTGCCGTTCAATGATCGGCCGCCCCGCCGCCATTGGCAAGAACGACCTGATCCCATCTTCGTTCCTCCAGAAGGATCGACTGTTGGCGGGCAGCGGACAGCCGCGCCGGTCAGCCAGCTTGCAGGTGGACATGACCACCGATGCCCCTTAAGAGATGCCGCCATGCGCAGGGATCGGCAGGCGAAAATCGTGGCCACGCTGGGTCCGGCTTCCAGCGATGCGGCAACCATCGAACGCCTGGTGAACGCCGGCGCCGATGTGTTCCGGCTCAATTACAGCCACGGCACCCATGATGATCACGCGCACCGCTTCCACCTGATCCGGGAACTGGAACGCCGGCAGGGGCGTCCCATCGGCATCATCGCCGATCTTCAAGGGCCGAAGCTGCGCATCGGCCGGTTCGCCGAGGGCCGTGTCACCCTGCAACAGAACGCCGATTTCCGGCTGGACACGGACCCCACACCGGGCGATGCCCGGCGCGTGACCCTGCCCCATCCGGAGGTGTTCGCCGCCACGCACCCTGGCGCGCGACTGCTTCTGGACGACGGCCGCATCTGGCTCCGGGTCACGGCAAGCGGGGATCAGCATCTGGAAACCCGGGTCGAGCAGGGCGGTGTCCTGTCCGATCACAAGGGCGTCAATGTCCCCGACGCGGCGCTCGATCTTGCCGCCCTCACGCCCAAGGATGTGGACGACCTGCGCCATGCCTTGAGCCTGGGTGTACCGTGGGTGGCGTTGTCGTTCGTCCAGCGGCCGAAGGACGTGATCGCTGCCAAGGAGGAAATCGGCGGTCGTGCCGGCCTGATCGCCAAGCTGGAGAAGCCCTCGGCGATCGAGTCATTCGATGCGATTCTGGCGGAAGCGGACGGGGTGATGGTGGCCCGCGGCGATCTCGGCGTCGAGATGGCGCCGGAAGACGTGCCGGTGCTGCAAAAGCGCATGGTCCGCGCCTGCCGGCGGGCCGGCAAGCCGGTGGTGGTCGCAACGCAGATGCTCGATTCCATGGTGCAGGCGCCGATCCCGACCCGGGCGGAAGCTTCCGACGTGGCCACGGCGGTGTACGAGGGTGCGGATGCGTTGATGCTGTCGGCGGAGACTGCGATCGGCCAATTCCCGGTGGAGGCGGTGGCGATGATGAACCGCATCATCCAGCGGGTGGAAGGCGACGACATGCATCGTCAGATCCTCGACGCCGTCAGCCACGAGCCGCGCCCCACGTCCGGCGACGCCCTGAGCCGTGCCGCCCGACAGGTGGCGGAAACCATCTCGGCAGCCGCCATCGTCACCTGCACGGCCAGTGGATCGACCACCCTCCGGGTCTCGCGCGAACGGCCGCCGGTTCCCATCCTGGCCCTGACCCCGGTCGCTTCGACGGCCCATCGCCTGACCTTGTCCTGGGGCGTCGATGCCCTGGAGGTGGTGACCCATCAGCAGTTCGAGCAGATGCTGGCCGCGTCGGTGCGTTGCGCCGCCCGGGAAGGCCTCGCCCGGGTGGGCGATCCTCTGGTGGTGATCGCCGGCCTGCCGTTGATGACGCCGGGGACGACCACCGCGCTCCGGATCGTCACCGTCGGCGACGACGACTTCGCCGACCTGCCCTCCTGACCCCGGCCACCCCGGCGCCGATGGCCGCCGCACTGTTCACGGTGATGGCGCCGGTGCTGATCTGTGTCGCCATCGGCGTCGCCTGGGACCGTGCCGGCAAAGGATTCGATGTGGACCTGGTGACCGTGCTGATCACCAATGTCGGCGCTCCCTGCCTCGTGTTCCACACCCTCGCCAACCTGACCGTCAGTGCGGAAGCGTTCGCCACCATGGTGGCCGCGGCGCTGCTGGTGCTGGCTGTGAATGCGCCCCTGGCCGCAGGCGTGCTGCGCCTGGCGCGGTTGCCCCAGCGCACCTTCCTCCCGGCGCTGGTGTTCGCCAATACCGGCAACGTCGGCCTGCCGCTCAGCTTCCTTGCCTTTGGCGAGGCCGGGCTTGGCTTGGCCATCGGCGTGTTCGCGGTCCATTCGGTGGCGATGTTCATTTTCGGCCCGGCCCTGGCCGCCGGCACCATCTCGTGGCGCGGGCTGCTGCGGGTGCCGGTGCTGTATGCCCTGCCGCCGGCCTTGGCCTTCATGATCATCGACCTGCCACCGCCCGGTTGGATCAACGCCACCACCAAGCTGCTGGGCGATATCACCATTCCGATGATGCTGATCGCGCTCGGCGTCTCCCTCGGCCGCCTCAAGGTGGCCAGTGCCGGCCGCAGCCTCGCCCTGTCGCTGCTGCGGCTTGGCATCGGCTTCGGCGTCGGTGTGAGTGTGGCTTGGCTGTTCGGCCTGGAGGGCGTGGCCCGCGGCGTGCTGATCCTGCAATCCACCATGCCGGCTGCGGTGTTCACCTACCTGTTCGCACAACGCTATGGTCGTGCGCCACAGGATGTGGCCGGAGTGGTAGTGATCTCCACCGTGATCGCGTTCGCGACGATGCCGCTGCTTCTTCTCTACGTTCTGTAGGATCAGTCGTCGCGCAGCCGCAACAGGAACCCAGCCATGCCCGATCCCTGGCCTTCGCTCGATCGCCTGGCCTTGCGCCATCCCGTCGTCCAGGCGCCGATGGCCGGCGGGGCCACCACCCCGGCCTTGGTGGCAGCCGTGTCCGAAGCCGGCGGGCTCGGCATGCTGGGCGCCGGCCTGATGTCGCCCGAGGCCATCGGCCAGGCCATCAACGAGGTGCGTCGCCTGACCGGCCGGCCCTTCGGCGTCAACCTGTTCGTGCCGGAGGTGCACCGGCCGGAACCAGACGCCGCGGCGATCGAGGCGATGGCGGATTTGCTGGCGCCCTGGTACCGGGAGTTGGCTTCGACCGTTCCCGCGCGGCCGCTGCCGCCACCGCCTGATTTTCGGGCGCAGGCGGATGTGGTGCTGGCGGCCGCTGTGGAGGTGTTCAGCTTCACCTTCGGCGTGCCCGAGGCGACGATGCTGCGGGCATTCCGCGACCGTGGCTGCGTGGTGATCGGCACTGCCACGACGGTGGCGGAGGGCTTGGTCCTGGCGGAGGCCGGGGTCGACGCGGTCGTGGCGCAAGGATCGGAAGCCGGAGGGCACCGCGGCACCTTCACCGGAACGTTCGAGCGGGGGCTGGTCGGCACCATGGCGCTGGTGCCACAGATGGCTGCGGCATTGCCACTGCCGGTCATCGCCGCCGGCGGAATCATGGACGGCCGCGGCATCGCTGCGGCGCTCACCCTGGGCGCCGTCGCCGCTCAACTGGGCACGGCCTTTCTCGCCACCATGGAGAGCGGCATCCACCCCATGTACAAGCAGGCCATCCTCGACGCCACCGACGAGGCAACGGCGATCACGCGGGCCCTGACCGGCAAAGCCGCTCGCGGCATCCGCACGCCGTTGATGGCGGCGATCGAGCAGGCGGGTATCGCGATCCCGCCCTACCCGGTCCAGGCCGCCCTGACCGCGCCGCTGCGGCGCGCCGCCACCCGCTGGGGCCGCACCGACGTCATGGCCCTGTGGGCTGGCCAGGGGGCCGGGCAGGGGGCCGGGCAAGCCAGGGCGTTGCCGGCCGCGACCCTGGTCGCGGCCTTGGCCCGGGAGGCCCGGGAGGCCATCGCCGATGTCGCCGACAAGCCCCTCTGACGCCGCCACGGCGGTCGTCGCCGGTAAGACGGAGGAAGCGGAGGAGCCGCCGTCGTTGCCGCCGACCGCGGCCGGCAGCGGCTTTCTGCTGGCCCTCGGCGCGTTCGCCATCTGGGGCCTGTTCCCGCTCTACTTCAAGGCGCTGTCATCCGTGCCGGCGGTGGAGGTGCTGGCCCATCGGGTGGTCTGGTCGGTTGTGTTCACCGGCCTGTTGCTGACCGCTTGGCGGCACTGGCGCCGCGTTGCCGTGGCCCTCGCCGATCGCCGGGTGCTGGCGTCGCTGGCCGCGTCGGCGGCCGTGATCACCGTCAACTGGGGCGTGTTCATCTGGGCGGTCGCGGCCAACCGGGTGCTCGAAGCGAGCCTCGGCTACTACATCAACCCCTTGGTGAGTGTCGCCCTCGGCGTCGTCGTCTTGCGCGAACGGCTGCGCGGTTTGCAGTGGGCGGCGGTGGCGATGGCCACGGCGGCAGTGGCCTACGAAGTGGTCGGGCTCGGCCGAGTGCCCTGGATCTCCCTGACGTTGGCGGTCAGCTTCGGCCTCTACGGCCTGATCCGCAAGACCGCGGCGGTGGACCCGCTCACCGGCCTGTTCGTCGAGACCTTGATCGTCTCTCCCGTCGCCCTCGGTTACCTGCTCCTGCTGGGCGCAACCGGCACCGGTGCGTTCGCAACCGGCAGTGGCGCGACTACCGGCCTCCTGGCGCTGGCCGGGGTGGTCACGGCGCTGCCGCTGCTGCTGTTCGTCGCTGGCGCCCGGCGCATCCGGCTGTCGAGCCTGGGGCTGCTGCAATACCTCGTACCGACGCTGCACTTTCTGCTTGCCGTCGCCGTGTTCGGCGAAGCGTTGACGCCCGACCGCCTGGTGACGTTCGTGGGCATCTGGATCGCGCTCGCCCTGTACTCGGCGGCGACCCTCGGCGGCAGCGGCTCCCGGTGACGGCGGCTCCCGGTGGCGGCGGCTCCCGGTGGCGGCTCAGGACGGCTCAGGATTGGGACCGGGACTTCTGCCGGATGCGTCGATATGCCGCCAGGGAGACCACCCGGTCGGCCGGATCGGGCGAAGCCAGGGCCTCATCGGTGGCCGCGCGGTGGCCGCCATACGCCCGCACCCCGGCGCTGCTGCTCGACGCTACCGGTGTCGGGGCATCGCCCGCGGCAACGCGCCGGTCCTGGGTGGCGGTGCGACGGTCGGCACCGACCCGCCGATCCAGGGACGTCCCCGCAATCCAGCGAAGCACGCCGGACACTTCTTCGGGAGGGCGGCGTCGGTCATGCCCGCTGCGCCGGTCGCCCACCGTGCGGCGCTCCTGCGGTGGGGAGCGGTCGGCATCGCCGGGAGCGACGCCGCGGACGATGGACCTGAGCCTTTCCGTGTTCAGACGGATACGGTCAGCCCGGTCCAGGGACAAGGCCATGGCGCCGTTGATCTCGCTCAGTGCCTTTTGCAGCCGTCGGATATCGCGGCGAAGCGATTCCGAATGCGCCTGCAGCACGGTGGCGAGCTCGGCCAGCGCGGCGGCGCTGGTGGGCTTGTCGGCAGCGGCGGTGCCGCCGGCGCGCGCGGGCGTTCCCTCGGTGCCTCGGCCGTCCGTCCCTCTGTTGTCGCGTTTCACGGTCTCAGCCCGTCCATGGTTCGTTAGGCCTCATTCATCATGATCATGATAACGCGTTTCCCCCGGGGCAGGCGAGCCCGGATATGAGGGTGATGACTTCCCCGATTGCGGTTACAACGCCCGCGCCGCCATGGATCGGCGGTTCCCGGCCTGTAGATTTTTGGCCTCCGGCCCCCTAAACAGGGGTGGCGGCCACACGGGTTGCCGGTATGGGACCGGCACCAGGATCGTGAAGACGAGGCGGACATGGCGGTACTGGTGACGGGGGCGGCCGGCTTCATCGGCTTCCACACGGCCACGGCGCTCCTGGCGCGGGGCGAAACGGTGGTTGGCGTCGACAATTTGAACGATTATTACGACCCCGCTCTCAAAGCGGCCCGGCTCAAGCGGCTGGAGGGCCACAAGGACTTCCAGTTTCGGCGGCTCGACATCGCCGACCGGGATGCGGTCGCGGCTTTGGTGGCCGACCGGCCCGACATTGACCGGGTGATCCACCTGGCTGCGCAGGCGGGCGTGCGCTATTCCCTGATCAATCCCTACGAATATATCCGTTCCAACGTGGAAGGACACGTGGTGCTGCTGGAGGCGTGCCGGCAGCTGCCGCGCCTCGGCCACTTCGTTTATGCCTCCTCCTCGTCCGTCTACGGCGCCAACCGCAAGCTGCCGTTCTCGGTGAAGGACCGGGTGGACACGCCGGTCTCGCTCTATGGCGCCACGAAGAAGGCGATGGAGGAAATCAGCTACTCCTACGCCAACATCTATGGCACGCCCCTGACCGGCCTTCGTTTTTTCACCGTCTACGGCCCGTGGGGACGGCCGGACATGGCCGCCTATATCTTCACCGGCAAGATCCTGGCGGGCGAGCCGATCCCGGTGTTCAATCACGGTGACATGCGCCGGGACTTCACGTTCATCGACGACATCGTCGCCGGGGTCCTGGCGGCGCTGGATCACCCGCCGGCGGCGGGGTCCAACGGGGCGCCGCCGGCCGCGATCTACAACCTCGGCAACCACCGCTCGGAACTCCTGACCGATTTCATCGCCACGCTGGAACGCACGATCGGCCGCACGGCCGATGTGGAGCTGTTGCCGATGCAGACCGGCGACGTGAAGGAGACATTCGCCGATATCGAAGCGTCGCAACGTGATCTCGGCTTCGCTCCCAAGACGGCCATCAGCGAGGGCATCCCCCGCTTCGTCGCTTGGTACCGGGATTACCACGGGGTGTAGTAAGTCAGGGGTCCTGGAATCCGCGCGGGCAGGACTCGCCCTACATCAGCCCATGGAACGGCAGGAACGGCACCGTCATGCCCGGTTCGACCTGGGCCAGGTCCTCGTCCAACTCGATCAGGCCGTCGGCCGCCACCAGTGACGTGAGGATGCCGGAGCCCTGGCGCGGCCACATGCGGGCCAGCGGCAGGCCGTCCGCCCACCCGGCAGCCTCCGCCCCTCGCACCAGAACGGCGCGGACCCATTCCCGCCGGCCCGGCTTCTTCTTCAGGCTGAAGTCGGCCCGCACCGGGTAGCAGGGCAACGCTTCATTGACACCGCCGCCGAGCTTGATGACCAGCGGTCGCGCCACGCGGAGGAACGTCACCACCATGGCGACCGGGTTGCCGGGCAGGCCGATGAACGGCACCCCGGCCACCCGGCCGAGCCCGATGGGCCGCCCCGGCTTGATCGCCAGCCGCCACAGATGCAGCCGGCCGAGGCTCTCCACCGCCGCCTTGACGTGGTCCTCCTCGCCGACCGACATGCCGCCGGAGGTCACGATCAGGTCATGCTGGCCGGCGGCGGCGGCGAGGCCATCCCGGATCGCCTCGAGCCGGTCCGGCAGGATGCCGAGGTCGCTGACATCGGTGCCCAGCCGCTGCAGGAGCGCCATCAGGGCGTAGCGGTTGGCATCGCGGATCCGGCCGGGGACCGGTGCCTGGTCCGGCTCGGTGAGTTCGTCGCCGGTGGAAAACACCGCCACCCTCAGTGGCCGGAATACCGGCACCGCCGCCTGCCCCAGGGCGGCCGCGAGACCGATGTGCGGCGGCTCGAGCCGGGTGCCGCGCGTCAGCACCGTCGATCCCGCGACCACGTCCTCGCCGGCGCGCCGGAGGTTGGCGCCGCGCATGCGGACGGGCGGGATGACCACGAGGTCGTCTTCACCCCGGCAATCCTCCTGCATCACGATGGTGTCGAGACCGGCGGGCACCGGAGCACCGGTGAAGATGCGCACCGCGCACCCCGGCGGCACCGCACCGGCGTATGGATGCCCGGCGGCGGCCCGGCCGATCACGGGCAGGCGGCTCGCGGCAGCGGGCGGCAGGTCGTCGAAGCGCATGGCATAGCCGTCGACCGCGGCGTTATCGTCGGGCGGCAGGTGGGTCGCCGCCACGATATCGTCCGCCAGGATGCGGCCGAGACCATTCCGCAGCGAGACCCGCTCCACCCCCGCCACCGGCCGGGTGCGCGCCTCCAGCTCGGCCAACGCCGTGGCCAGCGCCATCAGCCCACGCCCGGGCCCAAAGCCATCGTCAACCGCCTGCCCCATGTCACCCCCCATGCCCTGGCACCCGCACTCTTAATAGTTAATTTCTGACGATGAGCCTCGTGGATCATCGTAGCGCGACGACCGGCCCAACCGGAACGGCGTGGTTTCATGAACCCCGTCGCGAGGGAGTGTACGCGCCGTTCCTGTCCGCCGAGAGCCGTTCGGCGACTGCAGATCCTGATCATGCGGGCTCGCCCCGTTCGGGGCCTTAGTCGCGGCATGCGCTGCCGGCCGCCATCGGCAGAACCCTTCCCGTCACCACGCAATGCACTTTTCTCGGTGAATCTGGTCGGTACGGGCGGTCCTACCCACGGCTGTCGGACGCGATCACGGTCAGGCGCGCTTTGGTCGGCAGAGAAGTACGCCAAAGGTGGGATCGCATTTTTGCTGGGTTGTTGTGGCTCGCGCTGTAGTAGTAAGGTTCCTCAACAGCGGCGATGAAAGAAGTTTACGGCGGAGACGAGAGATTATGCTCTGGTGGAGACAGGTGCGACTTGGTGGTAGCCCTTGTCCGGCGTCGGGATCGCATGGGGACCATTGTCATAGCGCTCAACCGTATTTCAGTGCTCAGACTCGGCACCTCTCTGAGAACTCCGGTCTTGGGCGCAGTCGATGTGATGTCCCGGTGACCCGCC
Source organism: Rhodospirillales bacterium (assembly GCA_007695045.1). GTDB lineage: Bacteria > Pseudomonadota > Alphaproteobacteria > Rhodospirillales > Defluviicoccaceae > REEP01. The sequence goes on along the minus strand of REEP01000045.1, from coordinate 19,391 downwards.
GATGGGAATGCCGGGACGGTTTCAACCCGGTGGAGAGGAGAACCTATCGATGAAGATTACACGCATTATTGCGGGGCTGCCGATCCTGGCTGTCAGCGCCGTCGCCTGGGCCGATGGCCCGCAAACCTTGGATCAAGCGCAGCTGGATTCCGTGACGGCGGGCTCAGTTGGTTTTCTTCAGCCCGGGCTGGGGCGGGAAAACCTCGGGTCCGACCCACTGTCCACCATTGCCGACCTCCGGGAGCGTCAGGCCGATTTCCTCGCTGCTGTGGCGCAGATTCTGGTGGCCAATTTGTCGCAAGAGAAACTCGCTGAGGTGATTGACGTGCGAGATGGCACGCCTCCCGACAGAAACGGGGGCGAGCTGCCGCCGGCGCATACCGAGCCGGTCATCGGCGGCGATGGGAAGGTTGCCGAGGCGCTCCAGAATCCGCGCTTGGTTATAGCCATACGGCCATTTCGCCAGTTGAACTGACGTTGCTGGCAAGAGAAGTCACTAGGCATGAAGGTGCAACATGAAAAACTATGTATTGGTTTTCGGCGCGATCGCTGTTGGCGTGGCTCTATCTACAAGTGCGTCAAGCAACGAAAGTATCGCACTGAGCGCGGATCAAATGGACGCGGTGACAGCCGGCACACCAACCTATTGGCCGTCCACATTTGGCTTGGTCGAGAGTGACGCCTTCGCTCAAGGCGCCAATCTGTCATTTACGAACACCAATACGACGGCGCTTACAATTGGAAGCGAAGAACTCGGTTGGACTCGCCGCGGCGCTATCGGTGCGTCGTCAGGGAGGGCGGTCGCCAGCACGATGGGGGACACGAACGGTTCTCGAACCGCCGTCGTGACCCCATTCAGTGGTGCTGCGGCTCCGCATGTCCTTACCAGGACACGCACTTGGACAGTCGAGGGCCACTCCACAACGATGAGTGCAGGGTTTTCCATCTCCTCGGGCGGAGGCAATTGGTTGCTAGGCTCGCCACCGCAGTGACAAGAAAAAATCAGCACTGAAGGGCTGCTCGTGGCCAACAGATGTTGCATCACGAAGACCAAAGGGCGCCGTGAACGCGCCCTTTGTTGTTTAAGTGACAGCATATACAACCAAGGTATTATGGCTACAGTCATTGACTTGCTTACAAGATTTAGCGATACTGGTGGTGACGTCGCTGATCGGCGTCGGTTCTTGTGGATTAACCAGTGATGGCAGGAGGTCATGCCAATGAAGACCAAGCTGTTGAGTGCAGTGGCGGCTGTGCCGCTTCTCACCATCGCCCACATGGGCTCCGCGGCTGAGCCGCTCGCTCTGTCCGAGGTCCAGATGGACATCGTCACCGCCGGTTTCTCGGCGATGGCTCACTCTGATGCCCTGGCTCAGGGAAACGTCACGTTCGCCTTTACTGACACCCAGGCGTTCGTCCGGAAGCTTACCGACAGCCAGACGGAGCGGCCGTTTTACCTGAAGAGCACGTCCATGGGGCCCGTGCAGCTGGCGGATCAGGGGAACGTGGACCTGTTTGTGTCCAGCGCGTGGACGCAGTCGGAGTCGATTTCCCAGGGCCTGTCCAAGATCCCGCTCCCGGTGTTTAACAACAACAACGGTCCCGACAGTTGATCGTTACCGGGCAACATAAGAATCCAGTGACACAGTTGGGATCGGGGATGCCGATCCTTCCGACCAGGAGGTAAACTGATGAAGACTCTGCTTCGCTCCTTTGTCGCGGGCGCCGGAATGCTCGCGATTGCCGGGGCCGCCACAGCGGCCGAGCCTGTTGCTCTCACTGAGAGTGAGATGGACGTGGTCACCGCCGGTTTCACGGCCCTCGCCGGTGGTCGTCAGAACTTGGCTAATGTCGTTCTTGGTCCAGATCCCATGTCTGGCCCGTGGATTGGTGCCACCGCCTTCGGTGACTTGTCGGCCGACACCATTTCTGAGTCGATGACCGACACGAATCTGGGGCAGAAGTGGGCGTTCGCGCGCGACACGAACACCGCATTTGCGGCCGGCGCGACATTCACCACCTTGTCCGCCACGTCGTCTCGGGCGGCTGCAACCGCCGACTGAGGTCACCTCGGCTCGAGGGAACGGCGCCCCCGCGATTGCGGGGGCGTCGTTTCCTCCCCCGCCGCGGCGTCATCGACGTTTACGTCGTGTGCTGATACAACCATATGGAGAAATGTCGGCTATGCCCATACTCCGCACCCGGCGCAGGTTCTTGACGGTTGCGGTGGGACTCGCGGCAGCCATGGCCATCACCGGGATCGGTGACGCGCAGGCCCGGCCGGTCAAGTCCCTGATCGAGTTGCGGCGCAAGAACGTCGTGATGCAGGAATACGACCTGAGTTGCGGCGCCGCGGCCCTCGCCATCCTGCTCCGATACCAACACGGCGACTTCGTCAGCGAGCGCGAGATCGCGGTCGGATTGATGGCGCGGTCGGAGTATGTGGAAAACCCTCTGCTCGTTCAGATTCGCGAAGGATTTTCGCTTCTAGACTTGAAGCGCTACGTTGAGACGCGGGGATACAAGGGGCTCGGTTTCGGGCGGATGAGTGTGCCCAACCTGCTGGAGCGGGCACCGGTTATGGTGCCGATCAATACCCACGGCTACAACCACTTCGTGGTCTTCCGTGGAATGCTCAATGACCGTGTGTTGCTTGCCGATCCCTCGTGGGGCAATCGAACCATGACGGTCAATCGATTCAAACGGGTGTGGATTGACTATCCCGCTATTGGTCAGGTAGGGTTCGTCGTGCAGTCACCGTACGACAACGGTGACGCGAATGTGCTGGCGCCGGACCCTCGGGATTTCTTGGTCCTGCGGTGATGCCATGACGACAGCCTGCCACAACCCGAGCACGAGGGACCGGACACCCCATGAAACGATCAGCGCTTGCCGTTGTGGGCCTTGTCGCCTGCACTGCGGCGTGGACGCCATCGCCGCTGGCCGCGACGGAGGGGGAGGCCAACGAGGCCTTGCTGCGCGAACTCCTGTTGAAGCTGGAAGAACGGGACGCCGTGATCTCCGAGCTGCGCCGGCGCCTGGATGCCCTGGAACGCCGGGTGGAGTCCACGCCGCCAGCCACCGAACGAACCGCTGCTGCCGCGCCGGCGCCCGAGCCTGGGCCCGCGGCGACATCGGCTTCGCCCTCGGCGCCTGCCCAAGCGCCGGCCGCCCCACCGCCGCGCCAGGCTTCGGCACCGGCGGCGACGGCACCCGGGCCTCAGGCGGCGTCTGCGGCAACGGCCAGTGCCCCGGCGACGCCGGGCTCGTCACTTGGCGGAACGGCGCCGGAGGCGGAGCAACAGCGCGCCTCTGGCCCGGGCGCTTTCGAGGTGGACGAGGAAGCGGCGGAACGGGCGCTGGAGCGCACCTTGACTGCTGCCGGCGCCCTGCTGCTGCGCCCGGGCCGCGCCGAGATCGAGCCGAGCTTCGTCTATACCCGGCAGGAAGACAAGCTGGGCACATTCGTGGACGTTCCAGGTCCGGGGGCGGGGATTCTGGAAGCGAGAGACCTGAAACAAAGGCGGAACGATTTCCGGTTCGGCCTGGATTTGCGCGTCGGTCTGCCGTGGGACTCCCAGTTCGAATTTGGCGTGCCCTACCGCTATCAGGGTCGGGAAACGGTGGTGGCGGGGTTCGACTCCACGAGCCGCAGTGCCCACGGATTCGGCGACATCCGGGTTGGCTTCGCCAAGACGGTGCTGCGCGAGGACCGGTGGTGGCCCGACCTGGTCGCCCGGGTGCGCTGGGATGCCGACACCGGCCAGACCCGCAACAACCAGCCTTTGGGCCAGGGCTTCCATCAGTTCGGCGGGTCGCTCACGGCCATCAAGCGGCAGGATCCTCTGGCCTTCGTCGGCAACGCCTTCTACCGGAAGTCGTTCTCCAGCGGCGAGTTCGAACCGGGGGACGAGTACGGCTTCTCCATCGGGACGGTGTTGGCGGCGAGCCCGGAAACCTCGCTTCAGGCGTCCTTGCTCCAGAGCTTCTCGCGGTCGCAGGCCTTCAATGGTCAAAAGATCCCGGGCACCGATCAGGTCAGCAGTGTGCTGACCGTGGGTGCCTCATCGATCCTCGGCAAGGGGGTGCTGCTCTCGTTCACCGCGGGCGTCGGGCTGACCGATGCGGCGCCGGACTACTTCGTCGGCTTCTCGATCCCCATCGCCTTCAACGTGCCGAAGCCGTAGCGGGCATCCGGTTGTCGGCGGTCCGCCGGCCGGGATCCCCTGAAACCCCGGCCCGTGGCAACGCGACCGGGCGCTCGGCCAACAAGCCGCGTCGGTGGGCGCGCGCCGCGCTGGTTGCGGTTGCCGTCGTCGCGTGGGCGGCACCGGCAATGGCCGACGGCCTGTTCGAACTGACGGATTCTGAGCTGGACGCGGTCACGGCGCGCGGCACCACCTCCGCGATCGTCGGCGGCGCCACGGCGGAGGCCACGGTCAAAGGCGAACGCGTCGTCGCGACGACCCAGGCATCCGTCAACGGGCCGGGCTTCCAGGTTGAAGTGGAAAGCATCAGCGAGGCGGAACCGTCCGAGGAAGGCGTCTCCCTCTCCACCAGGACGGAGTTGCGATTCATCGCCGATCCCAACGGTGTCAGCCGTGATCCGGCCAATTCAGGCGGGGCTCAGGGTGGGGCCAACGGGACTGCCCCGGCGACCATGCCCCGTTTCGTCTTGCCAAATTCGGCCGGCCCGGTCCGAACCCGCGATTTTTCTGGCCCGGCAATCTGCATGTCCTGTCGTTGACCGGACGCCCGTTGCGAAAGCGTCAGTGGACGCCCGCGCCAGGCGTCAGTCAACGCTCGCGCTCCGCTTGACGCTATTCGATCTCGACTGGAGGAAGGATGAATGCTGGACCGCAGGTGCCGGGGGTCGGGCCATGGCCCAGCCGCACCGTCCCGCGGAGGGTCCGGGGCGCGGCCGTCTGAACCTACCGGCGTCGCCTGAACACCGCCTGCCGCCATGGCGGGTGCCCGTTCGGCACCTGCCATGGCGGAAGCGGCAACTCTGATGACGCTTACCGGTCCGACTGACCGTTATTGCTTTTGCCAAACAGGGACTGCGACCGAAGCACCGCCTGGGTGCGGTTGGTGGCGCCGAGCTTGCGCATGATGTGGCGCACGTGCACCTTGACGGTGCTTTCCTTCATGTCCAGGTCGAGCGCGATCACCTTGTTGGGCTTGCCTTGCTGCAGCAGCGCCAGGACTTCCAGTTCGCGCGGCGTCATCGCACCAAAGCGAGCGGTTTGCCGCGGGGCAGGAGACGCTTCGGCCCCGTCCGCCGCGGCAGGCCGGCCTTCCAGAAACGCTTCCGACGGCACGAACGTGCCGCCGACGGCGACCAGCATCAGCGCCCGGGCGATCACCTTCGGCGGGATCGACGTCGGGATGACGCCCCGGACCCCAAGTGTCAGAGCCGCGGTCACGGCATCGGCGCTCGCTGCATCCACCAGCAGTACCAGGGGAACGTCGCTGGCCGCCTGCTGGAACCGGATGACATCGCTGCGCACCACCGGATCCAGTGGCGATCTGGCATTGATGTTGAACACGATCATGCTGGGGGCGACACGGCTCTCGGACGCATGCGCCAGAAACGCTTCGGTCGAGCCCAGAGAAACCACCACCACCCGCCGCATCTCCTTGCGGAGCAGGTGAACGAGGGAGTCCCGGCTCAACGCGCGGTCGTCGACGATCACGACCGGCCGGGCCCGGCCGGGCCCTGTCCGTGTCAAAGGGTTGCTGTGAAGAAGATATGACTTTGACGCCAATTCAACCGATTGGCGCTGACCCGACAGATTGTCACCGGAGGCCATAAAGTCATCGCGTGCATTTTTCACAAGACTCGACATGACGGATTCCCCCACAAATCTAAGTTACGGCGCCAAGGTCTCGTATAAATAGTTTTTTGACCACTGCGCCTGCCCACGAAACAACGTTCGGTCCGGTGCCCGTTGCCGGCGAGGTTTCGAGCTTCCACATGCTCCCTTGACATCGACGATCCAACCGAACGTCGAAAGTATAACAGATTCCCACCATGAACAAACCAATCAGTGTGTTCGTTCCCTGGATTGTCGGTCGAAAACACCAAATGGGTGCAATACTGCCTACGCCCGAGATATTCCCATTTGGGGCAAATACCGGCCGGCGGACGACCACATCGAAGCCCGCTCTGGTTGACTGTTGGCTCATTCAGGCAACCTTAGGGCGATGAAAGCGTTTTCATTTCCGGATGAACGCAGAGCACTTACTTCAGATAGGGGCCTCGCGGGCGGTTGCAGAGATCGCTCCGAACGCATTGGCATACGCTTAAGTGGGTAGCCGTAAGTCCGTATCGCCCTCCCACTCAGGCCCCGCCATCCCCCTGGGAAATCACGGCGACAATCGAACGAGCTGGCGGCCGCGCCTCGCACGTTGAACGCGATTGCTGCGTCGCCCGGGTTCAACTAGGCTGAAGGACACAGGAACCAAAAGCGCCGGGTCACCGGCCGATATCGCGCTCGGGGAGGGCGTTGCCGATGCCACAACGGGCCGGCGCGACCGATCGTATGGCTGGGGTGCTGCCGCGAAGGGCGCTCGGATGATTGATCCCTTCGGCCGGCGCATCGGCTATCTTCGCGTCTCCGTCACCGACCGGTGCGATTTCCGCTGCGTCTACTGCATGGACGAGACACCGTCGTTTCTGCCGAAGGTGGAGGTGCTGTCCCTCGAGGAGCTGGAACGGCTGTGTCGCGCGTTCGTCCGCCGCGGTGTGCGCAAGGTCAGGATCACCGGCGGCGAGCCGCTGGTCCGGCGCGACGTCATGCATCTGTTCCGGGGGCTCGGGCGCCTGCTGCAGGGCGAGGGGCTGGACGAACTCACGCTCACCACCAACGCCAGCCAGCTCGCCCGCCACGCCGTCGATCTCGTCGCCTGCGGCGTGCGCCGGATCAATGTCTCGGTGGATACCCTCGATCCGGCCAGGTTCCGGGCGATCACCCGGCACGGCCGGCTCGATCTGGTGCTGGCGGGACTGGCGGCAGCCAAGGCGGCCGGCCTTCGGATCCGGATCAACACCGTGGCACTCCGAGGCGTCAACGAGGACGAGTTCGATCGGCTGGTGGCTTGGTGCGGGGCGGAGGACTTCGACCTCTGCCTGATCGAGACCATGCCGCTCGGCGATGTCGACGGTGACCGCACCGCCCACTACCTGCCACTCGGCACGGTGCGGACGCGGCTGGAGCGGCGCTGGACGTTGATACCCTCGGCCCACGCCACGGGCGGCCCGGCACGCTACGTGGACGTGGCGGAGACGGGGCGGAAGATCGGCTTCATCACGCCCATGACCCATAATTTCTGCGAGTCCTGCAACCGCGTGCGGCTGACCTGCACCGGCATGCTGTACCTGTGCCTCGGCCAGGAGGATTGTGCCGACCTGCGCACGCCGCTGCGCGCTTCCGAGAGTGACATCCCGCTGCTGGCCGCCATTGACGCGGCCATCGCCCGCAAGCCCAAGGGCCACGACTTCGTCATCGACCGGGAGCATCGCCGCCCCGCGCTCGGCCGCACCATGAGCCGCACCGGCGGCTAGGAGCCTCTTCCGGCAGATCGTGTGGTCTCGCTGGGATCGGACCGGGCGGCAACCGCCATGGCGGACCGGCATGCACATTCCAATCCGTGCCCAGGTGGGCCACAATGGCCCGGTCCAGCCGATGCGACGACCGAGAAGGAGGCCGCCATGATCGATGACGCCAAGCCGCGAGCCCGGTTCGCCGCCATGTTGCCGTGCATGGCCTTGGCCGTGACCGCGCTCTTGTGTGGACCGGTGGCCGATGCGGCCGAGGCCGCAGACCCGATCTATCGGGTGGAACGGCTGGTGGACGGGTTCGAGCACCCCTGGGGGATGGCTTTCCTGCCCGGCCAGGGGCGCATGTTGATTACCGAACGCCCCGGCCGGCTGACTCTGGTCGCCTATGAGACCGGGACGGTGCGGGAGGTGGCCGGCGTGCCGCCGGTGGACGCTCGCGGACAGGGCGGGCTCCTTGACGTGGCGCTGCATCCGGACTTCGGCGCGGAGCCCTGGGTCTACCTCACCTGGGCCGGCAATGACGATGCCGGCTTGACCGCCACCTATGTCGGCCGCGGCCGGCTGGACGACGAGGCGCTGGAACTCGCCGACTTCGAGGTCCTGTTCGTCGCCGAACCGCATGTGGACAGCACCGCGCATTATGGCTCCCGCATCGTGTTCGATGCCGACGGCCGGCTTTACGTCACCGTCGGCGACCGTCAGTTCAAGAACTTCGGGCCGGAGCATCATTCCCAGGACCGCACCACGTACATCGGCACCACCCTTCGGCTGGAAGCCGACGGCAGCATCCCCCCGGACAATCCGTTCGTCGACGATCCGGATGCCCTGGACGGCATATTTTCCTTCGGCCACCGCAATTCCCAGGGCATGGCCGTGCATCCGGAGACGGGGGAGATCTGGCAGAACGAGCACGGCGAGCAGAACGGCGACGAGGTCAACGTGATCCAGGCCGGCGGCAATTACGGCTGGCCCATCGCCACCTATGGCCGCCGCTACGGCACCGGCTTCAAGTTCGCGCCGACGCCGCCGGAAAGGCCGGACACCATACAACCGGTGTTCTACTGGGATCATACCCACCCGGAAGGATTTCCGCCGTCAGGCTTCGCCTTCTACTTCGGCGATGCGTTCCCGGAATGGCGCGGCAATGCGCTGATGGGTAACCTCGCGCATCGCTATCTCGGCCGATTTACCGTGGACGGCCACGACGTCGCGTTTGCCGAACGGCTCCTGGACGGGCGCGGCTGGCGCATCCGCGACGTCGCCGTGGGGCCCGAGGATGGCTTCGTCTACGTGCTGATCGACGCGGCGGACGCCCCGCTGATCCGGCTGGTCCCGGCCGACCGCTGAGGGCGGCGCCGGACCTGCGCATGCGATCCCGGTGGCGTTGATGTCGTTGTCCGCACCATCCGACACCCGTGGTTCGGGCTGCGGGCTCCAGCGTCCGCCGGCTTCCCCGCAGCTCAAGCAGGAGCCTTGCAAAGGTTGGCGACCTAATCGATCATTCACAAGCAACTCTCCGGCCCAGAGCATCGCCGCCCGATGACTTCAGCCGTGGGTGATTTCAGGAACGGGCGGGGGGGAAGCTGTGCACATCTTTTGCGGCAACCGGCCACGGAACAGCCACCCTTTCGATTTCCACGCATCATGTCCGGTCCGCGCGCCATGGCGTCGAGGGCGGCGGCACGCCGATGCCGACGCCCGGCCGGCCGATGTTCGGGATCGCCATGGCTTCGACTTCGGCCTGATTCCGGTGTACGCGGCGGCGCCGACGATTCAGGCCAAGTTGCGGGTCAGCGAAGCAGGTGACGCGTACGAGCAGGAGGCCGACCGCGTGGCCGAGGCGGTGATCCGGATGCCGGATCCGGCGCCAGCGCTCTTCCCAAGGCTCTCACAAACGGCGGTTCCGGGCATGGCCGCGGGCCCACCGCAGCAGCCCCGATGCGATGGACGCGAAGGAATGGCGCTGCAGGCTTCCATGGACCAGACGATCCAGCGCGACGAACAGCCGAGGGAAGGCAGCACTTCCCTCTGCATCAAGAGCATTTTCGGTGGCGAGGTGATGTTTTCAGGCTTGCCCCGGGTGCTTCTCGATGACATCGCCGTCATCAACGAGGAAGACGACGCCGGGCTGACCACCCCCGTGGACAATGACGTCTGGTACGATTGCGACGGTTTCTGGTATCGACATCGGGCACAGTGGTTCAAGATTCCTGACCATTGTCGGGTGGAGGTCACCGACCTCACGCCGGCGGGCGCACGCTACGAACGCTGCTGCAACCTCGCCGCATCCCTGCTGCGCGAAGGCCCGCACTGGAGCTCCGACGCTCTGGACAACAGCAAGCGCAATCCTTTCCTCGGCGAGGATGCCGAGGGAGCGACATTGCAACGCAGGCCGGCGCGCCCCGATGTCGGGGCGGTCACGACCGGGCTCACGGTGCCACCCGGCGCGGAGAGCGCGGTGCGCAGCCTCGGCAGCGGCATCGCGTTGCCTGCGGCCGAGCGCGCCTTCTTCGAGCCGCGCTTCGGCCGGTCCTTCGCCCACGTTCGCATCCATGACGGCACGCAGGCCGATGCCGCCGCCACCGACCTCAACGCCCGCGCCTTTACGCTCGGCAACCACATTGCCTTCGCGCGGAATCAGTACAGTCCCGGCACCGCCGAAGGCCGCGCGCTGATGGCGCACGAGTTGACGCACGTGGTCCAGCAGAGCGCCGCCGGCAGCCCGAGCCGCATCCAGCGGAACGGTGGCATGAGCCAAACTCTGTCCTATCGGCAAGGCTTCCGGTACCAGGGCGACGGCGCCTTCCGGCCTAACGAGTTCGAACCCGATCTGCAGGCAGGCATACGGGAGTGGCTGGTTCGCCATCTCAGCGTTTTCACGGTGGAGCGGCCGTTCGATGCCATAGCGGCCCACTTGGTCGCCGCGTTTGAGCGGGGCCATCGGGCGCTGGGTGCCATCGTGTCCCTGACCCGGGGGCGACGTTATGCCTACCGGGCACGAATCCGCGTCAGCGGGGCCACCGTGTCGATTACCAATGTGGCGATAAACGGCCGTCCGGTTCCCGACGCAGCGGCGGCCGCGCGCGAGCCGGAACAGGCGCCGGTCGCCCTGACGCCTGCGCTCGAAGGCTGGTGGAGCGCCTTGATGAGTTCGTTCCGCGCCGGCACGAGCGACGGTCGGGAGGAGTTCGAGATCCTGCTTCGCCTCGCGCCAGGGCAGGAGCCTGAGCTGGGGTACTGGCGACGGCGCACCATCGAGCCCGGGCGACAACGAATGGCCCGACGCCTCGACCCACCCGCCAGCTTCGGCCGACAATTGCGCGCCGCACTGGACCAAGCCATCGGCTCTGCCGCGCCGGAACTCGGCCGACGCGTGATCGTCGTGGCCCGGCAAGGCCGCACCTGGTCCATCGAAACCGTGGGCACAGTGTCAGAGCCCACACCAGCGCGGCCAGGGGATGAAATCATCCTCGACCGACGGCAACTCTATGGCGCGATCTTCCGGGAATGGGAGCAGCAACTCACCGACATCAGCATCAGGATGGCCGGCTTCGTTGGCGAGGAGATCATCTGGTGGGTGGTCGGCGGCGTCATTTTCCGGGCCCTTGGCGGCGTCTTGCGGCGCCTGCCGATCCTGCAACGGGTGCTCAGCTTCCGACGATTCGAGGAACTGGGCGAAGGTCTCGGCCGGCTGAGCCGACAGGAGGCCGACGACTTTATCCGAATTATGCGGCGGCTCAGGCGTGGCCAAGCGATCCCGGCCGCGGAGGCTGCACGACTTGAGGCGATCGCCGTCCGGCTCGAGGCGCAACTGGCAATCCGGGCGCCGGCCAGCTTGGCCCGCGAGGAAATGATCGTGTTTCTGCGCGAACTCTGGCGAGACAACCCGATCCTGGCACGCGTCGCCAATGCGCAACGCCAGACAGGCCGGGCGCAGCATCGCGAACTCATCGCCATCCTCGAGCAGTTTGAACGGCAGACGGGCGTGGGCGTCCAGTTTGTGGAGCAGGGTACCGTCCAGGCGTCGCGCGGGGTCGGCAACTTGGCCAGCCTGCGCTCCAGTCCCGGGGTTCTGCAGATCGAACGGCAGGTGCTGTCGGATACGCCGACTCTGATGACCGAGGTGCGCCACGAGATGGCCTTCTATTACTCCAGCCTCAGTGGCCGCACGCCGGTGTTGGGCCATGGCCCGCTCAATGCCTTGCAGCTTCTGGAGATGATGATCGAATCCGGCGGACGACTGCCGTTGTGATGCGGCGGGCGGCGGTGGCGCGGCTTGGCGGTCAGGTGGCGGATGCGTAGAGGCCGCGCTGGGTCACCACCGCATCCACGCGGTTGTCCAGCAGGGCGCGGGCGCATTCGGCAGGGGTGTTGATGATCGGCTCCTCATGGGCGTTGAAGGACGTGTTGATCAGCACCGGGATGCCGGTGCCGGCCGCGTAGGCGCTCAGGATGTCGTAATAGAGCGGGTTGGGGGCGCGCCGGATCACCTGCGGCCGGGCGGTGCCGTCCACGTGCACCACCGCCGGGATGCGTGCCCGCCAGGCGTCGCGCACCCGGCAGGTGATGGTCATGAAGCGTGCGGCATACGCCTTGGCCGGGCCGAGATCGAACACCGCATCGGCGTCCACGTCCCGGACCACCGGCGCGAACGGCATGAAGTCCGAGCGGGAGAGGCGGGCGTTGAGCGTCTGGTTGATCCGGGCATCGGTGGGTGCCGCCAGGATGCTGCGGGCACCCAGGGCCCGCGGCCCGTATTCCATGCCGCGGGTGAAGATCGCGACCACTTCGCCCGCGATGCGTGCCGCAGCGGCCTCGGCCGGGCTCAAGCCCGCAAGATCGAGCGGGCGCAAGCCCGGGGTCGCCGCCAGAACACGATCCGTTTCAGAGCCCCAGTCGCGGCCCAGGTACAGGTGCTCCAGCCGGTAGCGGCGGTCGAGCCAGATACCGAGACCGTCCCGTTGCAGCAGGAACTGCAGGATGCCGCCGGCGGCGAGGCCCTGATCGCTCATGGCGGGGTAGATGAAGGTCTCCGCCACGCCGAGCCGGTCGGCCAGCAGCTGGTTGAGCCGGACGTTGCCGAAGACGCCGCCGGAGAGGCCGAGATTGCGGCTCCCCGCCCGGTCCAGCAACCGCGCCACCGCCGCCAGCGTCTTGTCCTCCAGAACCTTCTGGACCGAGGCCGCGACCACCTCGGGCGGCTTGCCGGCGGCCCAGTCCAGCACGAACCGGCGCATCGCCGGGTCGCTCGGGAAATCCGACAGTACCCGGCCGTCATCGGTGACCTGGAAGTGCGCCGCCAGATCGTCGGCGATCTCCGGCGCCCCATAGGCCGCGAGGCCGGTCAGCTTGCCCTCGTGGCGGTTGATGCGATAGCCCAGTGCTTCCGTGGCATAGCCGTACGCCAGACCGAGGCTCTCTGGTCGCGCCGGTCGGGAACCGTCTCCGGCGGTGAACAGATCTTCGATGCGGTCCTTGCGAAATCCCCGTGCGGAGTACGGCACCCGATCGCCGCCGCCGTCGGATGTGTACAGCAGGGCATCGTCCCAGTCGGTGTGGAACAGGGCCGGCAGGGCGTGGGCCAGGTGGTGATCGAAACAACGGATCGGGATGCGGGGTGGCAGGCGGTAGCCGGCGAGAAAGCCGGCGGGATCGACCGTCGCCTCATGACCGGAGCGGCGATCCAGGACGACGGCACCGATGTCGCGGCGGTCGGCCCCGGCCACGGCCAGCACTTCGTCCACGGCTTTCGTGGGCACCTGGCCGCCGGCCCCCTTGCGGCGGGTCAGCCGCTCCTCGGCGATGGCGGCGATGAGGCGATAGTCGTCATGCAGGGCCGCGCCGGCATCGTAGCTTGTCGAATTGAGCCCCAGGATCAGCATGGGGAGACCAGCATGGGGGCGGCCTCGCAGAGCGGTGGCAAACGAAGGATCAGCGCACCCGATGCGATAGCCGCCCGGCAGCAGCCGGGCAAGGGGCCTGACCTCGAACCATCTCCGATGCGAGTGGCGCGGCCGCGGTGACCCCGAGCGCTATGTCGCCAGGGCGAACTGCTCCGGGTCTTCCAGCAGCTCGGCGATGCGGCGGACGAAGCGGGCGGCCTCGGCGCCGTCGCCGGCGCGGTGATCGAACGCGAACGACAGGGGCAGCATCAACCGGGCTTCCACGCGGTAATCGTCAAGGTCGCCCCGGATCACCGGTTGCAGGCGGGATCGCGCCATCCCGAGGATCGCAACTTGCGGCCAGTTGATGATCGGGGTGAAGGCGGTGCCGCCCAACGAGCCCACGTTGGTGACGGTGAAGCTGCCACCTTGCAAATCGTCCTTCGACGCCTCGCCGCCGCGCACCCGATCGGACAGTTCCTTCAGTTCCACCGCCAGATCGAAAGCGCTCTTGCGGTCCACGTCACGGATCACCGGCACGATCAGCCCGCGCTCGCTGTCCAGCGCCACCCCGATGTGGCAGTACCGTTTCAGGATCAGGGCGTCCTCGGCTTGGTCGAAGCTGGCATTGAAGCGGGGAAATTCCGACAGCGCCGCGGCCGCGGCCTTGAGAGCGAACACGGTCAAGGTGAGCTTGCCGCCCCGGGTCTCGGCCGCCGCCTCGTGGCGGCGACGCATGTGTTCCAGGTCGGTCACGTCCACCAGGTCGTGGTGGGTGACGTGCGGGATCCGGGTCCAGGCGTGCGCCATGTGCCGGGCGGTGGAACGGCGGAGGGAGCGCAGCGGCTGGCGCTCGATCGGTCCCCACTCAGCGAAATCGGGCAGCGGCGGCGCTTCGGGACGCTCTCGCGCCGGCTCCGCGCGCGGGCTCGGCTCTGCCTGGTCCGGCTTTTCCGCGTCACCTGCGTGGGCGCGCACGTCCTCCGTGCGCACCCGCTCCCCCTCGCGGGGCGATACGTCGCGCAGGTCGACGCCCAGTTCCTTCGCCACCCGCCGGGTCGCGGGCGACGCCGGCACCGGGCGGCGGCGCTCGGCATCGGGCTGGCGCTTCGGTTCGGTCTCTTCCGGCTCAGGCTTCTCCGGTTCCGCATCTTCCGGTTCGCGTTCCTTCGGCTTGGCCCGCTCCGGCTGAGGTTCTTCGGGCTCAGGCTTGGACTCGGGCTCCGGCTCGGCAGCGCGGTCTTCTTCCGCGAAGGTCATCAGCAGGTCGCCCACCTCGACCACCTGGCCGGGCTCCACCGCCACCTTCTCCACGGTGCCGGAGGCGGGCGACGGGAGTTCCACGGACGCCTTGTCGGTTTCGACGACCAGAACCTCCTGTCCCTCCTCGACGGTGTCGCCGACGGAGACCAGGATCTCGCGGATCTCGGCCTCGTGGATGCCTTCACCGGGGTCCTGCAGCCTGAATTCCACGCTCAACGCCAGTCTCTCCTCAGATCAGTCTCTCCTCAGATCAGTCTCTCCTCAGAATTCCAGGGTCTCGCGCACGCCGGCGACGATCCGGTCCACATCGGGGAGGTAGGCCTGCTCCCGGGCGAGATAAGGAACCGGCACGTCGTAGCCGGTGATCCGCTTGACCGGTGCCTCGAGGTACAAGAAGGCCTTTTCCACCAGGCGGGCGACAATCTCGGCCGCCGGGCCGAAGCTTCGCGGTGCCTCGTTGACGATCACGACCCGCCCGGTCTTGCGGGCGGATTCGGCCAGGGCCCGTTCGTCCAGCGGGGCAATGGTCAGCAGATCGATGATATCGGCGTGAACCCCGTCCTGGTCGCGCAGGCGGTCGGCCGCGTCGATCGTCCGATGCAGCATGGCGCCGTAGCTGATCAGGGTCACGTCCCCTCCTTCGCGGACGACACGGGGGCGGCCGATGGGCAGAACATCTTCCTCCTCCGACACCTCTTCGCGAAAGGCACGGTAGATCAGCTTCGGCTCGAAAAAGATCACCGGATCCGGATCACGAATGGCGCTCACCAGCAGCGCGCGCGCGGTCCGCGGCGTCGACGGGATCACCATTTTGAGCCCGGGGGTATGGGCGTAGTAGGCCTCGCGGCTTTCCGAATGATGTTCGAGAGCACGGACGCCGGCACCATAGGGCATGCGCACGACCATGGGCACGGGATAGCGCCCTTGCGAACGCCAGCGCATCCGCGCCGCGTGGCACTCGATCTGATGGAAGGCGAAATAGCTGAAGCCGGAGAACTGCATTTCCGCGATGGGTTTCAGGCCGGCAATCGCCATGCCGATGGAGACGCCGACGATGGCCGATTCGGCAAGCGGGCTGTCGATCACCCGTTCCTCCCCGAACCGGTCGAGCAGCCCTTCCGTGACCCGGAATATGCCGCCGTCGACGCCGACGTCCTCGCCGATCAGCACGACGGACTCGTCCCGATCCATCTCCTGCCGCATGGCGAGGTTGATCGCCTGCACCATGGTGAGTTCGCTCATCCGTCACCCTCTTGCGGCCGGCCCCGGCGGAAGGCATCGCGCTGCTCGGCCAGGGCGTAGGGCATCTCGGCATAAACATGTTCGAACATGTGCGCGGGGTCGGTCAGCTCCGCCATGCGCGCCTGGGCTTCCTTCCAACCGTCCTCGATCTCGCGCTTGATCTCGTCCTCGAGGTCCGCGATGTCGTCATCGGAGAGCAGGCCCTTGTCCTTCAGATAGTTCTGGAAGCGCGGGATCGGGTCGCGCCGCTTCCAGGCCTCCACCTCGCTGTCGTCGCGATACTTGGTCGGGTCGTCGGCGGTGGTGTGCACGGACAGGCGGTAGGTCACGCATTCGATCAGGGTCGGCTCGTGGTCTTCGCGTGCCCGCTTCACCGCTTCCGCGCAAGCCGCATAGACCGCCAGCACGTCGTTGCCGTCCACTTGAAGGCCCGGCATGCCATAGGCGAGTGCCTTCTGGGCGATGGTCCGGGACCGCGTCTGCTGCTCGCGCGGGACCGAGATCGCCCACTGATTGTTCTGGCACAGGAACACGACGGGCGTGCGGAACACGGCCGCGAAGTTCATGGCCTCGTGAAAGTCGCCCTGGGAGGTGGCGCCATCGCCGAAGTAGGTCATCACGACGCCGCCATCGCGGCGCATGTTGATGCCGTAGCCGATGCCGACGGCGTGCAGCATCTGGCTGCCCACGGGGATGGCCACCGGCAGATCGTTCTGCCCTTCGGGGATCGCGCCGCCCTCGTTGTAGCCGGCGGTATAAAGAAGGATGCCGCTGATCGGCGTTCCCCGCCACAGCGACACGGAACCCTCCCGGTACGACGGCACCATCCAGTCGCTGTCCCGGAGGGCCGCCACCGAGCCGATCTGCGAGGCTTCCTGTCCGGAAACGGTGGCGAAGGTGCCGATGCGGCCCTGCCGCTGCAGCTTCAGCAGGCGCTCGTCAAAGCGCCGGCTCAGCAGCATGGCGCGATGGATCCGGTGCAACAGCGCATCGGACAGGTTCGGATCCAGGGCTTCGTCGAGGTCGCCGTGCTCGTTCAGCACCTGGAGGTATTCGACCCCGTGCGCCGGATGAATTTCATGCCGAGGCATGCGGATGAGATTATTCCGCGCGCGCTCCGCCTGCCTTCACCTAGGTTAAGCGCCCGGTGGTTGGCCGTCGGATGCGATCACGCAGCGGGCCACGCCGGCCAGGTCGTTGCGGACGGCACTGTCCGCCAGGCCATGGTCACGCAGCAGGGCCGCCACCGCGGCCGCCTGTCCCGCCCCCACCTCCAGCGCCACTACCGCGCCGGTGCAGAGGATTGCGGCGAGGCCGGGAATGAGGGCGCGGTAGGCGGCGAGGCCGTCGGCGCCGCCGTCCAGGGCTTGGTGCGGCTCATAACGGGCCACTTCCGGCTCCAGGGTGGCCAGAACGGCCGTCGGGACATAGGGCGGATTGGCAACGATGATATCGAACCGGGCCCGGAGCGGCCCGGTCCAGTCTCCCTGCACGAACCGGGCGCGGCCGACGAGCCCCAGGGCGACCGCGTTATCCCGCGCCACGCGGAGCGCCGCCCGCGACCGGTCGACACCGATGCCGGTGGCCGCCGGCAATTCGCTCAGCAGCGCCAGCAGCAGGCAGCCGCTGCCGGTACCGAGATCGAGGACGCGGGTGGGGCGGCCGCGATCGCCGACGCGCTCCAACACCGCTTCCACCAGGGTTTCCGACTCCGGCCTCGGCACCAGCACGTCCGATGTCACGCCAATCGGCAGGCTCCAAAACTCGCGCATGCCGAGGATCTGGGCGAGCGGCCGGCGCCGGGCCCGCTCCAGGACGAGTGTCTCCAACCGCGCCCGGCCGGCCGCATCCAGCCGTCGTTCCGGATGGCCGATCACCGTGGCCATGCCGACGTCGACGACGTGGCACAGCAGCAGCCGCGCCTCCAGGCGCGGGGCGGGAATGCCGGCCCGCCGCAGCGTGTCGGCCGCGGCATCCAGGGCGGCGGCGAACGTGAGCGGACCCGCAGCTCCGGCGGCTCCGGCGGCGGCTCCAGCGGCGACTTGGGTCATTGCAGGGATGCCAGCCGCAGCGCCTCGTCCTCGGCGGTCAGGGCGTCGATCACCTCGTCGAGCTCGCCGGCCAGTACCCGGTCGAGCTTGTAGAGCGTCAGGTTGATGCGGTGGTCGGTGATCCGGCCTTGCGGGAAGTTGTAGGTGCGGATGCGCTCCGACCGGTCGCCGCTGCCCACCTGGGACTTGCGCGCCGCCGCCCGTTCCGAATCGGCGCGGGCCCGCTCCGCGTCATAGAGGCGCGCTTTCAGGATCTTCATCGCCTTGGCGCGGTTCTTGTGCTGGGACTTCTCGTCCTGCTGCGCCACCACGATGCCGGTGGGAACGTGGGTGATGCGGACGGCGCTGTCGGTGGTGTTGACCGACTGCCCGCCCGGGCCGCTGGAGCGATAGACGTCGATCCTGAGGTCCTTCTCGTCGATGTGGATGTCCACATCCTCCGCTTCCGGCAGCACCGCCACGGTGGCGGCCGAGGTGTGGATGCGGCCGCCCGCTTCCGTTTCCGGCACCCGTTGCACCCGGTGGACGCCGGATTCGAACTTCAGGCGGGCGAACACGTTGCGCCCCGTCACGGATGCGGTCGCCTCCTTGAAGCCGCCGATGCCGGTCTCGTTCACCGACATCACCTCGAACCGCCAGCCCTGCTGTTCGGCATAGCGCTGGTACATCCGGAACAGGTCGGCCGCGAACAGCGCCGCCTCCTCGCCGCCGGTGCCGGCCCGCACCTCCAGGATGGCGTTCTTCTCGTCGGCTTCGTCCCTGGGCAGCAGAAGGCGTTGAAGCCGCTGCTCCAGCTCCGGGCGCCGCTGTCGCAGGGTCTCGAGCTCGTCCTCGGCCATCGCCGCCATCTCGGGGTCGCCGGCGGCGTCCTGGATCAGCGCTTCCAGGTCCCGCGCCTCGGTCTCCGCCGCCCGGAGCCGGTTCAGCGCGTCGATGATCGGGCCGAGGTCGGCATATTCCTTGGACAGTCGGGCAAAGCGGTCGGAGGACGCCACATCCGGATCGGCCAGGATGGCGCCGAGTTCGTCATAGCGCGCCGCCACCCGCGCCAGGGTTTCCTCCAGTTTCATCGCGTACCCTCGTTCGCGGGCCCGGTTCCGACCCGCCATGCCCCGGATACCCCTGATATCAAGGATGGAAGCGCGTTCGGCAAGGCCGCCGCCCCCTCTCCCCCTCGCCCGCGTCAGCGGGAGAGGGAGGGGACAGAGAGCGCCCTTAAGCCCCTCGCCCGCGGCGCGGGAGAGGGAGGGGCCCGTCCGGCCGCAGGCCGGATGGGAGGGTGAGGGTTCGTGAGAGCGCGCGCGATTCGGGGGAGAGGGCGCCACTCCGCCCCGTGGGGGATTTTTTTGCGCCCCCTCACCCATCCTCTCCCCCTTTGGGGGAGAGGGG
>REEP01000010.1 GCA_007695045.1 Rhodospirillales bacterium | reverse complement strand
TGTCCAAGGGCGTTAGTGAACCGGTGCTCGAGCGTGCCTTCCAGTATTGGCGCAACATTGACCAGGAGATCGGCGACCGCATCGCGCGTGGCGTCGCCGCCGGGGTGGAATGACTCGTGGAATGACCGCGGAATAGGCCAAGCGCCCGCCGCGCCGGCACGGCCTGAACCGGGCTCCGGCTTCATGCGGGGCTCGGTGTCTCCGCGGCCTCGTTTTCCGTTGTCTCCCGCGGGCTTGACCCGCGGGTCCACGCCCCCGCCGGCACAACGGCGGTGGATGTCGGACGGTCGTGGGGCGGGGCCCGGCAATGACGGGAGAGCCAGCGGGGCCCGTCAATCGGACCGACGCGACGCGCACACCGAGGAATCCCGCATTGCGCTTCGCTTCATGCGGGCTACGCGCTCACTGTTAATGCCCGGAACCAATCAGCCACGCCTATTGTTCGGGCTGTTGGTGGGTGAGGCGCCACGATCGCATCGGCCCGGATGTCTGCGCAAGGGCCGGTGTCGGCGAGCCACTCCCATGCCGCATCAATCGCCTACGCCGTATCCACCAGCCCGGTCGAAAGGGCGCCATCAATAGGACGGGTTAATGTGACGGCGATCGTAGTCCAAGACGTTTTCAAGGTTTTTGGCCCCGGAAAGAGCATCGACGAAGCGGTCCAACGTGCCCGAAAGGGTGAGACGTTATCGGACATCGCCAAAGCGACGGGGTGCACCGTGGCGGTCAACAATGCGTCCTTTGAGATTGAGGGACCGCAGATCTTCGTGATCATGGGCCTGTCCGGCAGCGGGAAGTCTACCCTCTTGCGCTGCGTCAATTATCTGCTCGAACCAACGTCCGGTCTTGTCAAGCTCGGCGACCAGGATCTGGGCGCCATGGACACCAAATCGCTCCGCGAATTGCGCAAGGAAAAGACGGCCATGGTGTTCCAGCATTTCGGGCTGTTGGACAACCGGGACGTGCTTGGCAATGTCGGCTTCGGGCTCGAACTGAGGGGCGTATCGGAGTCTGAACGCACCAAGAAGGTCAAGGAAGTCCTTGAGCTGGTCGGCCTGTCCGAGCACGCCAATACCCGCATCGATGAACTGTCCGGGGGAATGCAGCAACGCATCGGCCTGGCACGAGCCCTGGCCACGGATGCGGACATTCTGCTCATGGACGAAGCCTTTAGCGCCCTTGATCCGCTAATCCGGACGGAGATGCAGACCGAGTTCCTCGACCTCCAAAAGCAGATGCCGAAGGTGGTTCTCTTCATCACGCACGACTTGGGCGAAGCGCTCCGCCTCGGAGACCGGGTCGCAATCCTCAAGGAGGGGGCAATCGTCCAGATCGATACCCCGGAACAAATCGTTATGAACCCGCAGACGGAGTACGTAGAGGCCTTCGTCGAGAACGTCGACCGCAGCCGCGTCCTGACCGCGGGCGCAATCGCGGTCGAAGGCGACGAGGTTGCCGTCGCGCCAGATCTGTCCGTCGACGATGCCCTCAATGCCATGGAAGATGCTGGGTCCTCCGTCCTCTATCTCGTTGAGGATGGCCGGGTCCGGGGCATTGTTCATCGGCGCGATCTCGACCGGGCGCCAAGCAAGGATAACGGGACACTCCAGGCGGTCGCCGCCGATGCGCCGGAACCCGTGCACGCCAACGACCACTTGCTCGACGTGATCCCTCGGGTCGCGAATCACGAAATCCCGCTGCCCGTCGTTGACGATGAACGCCGGTTCATCGGCCTGCTGTCAAAGACCCGGATACTGCAAGCCATTGCGCGGATAAAGAGACATGATTGACATACCGCTCGGTAAATACGTCGAAATCGGCATCGAATGGATGAACGTGCATCTGGCCCCGTTCTTCGAGGCCATCAGTACGGGAACGGGCGCCGCCATCGCTTTCTTTGAAGCCATCCTGCAGGCGCCGCCAAGCTGGATGATGCTGCTGTTCATCGCCGCTCTGGCTTGGCGGCTGGCCGGGTACAGGGTTGGGCTGTTCTGTTTGGTTGGGCTCTTTCTGGTGGACGGGATGGGTATGTGGCTGCAGACCATGCAGACGCTGGCCCTCGTGCTGTCCGCCACGGTGATCGCTGTTACAATCGGGATCCCGCTGGGCGTGTGGGCTTCGCGCAGCGATATCGTGTCCCGGACGGTCCGGCCGATCCTCGATTTCATGCAGACGATGCCCGCCTTCGTTTACCTCATTCCGGCCGTGCTTTTTTTCAGACTGGGTCAGGTGCCGGGCGTCATCGCCACCGTCATCTTCGCGATGCCGCCGGTCGTGAGAATGACGAATTTCGGCATCCGCGGCGTCTCTGAGGAGGCGGTCGAGGCAGGGCGCGCCTTCGGCGCCAGTGCTTCCGAACTCCTTTTCAAGGTCCAGCTTCCTCTCTCGATGCCGACAATTCTCGCCGGCGTCAATCAGACGATCATGCTGGCCCTGTCCATGGTGGTCATCGCTGCGATGATCGGTGCCGGCGGGCTTGGCCAGGAAGTGCTCAGGGGCATCCAGCAGTTGCGGATCGATCTCGGCTTCGAAAGCGGCTTGGCGGTGGTGATCCTGGCCATCGTCATCGACCGCATCACCCAGGCGCTCGGCGGCGGCAAGTAGGTCGATGATGGTCAAGCTGAGCCGGCCAGTTGAAATCGCGCTTTGGGTCGCCGCATTCGTCGCCATGGTTCTCGTTGGGCGCTACGTCCTATCCCCCGAGCAGGAGAGGGTTGAGGATAGGCAGGTCGTGCGCCTCGGTTACGTGAGCTGGGCCGAAGGCATCGCCATGACTCATATGGTCAGGGTTCTGCTCGAAGACCGGTTCGGCTTCGACGTGGACCTCACCCTGGCGGATCCCGCCCCGATCTTCGTCTCCCTGGCCAACCAGGACGTCGACCTGTTTCTGCACGCCTGGCTGCCGAAGACACACAGCAGTCATATGGAAGAATATGGCGACCAATTGACGGATCTGGGGGCGAACTACGAAGGCGCTCGCATCGGCCTGGTTGTTCCGGCTTATGTGGACATCGACACGGTCGCTGAGCTCCGCGAGAACACCGGGCGCTTCAACGGAGCGATCACCGGGATCGATTCCGGCGCCGGAATCATGGAAGCCACCCGGCGGGCAATCGAGGTCTACGATCTCGACATGACCCTGTTGACGTCATCTGGTGCTGCCATGACGGCGTCGCTGCGGGATGCGATCCAGGCCGAAAGACCCATCGTCGTCACCGGCTGGAGGCCGCACTGGATGTTCGCCCGCTGGGACCTGAAGTTCCTTGACGATCCGGAACAGGTCTACGGCGAGGCAGAGAGCATCCACACGCTGGCCCGACGCGGCCTCGCAACGGATATGCCCGAAGTGGTCGAGTTTCTGCGGTCCATGACCCTGACCGACCAGCAGATCGGCAGCCTCATGGACAGGATGAGGCAGACAGCAGATCAGCGGGAGGCAGCATCCGCTTGGATCAGCGAACATCCCGAACTGGTGGAGTCCTGGTTTTAATCCGAACTTCCGCTGGAAGTTTGACGCAACTGCTTGAGTTGCCGATGTTTTGGCAAGGACGCGTCGGTCGGTTCTGCCTGCGGCGCGACGCTGATGGCGTGCATGTCGAAGGCGCGTTGCTGCAGCTGTGTAGGTTGTACCCCAAGCCCCACCCGTGGTCCCCGGCGGGCGATCGACCGGGCGAAAGTTGCTCGTTATGCCCACGACATCTGGGGAGAATGTCAACGCACGACACGCCATCTTGTGCCGCATGGCGCCTCACGTCCGACACACTGCAAGGGAACTTTCGCCCTGCCGGGTTGTTTCGCCCGGAAGGTCTGCCGGCGGCAAAGCCCGCCTTTGCCCGCCTTTGTCAGTGCGCAAGCCGGAGGAGGCCCAGCCATGAAGACATCAGGGAACCTGATCGTCAGCACCGTCGCGATCGCGGCCATGCTGATCTTTGTCCAGGCGTCGGTTCAGGCTGATACGCCCGGCGGCTACGGAAACGCCGTCGCATCAGATGAAGCGCCGCGCCTATACGACAACCTTGGCGACTACAGCCGCAACATCACCACCGCATCGGAACGCGCCCAGGCCTACTTCGACCAGGGGCTCCGGCTGGCTTACGGGTTTGCCCGCTCGGATGCGGCACGCTCGTTCAGGGCCGCCCAGAGCCATGATCCCGGCTGCGCCATGTGCTACTGGGGCGAAGCCTGGGCGCTCG
>REEP01000104.1 GCA_007695045.1 Rhodospirillales bacterium | reverse complement strand
GCTGGCGGCGAGATAGTAACGCCCCGGACGGGACGGATTACTACGCCCTGGCGGGATTTGAGATCAGAGAGGCATAGATGAAAAGATGGTTTTCAGGGTGCGCAAAACGCTAAGAAGGAAAAGACATGTCTATTGAAACTATGATTTATCAAATCATTGAACGGGAAGGTGGTTACGTCAACCACCCCGCTGATCGTGGTGGCCCAACCAACTTTGGAATTACGGCAAAGACACTCGGAGCGTGGAGGGGTTCAGCTGTGCCCGCTTCAGCGGGCGAGATAAGAGGCTTGACAGAAAAAGAAGCCTTTCAAATCTATTACGATATTTATGTCCGTAAACCAAACTTTATATATATAAATGCCCCTCACCTAAGGGAGGCTGTCGTTGACTTTGGTGTCAACTCGGGAGTTCGCCGTGCATCGGAAGCCTTGCAAAAGGCGGTCGGCGCTCCCGCAGATGGTATTGTAGGGCCGGTGACCCTAAGAGCGGTTAATGCGGGTGATCCACAAGTTCTGTCCCTTAAGGTTAATCTTTATCGGGCTCTCTTCGTCTTGAGTCTCGTGGGTCGGTCTCATAACCAAGTCGTGTTTGCACGGGGTTGGGCGAACCGGATTAATGAGGTCGCTGGGGGTATTCTCTGATGGCGCTGCCAGCTTTGATCCCCGCGCTGGTGCCGATCGTGGGGCGCATTATCGGAAATTTGTTTCCGGACAAGGAAGCGAAAGCCAAAGCAGAAGCGGAAGCTCTGAAAATGCTCTTGGCGCATCAACATGAGCTGGAACACGCTGCCGCGCGCGTGGTACACGCCGAGGCTGCCAGCACCCATTGGCTTGCGGCCAACTGGCGCCCGCTGACCATGCTCACGTTTGTTGCGCTGATTGTCGCCCGTTGGTTCGGTTTCGCCGCACCTGAACTGCACGAGACCGAGTATGCCAAGCTTTGGTCCATCGTGGAACTGGGGCTTGGCGGCTACGTAATCGGACGGAGCGTCGAGAAGGTGGTACCGACGATAATGGAACCACTCAAGGCGCGCCGTTAGCCCGCAGGGCTGACCGGCACCATGACACCCCTGTGCCGCCGCATCAGGCGTTCCAGGGAGAGCGAGGCGAGCGGATTGACTTCGGCTTGATCGGCTGTCCGGTACAGGTCGAGAATAGGTTCCATGCTTTCAGTGCATGGTCCAAAGAGCGTCCCGGGTTGGCCGGGCAAGCCGGGTGAGTACGACCGGACTACCCCTACCGGGACGCGACCTCGTCCTCGTCCTCGGCGCGCGCTTCAGGCAGTTTGGCGTCGGCCAGCACCTCGCGGAGTTCATCGCGCTCGAGGGTTTCAGCTTCCAGCAAACGCGCCACCGCTTGGTCGAGAAGCTTGCGATTGGCGCGAAGAATGATTGATGCCTGTTCAAAACAGCCGTCGAGAATCGCACGGACTTCGGCGTCGATCGCCTCTGCGGTCTCGTCGGCATAGGGCCGGCGCTGCACGGCCTCGAGGTAGCCGCGCGGCTCCTCGAACGTGACTTGGCCCACGGTTTTGCTCATGCCGAAGCGGGTGACCATGTTGCGCGCAATATCCGTCGCCTTCTGGATGTCGTCAGCGGCACCGGTGGTCACCTGGTCGAAGACCAGCCGTTCGGCCGCGCGGCCGCCGAACAGGACTGTGATCCTGTTCTGCAACTCCGTCTCGGTCATCAGGAACCGATCCTCGGTGGGCCGCTGCATGGTATAGCCCAGTGCCCCGATACCGCGCGGAATGATTGAGACCTTGTGCACCTCATCCACTCCGGGAAGCAGCCAGGCGACGATGGCGTGGCCAAGCTCGTGATGGGCGACCGTGCGCCTTTCCCTGTCTCTCAGAACCCGGCTCTTTTGTTCCAGGCCGGCAACGATACGTTCCACCGCGGCGGTGAAATCTTCGGTAGCGATGGCGTCGGCGTTGCGCCGGGTCGCCTGGATCGCGGCCTCATTGACCAGGTTTTCCAGATCCGCGCCCGAGAACCCCGCGGTGAGGCCGGCGATCTGGTCGAGGTCGATGTCATCTGCCAGTTTCACCTTGTTGGCGTGGACTTTGAGGATGGCGAGCCGGCCCTTCTTGTCCGGCCGATCGACCAGAACCTGGCGGTCGAAGCGCCCGGCGCGGAGCAAGGCCGGATCCAGCACCTGCGGCTGATTAGTGGCGCCGAGGATGACTACCCCCTCGCGGGTGTCGAAACCCTGCATTTCGTTGAGGAGCTGGTTGAGGGTCTGCTCCTTCTCGCTCTGACCACCGCTCGGCATCCCCTGGCCGGCCCCTCGCGCCTGACCGAGTGCATCCAGCTCGTCGATAAAGATGATGGATGGTGCGGCCTTGCGCGCCTGCTCGAACAGGTCGCGCACCCGCGCCGCACCCACGCCGACGAACATTTCCACGAATTCGGAACCACTGATGGAAAAGAACGGGACATTCGCTTCACCGGCAACCGCGCGGGCGAGCAGGGTCTTGCCCGTTCCCGGCGGCCCCACCAGGAGGATGCCCTTCGGTTGTCGTGCGCCGAGCCGACCGTAATGCTTGGGATCCTTGAGGAATGAGACGGTTTCCTGAAGCTCCATCTTGGCTTCGTCAACCCCGGCCACATCGTCAAAGCTGACACCGGTGTCTTCTTCGACCGTGATCTTGGCCTTGCTCTTGCCGATGGACATGAGGCCCTGCCCACCTCCGATCCGCCGCAGCATCAAGGACCAGAAACCGATCAGAAGGCCGACCGGCAGGAGCCAGATCAGGATGTTCGGCCACAGGCCGTCTTCGACGCGCCCCTGATAGGTTACGTCGTGCACTTCGAGCTTCTCCGCAATTTCGGGGTCGACCCGGGTCGTCCGGAAATCGGTCGGGCCGTCTTCGGTCAGGGGTTCTTTGAACTCTCCCCAGATGTGGCGTTCGGACACTTGAACGCGATCGATGTTGCCCTCTTCCAGCTGCTCCAGGAAGCGGCTGTAGTCGATTTCGGCGACCTGCTGATGCCGGGTCCACAGACCCTGCGCGGCCGCGACGAGGCCGATCGCGATCAAGACGTAAATCAGCCAGTACGGCGGCTTTCGATCCATGGGCTTCTCATCGCCACGCTCCGAGGATGGTGACGGGCTGTTTCCACTGGCCGAGCCCGCCTCCAGGACGGATCGGCCACGGGGAGCGATGCGGACCGCCACCGGCCTCAATGGACGCGATATAGAGCGACCGAAGCCGCTGTTGCCTTAAACTGCGTTAAGCCCGAACGAGCCCAGGCCTCCCATCATCCACCCGCGGTCAAGATGCTGCCACGCCCAGGTAACGGCGCTCGAGGTGGCGCTCGAAGTAGCGGGGATCGAGCGGGCTGCCGGTTGCCGCGACCAGCAGCTCCCGCGGGCTCAGTCGGGAGCCCTTTTCGTGGACGTGGGCTCTGAGCCATGCGAGCAATGGGACGAAATCACCCCGGGCGATGCCGGCCGGAATGTCGGGCGAGGCGGCGGTGGCTGACTGGAACAGCTGCGCGGCGATCATGGCGCCCAGCGTGTAGGTCGGGAAGTAGGCCCAGGCGCCATCGTACCAGTGGATGTCCTGCAAGCAGCCGCGGCGGTCATCCGGCGGTGTCAGGCCGAGCAATTCCTCCATTCCCGCGGTCCACGCATCGGGCAGGTGAGAGACGTCGAGCTCGCCCGCGATCATAGCCGTTTCCAGCCGGTAGCGCAGGATCACGTGGGCTGGATAGGTCACCTCGTCGGCATCAACGCGGATAAAGCCCGGCGCCACCCGGGTGTACAGGCGACGGACGTTTTCGGGCTCCCAGGCCGGACCGTCGCCGCCGAACGCCTCCCGCAGCATCGGCGTGATCAAGGCGAGAAACGGCCGTGACCGACACACCTGCATCTCGATCAGAAGCGACTGGCTCTCGTGCAGGGCAATGCCGCGGGGCTCCCCCACGGGCTGGCCCCGCCAGTCCCGCGGCAACCCACGCTCGTAGAGGGCGTGGCCGGTCTCGTGCAGCACCCCCATCAATGCCGACGCGAAATCGTTTTCGTCGTAACGGGTGGTGATCCGTACGTCATCCGGGGTGCCGCCGCAGAACGGATGCAGGCTCACGTCCAGACGGCCGTGATCGAAATCAAACCCCAGCATGCGCATGAGGCGCAGCGCCAGCGCTTGCTGCGTCTCTACCGGGAACGGTCCTTCGATCGGCAAGACCGGCGGCTCCGCCGCTTGCCGGTCCAGCACCCGCGGCAGGAAGCCCTTGAGGAATGCCGCGAGCGGTTCGAACAGCCGGTCGATCTCGGCCGCGCGCACGTCCGGTTCGTACTCGTCCAGGAGGGCGTCATAGGGGGCGAGGCCGAGCCGTTCGCCCTTGGCTTCCGCGCATTCCCGCACCAGCCCCAGCACCGCCGCCAGCTTCGGCCGCACGGCGGCGAAGTCGCTGTCGGCGCGGGCCGACCGCCATGCCGCCTCGCAGGCGGAAACGGCGCGGGACAAGGCTTCCACCTGGGATTCGGAGAGCGCGGTGGCGTGGGTCCAGGTTCGCCGCATCTCCCTGAGATTGGCCGTCTGCCAGTCGTCCAGGCTGCTTTCGGCCTCCCTCTCCGCCTCGGCCGCGGCCAGGAGATCCGCCATGTCCGGCGCGGTCAGCATGCCGTGGCGCACCGTTTTCAGGGCCGCCAATTGCTCGCTGCGGCTCTCACTGCCACCCCGGGGCATCATGGTGGCGAGGTCCCAGTGCAGCATCGCTTCGGCATCGCGCAGCGCCAGCAACCGCCGGAAGCGACGCTCCAGGGTACGATACGCGGGCCCCGGAACGGCCCCCGCTGCGGGCCGGACCCCCGTCATGCCAGCAGCGCCAGCACCGCACGGTCCAGCAGCAGCGCCACGAACAGGAGGAACAGGTACAGGATCGTATAAAAGAACATGGCGCGCGCGGCCTCGCTGCCCTCGGGATCCCGCCACACCTTGACGGCATGGACGGCCAAGCCGACGCCGAGCACGGCCACGATTCCGGCATAGACCACGCCCGACAGGCCGACCGCCAGCGGCAGGAAGGTGGCCGGAATGAGGATCGCCGTATACACCAGGATCTGCCGCCGAGTCTCCCGGTCACCGGCTACCACCGGCAGCATCGGCACCCGCGCCCGGTCGTAATCGGACCGGCGGAACAGGGCGAGCGCCCAGGAATGCGGCGGTGTCCACAGGAAGATGATGGCGAACAGGACAACGGCGCCGAGGCCCACGTCATTCGTCGCGGCGGCCCAGCCGATCATCGGCGGAAACGCGCCGGCCGCTCCGCCGATCACGATGTTGTAGGGGGTGCGCCGTTTCAACCACATGGTATAGAGGAACACGTAGTAGGCGATGGTCACGGCCAGGAGCCCCGCGGCGACTTCGCTGACCATGAGTGCCATCACCGCGACCGAGCTTGCGGCCAGCGCCGAACCGAACCAGAGGGCGGCGCGCGGAGACAGACGCCCGGCCGGCAGCGGCCGGTTCATGGTCCGGAGCATTTCCCGATCGATGTCCCGATCATACCACATGTTGATGGCGCCAGAGGCCCCGGCGCCGAGGGCGATGCATGCGATGGCGATCAGCCCGGTGAGGGGGGCGATGGGCGCCGGCGCCAGCAACAGACCGACGAGCCCGGTGAACACCACCAGGGACATCACCCGGGGCTTGAGCAGGACGGCATAATCACGCAGGCGGAACCTTGGTTCTGCCACAAGGGTTTCCGTGGCAACGTCCATAACGGAATCGGGCCCAAGAACGGAATTGGCGGGCTTGGTGCGGGCGGTGGACACGGCTTCCTATCCCCTCACGATGGCGTTGTTCATGATTGATGCGGCGTTCCCGGGTTCAACGCAACCGACCCCTGGTGCCGGTGCCTCGGGGGCGCCACGTCGGCCAAGTGCGGATGCAGCGCGCCCGGCGATGACAGCAACGCCCGCCCTGCGATCCAGACGAACAGGATGCCGCCGATCACCGCGATCAGCCCGCCACCACCGTTGAGAGCCATGCCGATCACGGCGCCCACGTGCTCGAGCTGCTGATCCGCCCCGGCGGCCTTGCGCGGGGTCCCGAACGTGCCGGCCAGGAAAAGGCCGATGCAGGCGGCAAGCTGGCCGCCGGCGAACAAACGGATATGCCACAACAGCATCCGGCTGCGCGGCACCGGCCGACCCAGCGCCGGCAGAAACACCTGGGTCACCAGACCCATGAACACCAAAGTCACGGCGGCGATGACCCCGTGATAATGCGCCGGGGTACGGGTGTCGGCGCCGTCCACGAACAGGCCAAAGGCACCACCCACGGCAAACACCGGCAGGGACAGGGTGAGATACAGAAACGCCGGATCCCGCCACCGCCCCCGCGCCCGCCAGCCGGCCGCGACGGCCAGCGCCACCGCGAGCGCCGCCGGACCCAGCGCGAACTGAAGGTCGGTGAACGCCTGTGTCTGCGCGGCCGAAAAGGCTGGAAACACCAGGTACAGCGCCGGGGCTGCCACGGCCACCACGGCAAGGAAACCTACGGCCGCAACCCCGACCCGGACGCCGACACTGCGCCCCAGCACCAAGCTCGCCAGCACGATCCAACCGATCAGTAGAAGCTGGGTATTCAAAAACTGCAGAATATGACCGCCGCCCCAGAACAGGTGCTCGTTGAATGCATAAGAAGGCGTTTCGCCGGCCAGTAAAGCCCAGGCCCAGGCGAAGCCGACGAGGGCGGCGAGATAGCTCAGGCCGCAAGCGGCCGCCTTCAGCGCGAGCGCGCCCGGCCGGACGCCCGGCAGGTTGGCAAACAGGCGGATGACGGGCAAGGTCACCGCGACCGCCATGACCACAAGTCCGGTATAGTACAGCGGGTCGATGATCGTCGGGACGTAGTTGTTGAGAGTCGCTTCCCCCCGGTCCAGCAGGGCTGGCACGAACAGCAGCGGCATCGCGATGGCCATGCCAACCACGCCGGCTTGACCCAGCCAGGCGAGGCGCGGGGTCGGGCCGGCGGCGGCATGGGTGGCGATCAAGCTGATCGCCGCGAACACCGCGAGAAACCACACGACGAAGGAGAACACGACGTGGATGACCAGGCCCTTGTGGAAGAAGCCCACCGGCCACGGGAATACCCCCTCGATCCCCGGCATCCGCGACAGCGCCAGGAGCAGGGCGAACACGCCGGCGACGGCCAGGGAACCGAGGGCGAGCGCCGACCAGCCGCGCAGCTCCCGCTGCAACGACGGCCCAAGGTGATCGGCACCAAGCAGCCGCAATGTGCCAGCTTGCTCGGGGTCAGGCATGGGGGCCGCCCGCATAGGGGTAAAGGTGAATGGTCATGACGTAGACCACCACGCCGCTGACGGCGACGAACATCCAGAGCGGCCAAGTCCAGCGGGCGATCGCTCTGTGCCGGTCGAACCGTCCGCGGACGGCGCGCCAGACGGTGATCGGCACCAGAGGCGTGATGATGATGGCGCCGATCACGTGGATGATCAGGATGGTGAAGTAGATCGGACGAATGATGCCCTCGCCGCCGAACTGGGCCAAACCGGCATTGAAGTGATAGATCAGGTAAGTCACCAGGAATGCCGCCGACGCCACAAGGGCTCCGACCATGCAAAACTTGTGACGCTCCCGCATGCCATGCCAAATGAAGTATAGGCCGCCGCTCAAAAAGGCGATACTTATCGCATTGAACGTCGCGTTGAAGTGGGGCAAGTCTTCGATTGCGATCATTGATGCCCGTCCAGCACGTCCACAGCCATCATTAGCCTCCGATCCTCAGGATGATGCTGCCGTACATGATCAGGGCCGCCGCCCCCAACACAACCGCCCAGATCCACAGCTTTGATTTCATTGTGTCGGTGCCCTCCTCCAGCCTTGCACCCGAGAGCCCGCCTGGCCGGCACGCCAAGCCCGGAAAAGCTGGCCGGGCGGGGTGAGCCGCAGACATGACCCGACGGCCCCCCACCACAGGGTTGCCGACCACCCATTGTGCGCCTGCTCACACGTAACGCAAGCGCGAGCATGAGGGGACACCTACACGCTCCCAATGCGAAAGAAAACGCTTTTCATTCGTTTTTGCTCATGTTAGCTACGGATCCGGCTTCAATCCCTGGTAGGGAAAGCGCCGGAGGAGTTCCGCTTGCGGCGGTTGGGCGCATCAAAGGGGTTGACGGAAGCGATGCCACACCTCCCATATGAGGATCGTGATGGAGATCGCCAGCATTCACAAGCGCCGGGTGGCAAAAGGATGCGGAAAGGGAACATGGTGACAAAGCGCATAATTATCGGGACATTGATCGGCGCGGTGGTGGCCGGCTTGGCGGCGGCGGGCACGGCGGTGGCCGGGGAACCGCAGCCTTGGCAAATGAACCTCATGCCGGCTCAGTCGCCGGTCATGGAGCGTGTGCATGAGTTCCATAACCTGCTCCTGGTGATCCAGGTCGGGATCGTTTTGCTCGTTCTGGGCCTCCTCGGGTACATTATTTTTCGTTTCAACGCCAAGCGGAACCCGGTTCCGTCGCGTACCTCGCACAATACGTTGCTTGAGGTGATCTGGACGGCCGTGCCGGTGGTGATCCTGGTGATCATCGCGATCCCTGGCTTGCGGCTTCTGTACTTCCACGATCGCGCCCACGAGTACGATTTCACGGTCAAGGTTACCGGGCATCAGTGGTACTGGAGCTACACCTATCCCGATCATGGCGACTTCACGTTCACGAGCATCATGGTGCCGGACGACGAGCTTCAGGAAGGGCAGCCCCGTTTGCTGGCCGTGGACAATCCTGTTGTCGTTCCCGTGGGCACCAATGTCCAGATTCTGGTGGTGTCCGACGACGTGATTCATGCCTGGGCGGTGCCTTCCCTCGGGGTTAAGGTCGACGCCACTCCCGGCCGGGTGAATGAGCGCTGGCTCCATGTGCACGAGGAAGGGACCTATTACGGCATGTGTTCGGAGTTGTGCGGCATCAACCACGCGTTCATGCCCATCCAGCTCGAAGCGGTTTCGCCGGAAGCGTTCGAAGCCTGGGTTGAGGAGACGCGAGAGGAATGGGCAAGCCGGCAGAATGCGCCCGGCGTTCGCGTCGCTGCCGGTGACGGTGGTGCCGACGTGCGGTAGATCGGTGTGAGCTGACGGTCGGGTCTTGCGTCCATTGGTGTCCGGTCTGCTCCGTAGGTGCTAGAGTGGGGGCACGACTTGGCTTGAGGTCGTGAGCCCTGATCGGGGCGCGGACGTCAGAGGGCAGGCCCGGGCAGGGCCGGGTAGAGCACAAGAGCATAAGGGAAGGTCGACGATGGCATACGGGGTCGCGGCGGGTCACGACGAGCACGCGCATCATCCCACCGGATGGCGGCGCTGGGTCAATTCCACCAACCACAAGGACATCGGGACGATGTATATCGTCCTGGCCCTGATCGCGGCGCTGATCGGCGGCATCATGTCCTGGATGATCCGGGGCGAGTTGGCGCAGCCGGGCGTGACCTTCATCGACAACTACCAGTTCTACAACGTGCTGGTGACCGCGCACGGCTTCATCATGGTGTTCTTCGTGGTGATGCCGGCACTGATCGGCGGGTTCGGCAACTGGTTTGTGCCGCTGATGATCGGCGCCCCGGACATGGCCTTCCCGCGCATGAACAACATCAGCCTCTGGCTGACCACCGCGGGCTTCGTGCTGCTGCTGATCGCGGCGTTCGTGGGCGCCGGGCCGGGGACCGGCTGGACCGTCTATCCACCGCTCAGCAGCGCCACCTTCCATCCCGATGCCGCGGTGGACTTCGCGATCCTGTCCCTGCACGTCGCCGGCGCCGGCTCGATCCTCGGCGCCATCAACTTCATCACCACCATCCTCAACATGCGTGCACCCGGCATGACCCTGCACCGCATGCCGTTGTTCGTGTGGTCGATCCTGGTCACGGCATTCCTGCTGCTGCTGGCACTGCCGGTGCTGGCCGGCGGCCTCACCATGCTGCTGACCGACCGCAACTTCGGCACCACCTTCTTCGAGGTGGCGGGTGGTGGCGACCCGGTGCTGTGGCAGCACCTGTTCTGGTTCTTCGGCCATCCGGAAGTGTACATCATCGTGCTGCCGGCGTTCGGCATCATCAGCCAGATCGTCTCGACGTTCTCGCGCAAGCCGGTGTTCGGCTACCTTGGCATGGCCTATGCCATGGTCGCGATCGGCTTCGTCGGCTTCATCGTCTGGGCTCACCACATGTACACGACCGGCCTCGGCGTCGACACCCGGGCCTACTTCACCCTGGCGACCCTGATCATTGCGGTGCCCACCGGCATCAAGATCTTCAGCTGGCTCGCCACCATGTGGGGCGGCTCGATCGAACTGAAGGCCCCGATGCTGTACGCCATCGGCTTTATCTTTCTGTTCGTGGTCGGCGGCGTCACCGGGGTGGCGCTGGCCAATGCCGGCATCGATTTCGCCATGCATGACACCTACTACGTGGTCGCCCACTTCCACTACGTGATGGCGATCGCGGCGATCTTCGCCATGTTCGGCGGCTATCTGTACTGGATCGGCAAGATGTCCGGTAAGCAGTACAACGAGCCGCTGGCCAAGGCCCAGTTCTGGGTGTTCTTCGTCGGCGTCAACGTGCTGTTCTTCCCGCAGCACTTCCTCGGCCTGGCCGGGATGCCGCGGCGCATCCCCGACTACCCGGATGCCTTCGTCGGCTGGAACATGGTCAGTTCCGTGGGCGCCCTGATCACCATGATCGGCACCCTGATGTTCTTCTACCTGATCTGGCACACCTTCCGGTACGGCAAGACCGCCGAGGCCAACCCGTGGGGCGAGGGCGCGACCACGCTGGAGTGGACGGTCCCCTCCCCGGCGCCCTTCCACACCCACGAGCAGCTTCCGGTGATCGGCCCGACCGGCCAACCAAGGGCGGGCTCCGGCGCCGTGTCGCCGGCGGAGTGACCCTGACCCGATGGCTCAGCGAAGCCGGGCAGCACGCAAGCCCGGCTTCGCAACGACCGACGACCAGGCAACAAAGGGGACGACCATGAACCAAGGCACCCGAACCAAGAGTACCAAGACAGCACTCATCCTGGCCGGGGTGGTGGCCGGCATGGTCGGCCTGTCGTTCGCCTCGGTGCCGCTCTATGACCTGTTCTGCCGGGTCACCGGATACGGGGGAACCCCCCGCACCGGGCCGGTGGCGGAGATGCCGGAGGCCTCCGACCACACCATCGCCGTCCGCTTCGATGCCAACGTCAACTCCGCCCTGCCCTGGCAGTTCCGGCCGGTGCAGCGGGAAGTGCGGGTGCGCGCCGGGGAGGAGCACCTGGTCCATTACGAGGTGGTCAACGTTTCCGACGAACCGCTGGTCGGCACGGCCGTCTACAGCGTGACGCCCTTCATGTCGGCGCCATACTTCAACAAGATCCAGTGTTTCTGCTTCGTGGAGCAGCGGCTGGAGCCCGGCGAATCGATGTCCATGCCGGTGGTCTTCTTCGTCGATCCGGAGATCGCCAACGACCGCGATGCCCGCGAGGTGACCCAGATCACGCTCTCCTACACCTTTCATCCCGCAAAGCAGGAGCGGCGCATCGGCACCGGGCGGACGACCGAACCGATCAGCGTCGCTGCAACGGCAGCGGGCCGCGACGAGAATCAGACAACGTCAAACTGAGATTCGGGTTCAACCAACAGCAAGATCGTTTCTTCGGGGGACACAGAATGGCGACCGAGACCCAATCCCATCCGTTCCACATGGTCGAGCCGAGCCCGTGGCCGGCTCTCGCGACGCTGGGAGCCTTCGTGCTGGCCGTCGGCGCCATCATCTTCATGCACGACGGGCCCCCGTGGATCATGGCCGGTGGTTTCCTGATCATTTTCTACACCGCTTTCGTGTGGTGGCGGGACGTAGTGCGGGAGAGCCGGAGCGGCTTCCATACTTCGGTGGTGCAGCATGGCCTGAGGCTCGGGGTCCTGCTGTTCATCGCCTCCGAGGTGATGTTCTTTTTCGCATTCTTCTGGGCATACTTCGATGCCACCATCCCGGCGATCAGCAAGACCGCCCATGACGTCTGGCCACCCGAAGGCGTCATTCCCTTCGATCCGTGGGGGCTCCCGTTCCTCAACACCCTGATCCTGCTCACCTCGGGCGCCACCGTGACGGCCGCCCACCACGCGGTGCGGGAGGGCGACCAGAAGGCCTCGGTGTTCTGGATCGGCGCCACGGTGGCGCTGGGTGTGCTGTTCCTTGGCTTCCAGATGTACGAATATGGCCATGCGGCGTTCGGTTTCCGGGAAGGCATCTATCCTTCGACCTTCTTCATGGCCACGGGTTTCCATGGCTTCCACGTGTTCGTCGGCGTGGTCTTCCTCGCCGTCTGCTTCTTCCGGGCCAGGGCCCGGCATTTCTCGCCGGAGAAACACGTGGGTTTCGAGGCGGCGGCGTGGTACTGGCATTTCGTCGACGTGGTCTGGCTGTTCCTGTTCGTGGTGATCTACTGGTGGGGAATCGTCGGCTACGTCGGTCCGCTGGTGTAAAGCGGCAGCTGTCCTCAAGCGATGGCGGGTGCCGGGCACGCTCCGTCGGCGGCGCGCAGTCTGCTGAGCGGGCTGGCTGGGCGCTGCCCGCGGTGCGGCGGCGGCCGGTTGTTCGAGGGCTTTCTCACCATCGCCGGGCAGTGCGAGGCCTGCGGGCTGAACCTGAGCGAGCATGACAGCGGCGACGGGCCGGCGGTGGCGGCGATCTTCATCCTCGGCTTCGGCGTGATCGGACTCGCCTGGGCGGTGGAGCGCCTGGTGATGCCGCCGCTGTGGATACACGCGGCGCTCTGGATCCCCCTCACCATCGCGGGTACGCTTTTGCTGTTGAGGCCGCTGAAGGGCCTTACGGTAGCGCTGCAGTACTGTGTGCGGTCGGTGGATGAGCCGACTCTCCCGGGCGGTACCTGAAGCGGGCCCGCCCGGGCGGTGCGGGTCTCGCCTGATGGGCGCAACCGATGGGCGCGTCTGATAGGCGCGTTTGGGGCGAAAACAGTGTAAACTCGTGGCGGGACCTGGGGTTCGAGGGGAGGAGATGCGTTCATGAGCACCGAGGCGAGCGTCGGGGCAGGGACCTATCGGCTGCCGGTCACCCTGCGTCGGGTGGAGATCGACCGTTCCGGCCAGTGGCTGGCGGCGGGCTGGCGCGACTTCCTGAAAACGCCGGGGGTCAGCCTGATCTACGGCGGCGCCTTCACGGTGGTCAGTTTCGCGCTCAGCTATGGCCTGATCCTGGCCGGCCTGGGCTCTCTTGTGCTGCCGCTCGCTGGCGGCTTCGTGCTTCTGGCGCCGATCCTGGTGGTGGGGCTCTACGATGTCTCGCAGCGGCTGGAACGGGGCGAGCGGGCGCATCTGTCCGATGTCTTCGGGGCGTTCCGGGAGAACCTGGGCCAACTCGCGGCGCTCGGCGTGGCGTTGCTGGTGCTGTGGCTGGTCTGGGTGGAAGTGGCCATCGTCCTGTTCGCGATCTTCTTCGGTCAGGCGCCGCCGCCGCTGGACGTGTTCGTGCAAGAGGTGGTGCTGTCGGTGCGGGGTGTACCCTTTTTGCTGGTGGGCTCTCTGATCGGAGCCGGCTTCGCCCTGACCATCTTTGCCATTACCGCGATCTCGGTGCCGCTGCTCTATGACCGGCCGCTGGACGTGATCACGGCGATCGCGGCCAGCGTTCTGGCCGTGCGGTCAAACTGGCGGGTGATGTTCGGTTGGGCCGCGTTGATCGCGCTGATCGCGGTCTGCGGCTTGGCTTTGTTCTTCGTCGGGCTGGCCGTGGCGCTGCCGGTGCTGGCCTATGCGACCTGGCACGCGTACCGTGACCTGGTGGCACCGGAGGTCCTTCAGGAGGGGGCCGGGGCCGCGGTCGGTGCCGCTGACGCTGACGGCATCTGAACCTTCAAGCCGAACTTGCCATGCCCCGTTGGCTCCGCCGCCGGGGCATCCTTCGCCTTATACCGTGCCTTTGTCGTCCCAGAACGGCGGGAGCTGCTCGAAGGCCGCCCAGCTGCCGTTGAGCGGGCTGGCGGCCGCCATGCGCGGCAGGTGCCAGCCGACAATGACGCCGCTGGCAAAAGCGAGCCTGGCGCGCGTGCGCCCCGCGCTCCGCGCACAGAGGTCGTCCATCAGGTCGCGCGCGACCGCCAGGTCATTCATGGTGCCGAGGCTGTCCTGCAGCGAGCTGAGCGCGCGAACGAAGGGCTTGACCGCGTCTTCGCTGTAGAGCGAGCGGAAAAACTCGACCGCGTAGCGCAGCTTCTTGATCTGTATCCGCAGCTTATGGCGGGTCTCGGCGTCCATGTCGGCGAGGGAGCGGCCGAGCGTCACCACGGTGTCGTGTCGGTCCTCGATCACCCGGGAGGCGAAGGCGCGAGCCGGCTCCCGCAGGGCCGGATGCGCCTCGTCGACATCCGCAGCCTGCCGCCACGACCGTTCGGTCGCCCACCCCGAGAGGTGCGCGCCCAGTTCGCGATAGCGACGCGAAGCGAGCGCCGCGGCCGCTTTGCCATAGCCTTTGTTCCGCCGTCGTTCCGCCTTTTCACCTAAGAGCGCGAGGTCCGCCTCCTCCGGCAGCACGTCGGCCACCGGCTGCCATGTTTCCTGGAGGAAGACGTCCCAATCCCGCGCCGGACCGAGCTGCGATATCAGCCATTTCAGCTCCTTTTGGACGGGCTTGACGTCGGCTTCGGGCAACAGCGGTTTGTAGAGGGCCAGGCGCGAGCGCAGGCGGCGGGTGGCCACCCGCATCTGATGCACACCCTCCGGATGGGCCCGCGCGATCACGCACGCCTCGTTGCCGGACCAGTGCGCCAGGGCATTGCCGATGGCCGCCGCCAGGGCGTCTTCCGCCGTGGCCTCAGGCCGAAGCTTCAGTGCAGGCGCCTTGTACCAGGTTGGCGCCGGTGTCGCCTTCCTGCCTTCCATGTCCGCCGGCGCGTCGGCGGTCCCCTCCCCAGCCATGGAGCACCTCGTATCTGTGTCCCGGAATCTCCGTCGGCGTTGGCACGGAACAGACTCTGCCCCCTCAGCCGCCGTCACCCGTGTTGAAAATGTGGGCAGGCGCGCGGCGGTTTCCATCCTTCTCACAGGGGAAGCGGCGTGGATGACCTGCGCCCGCGCCCGCGAGGATCGGCTCAGGTCGAACCATGGAGCACGGTTCGGCCCGGCAGGCGTGGCGCATCATCTGGCGGCGGGGTCACGTGGTGATGTACTGGCGCAGCGCTTCCACTTCGGCCTGGGCTTCCTCGATACGGCTCTTGACCACATCACCGATGCTGATCAGGCCGACCAGCCGGCCTTCCTCCAGCACCGGGACATGACGGAAGCGCTGTGCCGTCATCATCCCCATGATCGCGGCGACCGGATCCTGCGGCGAACAGGTGACCACCCGTTGTGTCATCAACTCGCTCACCCGTTTGGCAAACACCTCCTCCCGAAACGTGTTCATGGCGCGCACCAAGTCCCGCTCCGACAGGATGCCCAGGATGCGCTCATGGGAGTCGAGCACCAGCACCGCGCCGATGTGCCTCTCGCACAGCAAGGCGATTGCGGCCGCGGCCGGTTCATCGGAAGTGATGGAGACGATGTCGGTGCCTTTGATCTTGAGGATATCGGATACGAACATGGGCGCCTCTCCTGCCTTGAGCCTTGTTGTTACACGCCGTTGACTGTTTCAGCAATCAGCATGTCGACCACGGCACGCAGTGCTTCCTCGCGTTCCGCGCCGCCGGCGATGGCCTCATTATAGCAAGTCACCTGCCAGTGTGCGCTGGTTCCGTGGTGAATGATGTCGCGGCAGTGCAGAACCTCGTCCACACAGTGAAGCGCTTCGGCATCGGGGCGGACCAGGGCGATCAATTCTTCCAGAAGGTCGGCGCACGGCACCACCACGCCCCGGCCGAAATCGACCAGTCCCGCGTCGATGCCGTATCGTTTGGCGCGCCAGCGGTTTTCATCGATCAGCATGCGGTCATAGGCACGCCAGCGCTGATTGCGCCGGCGCAGGCGATAGAGCATGTGGAGGATGCAGACGTACAGCGCGGCAATGGCAACGGCATCGTCAACCCGGGTGCAGACATCGGTGATGCGCATCTCCAGGGTGGGAAACCTGCCATTCGGCCGGACGTCCCACCAGATCATGGTGGCATCGGGAATGAGACCGGCATCCACCAGCACGTCCACGTGCCGCTGGTATTCCGCGAAGGAATCGAAGCGCGATGGCAGCCCGGTACGCGGCAGTTCATCGAACACGCTCAGACGATAGGAGCGGAGGCCGCTGTCGCTGCCCCGCCAGAACGGCGACGAGGTGCTGAGGGCGAGAAGGTGCGGCAGAAAGTAGGACACCTGGTTCATCAGGTCGATGCGCAATTCCTCGTCGGCGATCCCGGCGTGCACGTGCATGCCGCAGATCAACAGCCGCCGGGCGACGCCCTGCATGTCCCGGGCCAGCATGCGGTAACGGTCCTTGTCGGTGTAGCGCTGCAATTGCCATTCCGAGAACGGATGGGTCGAGGCCGCGATGGGGGCGATGCCATAGCCCCTCGTCACCTCCGCCACCGTGCGCCGGAGCCAGGCGAGGTCGCTGCGCACCGCCTGGATCGAGGTGCAGATGCGGGTGCCGATCTCGATCTGCGACATCATGAACTCGGGGCGCACCAGGTCGCGGATGCGCGCCTCCAGCTCCGCCAGCAGTGCCGGCGGCAGGTCGACGATGAGTTCCCGCGTGGTCAGGTTGACCAGGAGGTATTCCTCCTCCACGCCCACGGTGAGCGCCGGATCGATGGTCGCGACCATCAGAACACCTCCACCCGATGCAGATGATCCATGCCCACGATGGCGCCCAGGGCCTCGCCCAGGATATCGGTCCAGCGGCGAAGTTCATCGGTGCTTTCGCAGTGGTCCTGACGGATTTCCACGGCGGCGTTGGCCAGACCGGCGGCTCCGGCATGGAGGTTGAGCGTGTAGGCGATTTTCTTGCCGGAATAGGGTTCGTTGTCGCCGACGGTGATCGGGTGGCGGCGCAACAGGTCGAGCAGCGGCACAGCCAGTCGCGGGTCCCGGTTCCACAACACGCCCACATCCCAAAGGCGGTCGCGGCCGCCCAGCGACGGCGTGAAGGTATGGATGGAGAACAAAAGCGGTTCCGGCCCGCGCCGGCGGAGATGGGCGAACACCGTCTCGATGGCATGGTGGTACGGCCAGTGGAAGGCTTCGGCCCGAGCGTGCTGCGCCGCCTCGGACAGCCCGACGTTGCCGGGGATGGGGACGCCGTCGCTCTCCGCCAGGATGGACTGCGGATCCCCGGGCTGCCGGTTGACATCGATCAGGAGGCGCGAGTAGCCGGCCAGCACCGCCGGTGCATCCAGCCGCGCCGACAGCATCCGGGTGAGATCGCCCGAGCCGATGTCGTACGCGATATGCCGCTCCAGCATCGCTTCGGCGAGGCCGAGGCGGTTCAGCGCGGCCGGGATCACGTTGCTGGCATGGTCGCACACCAGGAGCAGGGGAGCGCGGCCGTCGGCGTTGAGCACTTCGAACGGCGGCGGCTCGGACGGGCCGAGGCAGAAGTCGGCCGGCGATCCGGCCGCCGGCGGCGGAAACAACCGTTCGTGGGATGCGGGCATCGGTCACGGATCCTGAACGAGTGACGGACATGGCGGCCCCGCCGCTTGCGGCTGGCCCCACGGTGCGATCCGGTATATTAGCCGGGGTTGGCGCGGTTGCGAAGCGCGCCCGGGCCTCGGTCACACCGCCATCATGGTTCCCTCCCGCTACCGCCTCGCCCTGCCGTTCCTGTTCCTCGGTGCCATCGGCATCGGTTTCGCGCCGATCTTCGTCCGTCTGAGCGAACTCGGACCGATCACCACGGCGTTCTACCGTCTGTTTCTGGCGCTACCGGCATTGTGGCTGTGGCTTGCGCTGGCGGAGCGGGGTCGGCCGACCACGGCGCCAAGGCCGCGCCGGACGGGCGACTGGCTGGGGCTGCTGGCGGCCGGTCTGTTCTTTGCCGGCGATCTGTCCTTCTGGCATTGGTCGATCCGGCTGACCAGCGTCGCCAATGCCACCCTGCTCGCCAACTTCGCGCCGGTGTTTGTGGCCCTGGCCGGCTTTCTTCTGTTTGCCGAGCGCTTCTCCCGCACGTTCATGGTCGGCATGGCCATGGCCCTGATCGGGGCTTGCGTGCTGATGGGAGAGAGCGTGACCATCGGGGCGAGCGCGGTTCTGGGCGATGTGCTTGGGCTCACCGCGGCGGTCTTTTACGCGGGCTATATTGTCGCCGTGGCTCGGCTCAGGGCCCGCTTCTCCACGCCCACGATCATGGCCTGGAGCAGCCTGATCACGTGTGCCGCGCTGTTTCCGACCGCGCTGGTGTCGGGAGAGGACTTGGTGCCCGTAACCCTTTACGGTTGGGGCGTCTTGGTGGGGCTCGCTCTGGTATCCCAGGTCGGCGGTCAGAGCCTGATCGCGTTCGCGCTTGCGCATCTGCCGGCGGCGTTTTCCGCCGTCAGCCTTCTGCTGCAGCCGGCGGTCGCTGCCCTCCTTGCCTGGATCCTTCTCGATGAGGCGCTCGGGCCGGTCCAGGGCGCGGGCGCGCTGATGATCCTTGCCGGCATTCTCGTGGCCCGCCGGGGAAGCCGGACACCCGCTGCCGCCGGGCCGCATCCCGGGCCGGACTCTGGGCCGCACTCTGGGGCGGTGGCGGGTTCTTGACAGGCATGGTCGAGCGGTGTCAAAGAGACAACGGGTCTGCTACGATTGGTTGAGAGGCATCCACGAATGGCTTCACAAAGCGGGAATCACGGCCGACGCATTTCGGTGGTCGGGCTGGGCTATGTTGGCCTGCCGGTGGCAGTGGCGTTCGGACGCACGGGCGTGCCGGTGGTCGCCTTCGATGTGGACGCTACGCGGGTACGGGAACTGCGCGACGGTATCGACCGCACCCATGAGGTGGAGCCTGCCGACCTCGCCGCCGCGCCCCTGCACCTGACGCACGATCCCGCCGATCTGAAGGCCGCCGACTTCCATATCGTCGCGGTGCCGACACCGATCACGGACACCAAGCGACCGGACCTGTCGCCTTTGCTGTCGGCGACGCGGACGGTGGCCGGACAACTGAAGCGGGGCGACATCGTGGTGTTTGAATCCACCGTGTATCCCGGCGCCACCGAAGAGGACTGCGTGCCCATCCTGGAAGCGGTCTCGGGTCTGACTTTTGGCCGCGATTTCAGCGTCGGGTACTCGCCGGAGCGGATCAACCCGGGCGACAAGGTGCATCGGTTCGAGACCATCACCAAGGTCGTCTCCGGCTCCGATCCCGAGACCCTGGACATCGTCGCGAAAGTCTATGGCAGTGTGGTTCAGGCCGGGGTGCACCCGGCGCCCAGTATCCGCGCCGCAGAAGCCGCGAAGGTCATCGAGAACACGCAGCGCGACCTGAACATCGCCCTGATGAACGAACTGGCGCTGATCTTCGCCCGGCTCGGCATCGACACCCAGGACGTGCTGAAAGCCGCAGGCACCAAGTGGAACTTCCTGCCGTTCTCGCCGGGGCTGGTGGGCGGTCACTGCATCGGCGTCGATCCCTATTACCTGACTCACCGGGCGCAGCGCGCCGGCTACCATCCGGAGGTGATCCTGGCGGGACGGCGGATCAACGACGGCATGGGTGCCTGGGTCGCTTCGGAGGCGGTCAAGCGCCTGCTTCGAAACGGGTGTGACGGATCGCTCCAGGTGTCTGTGCTTGGGGTGACGTTCAAGGAGGACGTGCCCGATACCCGCAATACCCGGGTCACCGACATCATCCAGGAACTGGAAGCCTTCGGTGTCCAGGTGGCGGTCAACGATCCTTTGGCCGATCCCGAGGCGGTGGCCGAGGAATACGGTCTTGCACTGGCGGCACTCGACGCGATGCCACCGGCGGATGCGGTGATCCTGGCCGTGCCGCACGCGGCCTATCGGCAGGGCGGCTGGCCCCTTGTGGCGTCCCGGCTCAAGAACGGACGCGGCCTGGTCGCCGATGTGCGTTGTTGCCTGGAGCGCGGGGACAAGCCGGACGGGATCGATCTCTGGCGGCTGTGAGGCCCGTGCCCGGCCGGATGCGGTCTCAGCGCGGCAGCACGACCTCCATGGTTCTGCCGTCATAGCCGGCGGCGTTGTGGTGGGCACGGACGGTCACCCGATCGAGTGAGGCCGGCACCTCGACGCCGGAAAGACTTCGGGTGAAGGGCTGCTCGTCGACGTGGGGGTGGTGGAGCACGCGCGTGCCCAGCACCTGGCCGTCCGGGGCAACGATCTCGAAGGCATCGGCATAGGCGTCCCAGCCGGTCTCGTTACTCTCAATGGTCACGTCAAAGCGGAACGTGCCGTCGCCCGCCCGCGTCACCGTCACGTCGATCACGTTCGCAGCGCCCATCTCCCCGGCGATCCCGACCGACCCAAGGCCCAGCATCAGCCCGATCACGACCATCAGGGTCGGCATCTTCCAGCGCTTCATGGCACCTCTCCTTCAGGTCGGTTGCAACGCCCTGCTCGACACGGTCTGTGGCGTTGAGGGGGTGCGGGGCGTGTCAATGAACCCACCCCGGGCCGTGTGCGGTCGGCAGGTCCATCCCGTTGTCCGAGCGGCCGGGACCATCCCCTCATCCCGCCCTGGCGGCGCCGGCCGCGGCGTCGGTGAACCGCACATTGGGTGTCGTTTTGGTGCGAAAAAGTGCGGTTTGGGTGCGAAAAAACGCGTTTTTTCGAGCCAACCCATTGATACCAAACGAAACCATCGCGTGCGGCGCGCGCCGATGTATGCATTTGTATACAAAAGTTATCATTTTGACGATTTTC
>REEP01000100.1 GCA_007695045.1 Rhodospirillales bacterium | reverse complement strand
ACCTTCACCATGCTCAATCTGTTCATCGCCGTGGTGGTGAGCGCCATGCAGTCGGAGCACGAGGCCGAACACGCCCAGGTGGAGCAGGAGGCCCATGACGAGCGCCGGATCATCCTGGCCGAGGTCAAGGAACTGAGGCGGCAGATGACGATGTTGCAACAACGCCTGGACCGTGCCGGTCCGACGCGGGACCCGGCGGAGTAACGCGCAAGTCAAGCGGCGTCTTCGAGCGGGCTTAAGGCTTCGCGGTACCGGCGTATGCTCCGGATGAGGGTCACGGCGTCGGGCGAGGGGCGATCAGCACCCGGCCGTCA
The DNA here is from genome assembly GCA_007695045.1 of Rhodospirillales bacterium. GTDB lineage: Bacteria > Pseudomonadota > Alphaproteobacteria > Rhodospirillales > Defluviicoccaceae > REEP01. The sequence goes on along the minus strand of REEP01000100.1, from coordinate 20,785 downwards.
AGCCGCCGCAGCGCAGGTTCACATCCCCGAAAGCGGGAGTGTCGCCGCTGGCCGCGAGGTCATAGGCGAGCGAGAGCCGCCTGACGCTCGACGGAGTAATTTGTCAGTCGGGTCGCCGTAGATCGGTGAACATGGGTTGCTCGTTCATGAACGCGACGTCTTCAGTGATGTGGCAGGACATGCAGGCCTCCCTGACCGCCATGAAGCCGCGCCATGCCTGGTCAGCATCATCCGATTGGAAATCCTCCAGGACCGAATCGTAGAGCGGCCTTAAGAACAGCGCTTCGGCGTTGCCGCGCCGGGCCGGGCGCTTGATATTGCCGGCCACGATCGCTTCCTCCAGTTCCTCCCAATGGTAGGCCGCGAGTTCCAGATTGCCGTCGGACAGGGCCTGATGAATATGTTGGTAGCGTTGCCCGACCTCCCACATGGAAACGGCATAACCGCCAAGCACCTGCTCGATTAGGCGCCACCGGCTGTCGTCATCGGGCGCGTCCTGAAGCCACTCCCGGGTCGTCGGCACGTAGTCCGAAGCCTGTCCTGAGAGTGGCAGGAGCCAACCCGTGCCAAAAGTCAAACTCAATGCAACGGCGGCCGCGACAGTGCGGCGGGGTACTGGTGGGCAGACATGCATGAGAGCCATCTTCCGCTTCCTTTCTGTCAGCCCGATCACCACCGCGGCAATGGGCCATGACTGAAGCAGATGGCCCAGAGTGGCTGCCCGCAGGCCCGACGTCTTGCCGAACGAGATGATCGCGCCATGCCTGCAGCCGCAGGACGCACGTGACTTCAGCCAACCCATCAACATCAATCGCTTCAGGATCGTTCCCTCTCCGGGTCGGCTGAATGCGGAAATGCCATTGAGTAAGCCGTCGAGATCACAATTGATGCCGACAACCTGAAAATTCTAGCCGATCCCTGACTGGTGGAGGTCGAAAGCAGTTGTCTCTGATGTGCCGACATGGCCACAGTCGGGTCCCATTTGCTTCGCCGGAGCCCCATCGGCGCCGCCGATCTCGATCGACTTCGGCCGGGTCCGGACGAAGCCACGTCCAGCGAGCCGGGAGGCGCGAACGATGGTGCTGAAGTTTTTGACTGTTCTTCTGGTCTGTCAATTACTGGGAGAAGTGATCAGCAGGGCGGCTTCCCTGCCGGTGCCGGGTGCGGTCATTGGCATGGCGGTTTTGTTCACCGGGCTGATTATACGTGGCGCCGTACCTGACGGCCTACAGGCGACCGCGGACGGGCTGCTGGCGCATCTCGGCCTGCTGTTCGTGCCGGCGGGCGTCGGGGTGATGGTCTACCTGCCGCGCATCGCCGATGAATATCCGGCACTACTGACCGCCCTGATCGGGAGCACCGTACTCGCCATCGCCGTCACGGCGCTGATCGTCAAGGGGCTGGCCCGCGCTCGCCCCCCAGACGCGCGCGGCAGTCGAGACGGGGCGGCCCCGTGACGGCGCGCCTGGCGGATCTGTGGGCGACACTGGCGACAAGCCCGCTCACCGCCCTCACCTTCACCCTGGTGGCCTACCAGCTTGGGGGCTGGCTCTACCGGGTTTCCGGCCGATGGGCCTTGCTGAACCCGGTGCTGCTGGCGATCCTGACCCTGGCTGCCGTGCTGTGGGCCACCGGCATCCCCTATGCGGCCTATTTCGACGGGGCGCAGTTGGTGCACTTTCTCCTGGGGCCTGCCACCGTCGCCCTGGCGGTGCCGTTGTACCGACAGTTCCATCAGGTGCGGCGGTCGGCCGCGGCGCTATTGGCCGCGCTGGTGTGCGGCTCGCTGACCGCGGCGGGCACCGCCATCGCGATCGGCTGGCTGCTGGGCGCATCGCGGGAGACGTTGCTGTCGCTGGCGCCCAAGTCCGCAACCACCCCCATCGCCATGGGCGTGGCCGAACAGGTGGGCGGCCTGCCGGCTCTCACCGCGGTGCTGGTGATCCTGACCGGCATCGTCGGTGCCGTGCTGGGGCCGATGGTGCTCAGGCTGATCCGGGTCAAGGATCCGCGCGCCGCCGGCTTCGCCATTGGCTTGGCCGCCCACGGCATCGGCACCGCCCGGGCGTTTCAGATGGGAGAGGTGGCCGGAGCCTTCTCCGGTCTGGCGATGGGCCTGAACGGCCTGGCGACGGCGCTCCTGGTGCCGCTGCTGGTGGCGCTGCTGCAGGGGGTGGTGTTCTGACTGTGGTTGGCGGGATCGCGCCGACTTGCCCTGAACAACGGCCGGCCGGTCGGCCGACCGGGGTCAGAGCCCGATATTCCAGGACCCGGGACCGTATCGGGAATAGGGTCGGCCCTGTTCCCCGGTGCCTGCCGCCTGCACTCGACGGGCCCGGGCGAAAGCCCGACCAAGCCGCATCTGCCGCGCATGCCGGGCACGCGATCGCCAAGTCATCGCCAGAAAAAGCGCGAACGCGGCCGGCAGGGCGGCAGCGATGGCGACGGCCACGCTCATGCTCACGCTCACGACACCGTCTCCCGGCTCGGCACATGCACCGTCATTGACCGAGCGAGGTGTCCAGCGATCCCGTGGGATCGGCCTCCACCAAGTTGGCCGCATGCTCGAAAATCTGTGCAAATTCTTCGGTCTGGGCGTCAGAGTCGGGATCCCCGCCGCCGACGCTTCGAAAGATATGGGCGGCTTCGCGCAGAAGCTTGGCGGCAAATTCGGCATGGGTCATGACGGACCGTCCCTCCTCGAACCAGTTCGGTGCTTGATGACCCGCCGACCTTAAACCGGGCAGACTGAGGGAGAAAGGCTTGATTGCCGAAACTCTGCCGCATGGGCGCGGAACCGACCGTGCCGGGTGGGCGTTGTCGGTTCCGGCCGGGCGCGATAGAGTTTTCGCCCGGACGCGACAGCGTCCGAGACGGGAGGGCGCGTGTGACTCTCTTCGCGGCATGGCGGGATGGCATGACCCTGGAACAGGCGGTTCACGCCTCTTTTGAAGGCCGCGTCTGGGCCGATTTGTATGCCGGAACACTGGCCCGCTATCGCAGCCTCCGCACCGACCCGCGCAGCCCGCTCCATGATCGGATGGCATCGCTAAGCCGCCTGCAGGCCATGGCCGAGGACTGGGAGCGACAGGTGCGCCTGCGGGCCCAGGCGGAAGCGGCGGTGCAGCGGGCGCTGGCCGACGCGGTGCTGCTGGCTTGCGGTTTTGACCGCCGGCCGGGACAGGCGGAACCTCTGGTGCCGTTGGCACCGGAGCTGTGGCACCGGACCCTCGCCATCGACTGGCCGGCCTCGGCCGTGCGCGTGCGCGGATGGGAGAGGGAGGAGGTTTACGGCGACATTCGCGTGCTGCCGGCAGCACGCCGGTCACTGGGCGCGGAACATCCTTCGGGCGAGGCGGTGGCCGCCGTCGGTCCGCGCCCGCTGCCCGGTGCCAGCGGCAGACACGGCGGAAACGGGTGAGGCGATGACGACACCGGAGGTCTGGACCCCGGCCCGGCTGCTGGACCGCATCGCGGCCCGCGGCGACGAGCCGGCGCTGATCATGGTCAGCGGCGACGAGACCACGTCGGTGAGCGGCGCCGCGCTGGCCGAACAGATCCGCCGGCTGGCCCGGGCCTTGGCCGCCGACGGCGTCGAGCCGGGTGAGCCGGTCGTCCTGGTCGCGCCGAACGGGCCCGACTGGGTAGTGGCACGGCTGGGCATCGCGCTCGCCGGCGCTGTCGGCACCGCCATCGACCACTTGGCCGATGCCGACGAAGCAGCCATGATCGTCAAGGACAGTGGCTGCCGGCGGGTGCTGACCAGCGGCGATCATCTGGACACGATTCTGGATCTGGCGGCCGAGCGGGATCTCGACGTCATCACCGTGGATGGCAGCGGCCGGGACAGATCTTCGGTCCGGGACCGGGCGGACCTGCCGGCCGGCGACGGAGTGGCTCTGCCGGAGGTCGCATCGGATGCCGATGGTGCCCTGGTCTATACGTCGGGCACCACCGGGGCTCCCAAGAGCTTTTTCCTCACGTGGGCCAACATCTCGGTCAATGTGGAGGCGATTGCCGGCCTCAGCGTGGTCGGCGGCCACGACCGGATGCTGCTGCCGTTGCCGCTGCATCATGTGTACCCGTTCGTGGTGGGCCTGCTGACGCCGATGGTGATCGGCGCCGCCGTGGTATTCCCCGAAGCGCCGGCGGGGCCGCAGATCGTCCGCGCCTTGAAGGCGAGCCGGGCCAGCGTACTCATCGGGGTGCCGCGGCTGTACGAAGCGATGCTGACGGCGATCCGCCAGCGGGTGGCCGGCCGCGGCCGGGTGGCCGAGGCACTGTTCGGCCTGATGCTGCAGGCATCCATCTGGACCGCGCGACGGCTGGACCGGCGCGTCGGGCGGACGCTGTTTGCATCCCTGCACCGCCAGTTCGGGCCCGACCTACGGCTGATGGTCTCGGCCGGGGCCAAGCTCGCACCCGAGACGATCTGGCCGCTGATCGGCCTGGGGTGGCAGGTGCTCACCGGCTACGGCCTGGCCGAAACTGCGTCGGCGTTCACCGGCAACATCCCCGGAAAGCTCCGCATCGGCAGCGAGGGCCGGCCGCTCAATGATGGCGAAGTGCGCATCGGCGATCCGGATGCGGAGGGGGTCGGCGAGATCCAGTTGCGCGGCCCCAATGTGTTTGACGGCTACCGCAACAACGAGGAGGCCAACCGCGACGCCTTTACCGGGGACGGCTGGTTCCGCTCCGGCGACCTTGGCCGTGTGGACGCGGACGGCTTCGTCTACATCACCGGCCGGATCAAGGAACTGATCGTCCTGGGCGGCGGCAAGAACGTGTTCCCGGAGGAACTGGAGGCGATCTACGGTGCCTCGCCGGCGATCCGCGAGATCGCCGTGCTGGAGCGCTCGGGTGCCCTGGTGGCGTTGGTCGTGCCGGAGGTGGAAGCGGCCAAGGAAGCCCCGAGCGGGCGCATCGAGGACATGATCCGGGTGCATCTGACCGCGACCGGACGCGAACTACCGTCGCATCAGCGTCTCTCCGGCTTCGCTCTCACGCGTCAGCCGCTGCCGCGCACTCGTCTCGGCAAGTACCAGCGTTACCAACTGCCCGACCTCTATGACGCGGCCAAGCGGGGGGAGACGGGACAGGTGGCCGAAGAGCCCAGCGGGGAGGACCGGGCCCTGATCGAGGCCAGCCCGGGTCGCGACATCTGGGCCATGCTCAAGCGACGCTATCCGGACAAGCCGCTCCGGCTCGATGCCCATCCGCAACTGGATCTGGGCATCGATTCGCTGGAATGGCTCAACATCGGCATGGAACTGGAGGAGACCCTGGGGCTCCGGCTGGCCGAACAGGATATTGCCGAAGCGGAGACGGTGCGGGAGCTGATCCGACTGGCCGAGCGTGGCGCCCAGCGCCGGAGCGAGGCGGGTGAACGGCCGGGCGCCGGCATCGACGCGCCTTTGAGCGAGGCCGATCGCCGCTGGCTGGCCCCCCCCGGCCCGGCGCTCAAGGTGCTGCAGTTGGTCCTGTACGGCCTCAACGTCGGCCTGATGTGGGCCTTGTTCCGCGTGAGGACTGAAGGAAAGGAACACCTTCCCGCCAGCGACCCCTACGTCATCATTGCCAACCATGTGAGCGACGTGGATCCGCCGGTTATGGCCGGGGCGCTTTCATTCTCCCGGTTGCGCCGTCTGCGCTGGGCGGGCGACAACCAGCGCCTGTTTCGCGGACCGATCCGCCGCGCCTTCAGCCGGGCAGCCGGCATCTTCCCGGTGGACGCACGGGCGCCGTCGCAATCCCTGGCCATGGCCGCGGCAGTGCTGGCCGAAGGACAGAGTGTGGCTTGGTTTCCCGAGATGTGGCGGTCGCCGACGGGAGAGTTGCAGCGGTTCCTGCCCGGCATCGGGGTCCTGTTGCAGCATCACCCGGTGCCGGTGGTGCCGGCGTTCATCGACGGCACGTTCGAGGCGATGCCGCGGGACCGGCGCCTGCCGCGACCGCATCCGGTTCGGGTGATATTCGGTGAGCCGGTGGACACCGAAGCCTTGTTGCAGACGCTGGCGGTCGGAGACGATGAGCGCGCCGCGGAGCGGATTGCCGATGCCCTGCGCGACCGGGTGGCGGCCTTGCAGCCGACGCCGGCGGGCGGGGCAGACTCCTGATGCAACGGCGCCTGCTTTTGCGGCCGGCCTGACCGGATGCGCGCGGCCATACGCCTGGCACGGGCGGTCCGCGCGGTGTTGGCGGCCGAACGGGACCGCTGGCTTTTGTGGTTGCCGGCGGGAGTCGGCGTCGGCATTGGCGCCTACTTCGCCTTGCCGGACGAACCGCCGCTGTGGCTGGGGCCGATGCCGCTGGCCCTGGCGTTGTGCGGGATTGCCGGCGCGCGCGCCCTGGGCGAGCGGGGGCGTGTGCCGGCGTTGGCCGCCCTGGTCTCGGCCGCGGTGGTGCTGGCGGGGTTTGCCGCCGCGCAAGTGCGCACGGCAACCGTGGCGGCGCCGGTGCTGGAGCGGCGTATCGGCCCGGTGGCCATCGCCGGGCGCATCGTTACGGTGGAGGTGCTGCCGTCGGCCTGGCGCCTGACCCTGAACGCGGTATCGGTGGCCGACCTGGCGCCGGAGCGCACGCCGCAGGCCGTGCGTGTCCGGGTCCAGGGTGCACAGCCGGCATTCCGCCCGGGCGACCGGGTCACGATGCGGGGCGTGCTCATGCCGCCGCCGCCGCCGTCGGCACCCGGAGCGTTCGACTTCCAGCGGCAGTCGTATTTTCGCGGCCTGGGTGGCGTCGGCTTCGCCTACGGCACGGTCACCGTCGCCGAACCGAACCCGGAGCCGGCCGCTTGGGCGTTGGCATTGGAGCGGACGCGACAGCGGGTGGGGGACCGCATCCGGGCGCATCTGGATGGCGCCACCGCGGCCGTGGCCGTGGCCCTGGTCATCGGCGAACGGGGCGGCATCCCGCCGCCGGTGATGACCGATATTCGGGAATCCGGCCTGGCCCACCTTCTCGCCATATCGGGCCTGCACGTGGGCTTGGTCGCCGGCCTGGTGTTTGGCGTGGTTCGCGGCGGCCTTGCGCTGGTGAGGCCCGTAGCCCTGCGCTTTCCGATCAAGAAGTGGGCGGCAGTGGCGGCTGCCCTCGCCGCCATCGGCTATGCCGCCCTGGCCGGCTGGCCGATTCCGACGCAGCGCGCACTGCTGATGATCGGGCTGGTGCTGCTGGCGGTGGTGTTGGACCGGCGCGGCCTGTCCATGCGGTCGGTCGCCTGGGCCGCTTTGGTGATTCTCCTGCTGACGCCGGAAAGCCTGCTCAGTGCCAGCTTCCAGTTGTCGTTCGCCGCGGTGGTTGCGCTGATTGCAGTGTACGAGGAAGTGCGTGAGTGGCGCCGCCGGCATCGACGCGAGGCGCCGTCCCTGCCGGAACGGTTCCTGTTCTATCTCGGCGGGGTGGCCCTCACCACGGTGGTTGCCAGTGCGGCCACCGCTCCGTTCGCGGTTTTTCATTTCCATTACCTGGCCGGCTACGGCTTGGCCGCGAACATGGTGGCGGTGCCAGTCACCGCGTTCTGGGTGATGCCGATGGCCGTGGCCGCGCTCGCACTGATGCCGCTGGGGCTGGAGGCGGTCCCGTTGAGTGCGATGGCCGTCGGCATCGACGTGGTCCTGGCCGTGGCCGAGGCGGTGGCGAACTGGCCCGGTGCGGTGATGCGGCTGCCGGCGGCACCGCTAGCCGGGCTGGTGGCGGCCGTCGTGGGCGGCCTCTGGCTGTGCTTATGGCGGACCCGATGGCGCTTTCTCGGCGCGGTCGGCATCATCGCCGGTGCGCTGTCGTTGAGCCTGGTGCGGCCGCCGGACCTGCTGATCGACGGTGAGGCGAGGCTGCTGGCGTTGCGCACCGCCGACGGCGACCTGGTGTTGTCGAGCCAGCGCACCAACCGGTTTGCCCAGGACGTCTGGCTGCGTCGGGCGGGTCTGGAGCGGATCGGCGGGGGCTGGCCGCTTCAGGGCGGCAACAGTGCCGACGGCGCCCTTGCCTGCGATCCTCTGGGCTGCATCTGGCGCCGGCAGGGGAGGGTGGTGGCGATCGCCTGGAGCCCCGAAGGGTTGGCCGAGGATTGCCGCCACGCCGATGTCGTCGTCAGCGTCGTGCCGATACGGCTGCCGTGCCCGGCGCCGGTCCGCACCATCGACCGCTTCGACGTCTGGCGCAACGGGGCCCATGCCCTATGGCTGGATGGGGCGACGGTGCGGGTGGAGAGCGTGGGCGAACGCCAAGGCCGGCGGCCATGGTCGGTCCTGGCCCAGCGGCGCCGGGACCGCTAATGGACGGGATCTGACGCCCGGATCCCGGCCATCATAGCCGATCCACGGCCAATCCGATCGGGTCGTGCGAGTGCGCCGGCGGATGCCACTCAACCATCGGCACCGAATCACGCATCGGGAGGCCGCGGCAGATCAAAACCGGCTTGCCGTGCGGCGTCCGAATCAGCCTCCGAAGTGGTGGCCGAATCGGAGGCTGGGAGGGGAGCGGGACCCGAGATGTGGATGTGCCGTTGCGGAAACGGGATGGTGATGCCGGCCGCTTCCAGGCGCGCCTTGGCCGCCTTGCGAAGGTCGAACGAAAGAGCCCAGAAGTTCGAAGCCTTGGTCCAACAGCGCATGTTCACCACCACCGCGCTGTCGCTCAGCTCGGTGACCATCACCTGCGGGCCCGGTTCCGGCAGCACGCGATCGTCGCCCGACAGAAGGTCGCTCAGGATCGCCATGGCCCGGTCCACGTCATCGTCGTAGCTGATGCCCACGGGGAGATCGATCCGCCGGGTCGGCAGCCGGGAGAAGTTGCGGATGGTGCGGTTCCACACCGCCGAATTGGGGGCCGAGACATAGACGCCGTCGAAGGTGGTGAGTTCCGTGGTGAACAGCCCGATTTCGGTCACGGTGCCGGCGATGCCGTCGGCGTCGATGTATTCCCCCACCTTGAACGGCCGCAGGAACAGAAGCATCACGCCCGCGGCGATATTGGAAAGAGTGCCCTGGAGTGCGAGACCGATGGCGATGCCGGCGGCGCCGAGCAGGGCGATGATGCTGGTCGTCTGGATGCCGAACTGGGCCAGGACGGCGATCAGGACGATGATCAGGATGCCGTAACGGACGATGCTGGCCAGGAGCGGCTTGAGGGTGGAATCCACCCGGGGCGAGCGGTCGATGAGGCGTCGGACCGTCCGCCCGGCCCATCCGGCGACGCTCCAGCCGACGAGCAGGATGATGATCGCCCCGAGGAAATCGAGGCTGTAGTCGAGAACCACCGGTCCCAGCCGCTCGACCAAGCCGAGCACGGCATCCGGTTCAAGGATATCGGTCATTGGGACCGTTTCCCCATGTCGTGTCTGTGTCTGGATTGCTCCCGTTCGGCGGGTCAGTACAGCCGGATCAGGCCTACCAGACGGCCCTGCACCCTCACCTGATCGGGGCCGCAGATTCGGGTTTCGTAGGCGGCGTTGGCCGGTTCCAAGGCGATCGATTGGCCGCGGCGGCGCAGCCGCTTGAGCGTCACTTCCTCGTTGTCCACCAGGGCGACCACAATGGCGCCGTTGTCGGCGTTGTCGCAGCGTTCGATGACCACGGTGTCACCGCTGCGGATGCCGGCGTCGATCATGGAATCGCCTTCGACCTCCAGCGCATAATGCTCCCCCTTGCCCAGCAGCATGGATGGCACGGCGATGGTGCGGGTGTTGTCACGCAGCGCCTCGATGGGCGTGCCGGCGGCGATCCGGCCATAGAGGGGCAGGGTGATGGCCCCGTCGATCGCGGCCGGGGGCGCCGACGGCTGCTTGAAGTCGGCATGGATCACGTTGGAGGGGGTGGCGCCGCGCAGATCGCCCGAGCCGTCGTCTTCGGCCACGATGCCGCGCTCCACCAGGGTGGTCGCGTTGCCCGGCAGCCGCAGCACTTCCAGGGCCCGCGCCCGGTGCGGCAGCCGGCGCAGGAAGCCGCGTTCCTCCAGGGCCGTGATCAGGCGGTGGATGCCGGATTTGGAGCGCAGGCCCAGCGCCTCCTTCATCTCGTCGAAAGAAGGGGAGACCCCAACCTCCTTCAGCCGCTTGTCGATGAACATCAGAAGCTGATACTGCTTGCGTGTGAGCATGCACTGTTCCCCCGAGAAGCCCGGCACCGCACCTTCGGCGAAGCCGGCCGATCCATAACCGCCCCGGCAGCCCCGAACCGGAACCGCAAAACCCTTTTGCCACCCCGAGTGTGGTGAGAACAAAACAGGTTTCGACAAGGCCTGTTCTATTTTAGTTCCGGTTGTGCGTCAAGCGGTTTCATGTTGGATGGTTCAGGTCGGGCCGTCCGCCCATGGCTGAACCAGCGGGGCTCGGCCCGGCCGATGCACCGCTTAGCTCCGCTTGACAGCAGGGGGCGGCGGGGCCAATTATCCCACCACCTTGCCGGGTTGTGCCGCGCCCCGGGGCGCGGTTCTGTTGCCGGAACGGGGCCGTAGCTCAGATGGGAGAGCGTCGCGTTCGCAATGCGAAGGTCAGGGGTTCGATCCCCCTCGGCTCCACCAACATTCTGCTGTTTGGCGTGATGCGTCGCCCAAGGACCTTGGGGCGGTGCGGGCTCGTGATGAGTGCTACGACTGTGCACCCGCGGCAGGGCTCGGGAATAACCGGCTCGCCACCAGCGGTTGGACGGTGAGAGTGCGCCCTGATCCTGTCACCGGAGCACCTCATGGGCATCGTACAAATAGCCGAACTCTAATTCTTTGCGCCACCATCGGGCTGGCACAGGGAGGATTTCTGAGGATTGGGTTTACCTTCTGAAAGCTGAGCAGCGATCTGGTGGAATATGCTTTCCCATCAGCGGCCTGGAGGTGTCTTATGTGGTCCGTCAAAGACCCTATTGTTGCCGAGAGAATTTCTGGGGTTCGCCAGTTGGGTGGCACTCAGAATCCAGTTTATTTGCTTTTAGGGTTTTACTCGACGACACATCCCAGTGACAGTATCGTCGTAAAGTATGAACGAGGTGTTCTTAATTCTGCGTCGCTGGCGAGGAATCTCACCGTCGCGAGGAGTGCTGCACCCGGCGATCCCCAGAAGGTCCTAAAGCAAGCTGAGGTCACTGCGATGCAAACATGGGCCCAAGCCGAGCATCAGCGTCTAGCCCAGTTAGGACGTTCGGTAAATCATTTGGATACATTCCTGAATGAATTGCGTAATTCTAACGCGCAGGCGGGTGCCTGGATTAAGATGCCTTACCGCAACTTCCTAACAGTGGAAGACGCGCAGCAGTAACTCCAACAACGAGGCGACAAGTCCGATGTGCGGCAAATTGCGAAATCGCTTGGTGCGCCAGGCGGTCTCGAAGGCTTAGGTCGCGTGATCGCGGCTGATCTGTTCAATGGTACGATTGACCGGTTTGCGTGGCCTGGCCCCGGTGCGCAAAATCTGCTTAGCGGTGGCCGATTCAACTACCTGACGAACGTCGGTAACGTGATCCTGGTGACTGAGCCAAACCAGCAACATTTGCGCGTTGCCGCTCTTGATACGTGGGATCCGAATTCACCGTACAGAGACGTCACGGCGCAGCCGCAACATCAGATATTTTCTGTAGCCGCACAGGAACAGAACCACATTACCGGTACGAACCAGCTGGGTGCGTGGCCCGGCCGCCTACTCCACCCCAACCGGGCTGCAGACTTGCGCCTTTTCGCGGCGGGGGTAATCGATGATCTGGAGGCGGCGCTCGGGCCTCGCAACCGAAAATTGGCATTCGCTTCCAAGAGGCGGCTTCCCCAAAAATCAGCTGATCGCTTGTTCAATGGCATCGTTGCCGGGGCCAACGAGATAAGGGTAAAGCTGGTTGAATTTCGGAGCGATGCCGGGAAGCGAGCGAAATTGACGACTATTCTTACTGATCGGATGAATATCTTGAATTGGTGAGCAGCCGATCAAAGAAAGCATTTTGAGTCATGATTTGACTCAGTCCTAACCTCAGAGGGGTGCGTTTCATGGTTCGGCCCGTACGAGATGGCAGGAGACCGGTGTCCGGAATGACCGTGGATTTACTGCCGATCCTGCCGATGTGATACGCGGCTGCAAGCAAACCCATGGCCAGCCAAGTGTCCCCCCCCGGGCGATCGCCGCCAAGTGCTTTTCCCCCCGATCATGTCTGTCGAATAGCCTCTGCCCACAGCCCCGGAACCCGTTGACCGCGCCGGCTCGGGCGCGGACACTCGCGGTGCCATGCTGCTGCAAGCCCTCCTGCCCGGCGTTCCTCCGATCGAGCCGTTGCTGCTGCTGGTGGCGGCGCTGGTCCTGGACGCGGTTGTGGGAGACATGCGGAGCCTGCCGGGCCTGCGCCACCCGGTGGTGCTGATCGGCGCCGCCGTGGGTTGGTTCGACCGCCGCCTCAATCGGGAGTATCGCTCCGAACGCGACCGCGCCCGGCGCGGCGTGCTGATGGTGGTGCTGATCGTCGCGGCGACCGCGGCGGCCGGCCTGCTGGTCACCTGGATCGCCTGGACCACCGCCTACGGCTGGGCGATCGAACTCGTGCTGGTGGCCTGGCTGCTGGCGCAGCGGAGTTTGTTCAACCACGTCCGCGCGGTGCGCCAAGCACTGGCGACGGAAGGCCTGAGCGCCGGGCGCCAAGCCGTCAGCCACATCGTCGGCCGCGACGTGCGCCTGCTGGACGAACACGGAGTCGCCCGCGCCGCCATCGAATCGTCGGCGGAGAACTTCAACGACGGGGTGGTGGCGCCCACCTTCTGGTACCTGCTGCTGGGGCTGCCGGGTCTCCTAATCTACAAGGCGGTCAACACCATGGACAGCATGGTCGGCTACCGCACGCCGCGATTCCGCGCCTTCGGCATGGCGGCGGCGCGGCTCGATGACGGCATGAACCTGGTGCCGGCGCGGCTTGCCGGGCTTTACCTCTGCCTCGCCGCCGCGTTCGTGCCGCACGCCCGGCCGGCCGCGGCCCTCGGGGTCATGGTGCGGGATGCCCGCAAGCATCGCTCCCCCAACGCCGGCTGGCCGGAGGCGGCGGCGGCCGGCGCGCTGGGGCTGGCGCTGGCCGGCCCGCGGCGCTATGCCGACACGGTCATCGACGACCCCTGGATCGGCGACGGCCGCAGCCGTGCCACCCCGCGGGACATCGACCGGGCGCTCTACCTCTATGCGGTCGCGTGCCTGGTCAGCCTCCTGGTGGTGGGCGCCGTGGCCGCCGCCCGCCTCGGGCTGCAGTAGGGTCGATCGTCCAACCCCACCGGAAGGCCAGCTCATTCATGTTCACCCGCGCCCACCTGGAATACTTCACCGCCACCACCGAGGTCGGTGCGCCCCGGCCCCTGGAGCGGGGCTTCGAAGCGCCGCTGGGCGACGAGAAACTGCGGGTCGAGGCCTTGCGGCCGGATATCGTCCGCTTCGCCATCAGTCGCGGCGGACGCTTCGAGCGCGGGCCCGCGGTGATGGAACACGTCCACGACGGCATCCCCTCTGTGGTGCGACTGGTCAGTGACGATGCCACCATCGTGCTGGAAACCGCCCGGCTCACGGTGCGGATCAGCCGCGCCCCCTTTTCCGTCGCCATCCACCGGGACGACGGCAGCCGCGTCCTCCGGACGGCCACGACCGAGGACGACACGCCGCTCGCCTACGCCACGCTGAACGATGCGTTCCTGGTGGCACGCAGGCTGGAGGCGGAGGATGCGATCCTCGGCCTCGGCCAGAAGGCCGGGGCTTTGGACCGCAATGGCCGGCGCTTCCTGATGTGGAACACCGACATCCTGGCCCAGACCAGCGACCGCGTCACCGACCTTCGCCACTTCGACCTGCCGAATCCGCCGCGCCACCCGACCGATATGGACTTCGATCCCTACTACATCTCCATCCCGTTCTACCATCACCTGGATCGCCGGACCGGGCTGGCGGCCGGATTCTTCTTCGATAATGCCCATCCCGCCTACATCGATTTTTCCGACCCCGCCGCCAGTAGCATTCATTTCGCCGGCGGCGGTTACGTCGAGTACGTGATCGCCGGTCCCGGCCTGGCCGAGGTGGTGGAGGCGTACACGTGGCTCACCGGCCGGATGGCCCCGCCACCGCTGTGGGCGCTCGGTCACCATCAGTGCCGCTGGCATCTCTACACCCAGGACCAGCTCCTGAAGCTGGCCGCCACCTACCGCCACCGCGGCATTCCGTGCGACGCACTCTGGCTCGACATCGACTACATGGACGGCTTCCGGGTGTTCACGTGGCACGGCGAGCGGTTCCCCGACGGCGAAGGGATGGCCGCCGGGCTGCAAGCCGATGGCTTCCGGCTGGTCACCATTATCGATCCCGGGGTCAAGATCGAGCCGGGATATCCGGTTTATGATGCGGCGTTGGCCGGCGGCCATCTGTGCCGGACCGAGGGCGGGGCCGTGTACACCGGGCAGGTGTGGCCGGGGCGCACCGCCTTCCCCGATTACACCCAGGCCAAGACCCGCGCGTGGTGGGCCGAGCGAATCGCCGGCTGGGCCAGGCAGGGTGTCGCCGGCGCCTGGATCGACATGAACGAGCCCGCCACCGGTGACATCGACGCCATGGGCATGCGCTTCGCCGGCGGGGCGGACCCGCATCGCCGCCATCACAATCGCTATGCCACCCTGATGGCGGAGGCAACCGCGGCGGGGCTGGCGACCGCCCGGCCGGAGCGGCGGCCTTTCGTACTGAGCCGGGCTGGTTCCCCCGGCATCCAGCGCTTCGCCGCCAACTGGCTCGGTGACAACTGCTCCCGCTGGGAGCACCTGGCGATGAGCCTGCCCATGGCGCTCGGCCTCTCCCTCTCAGGCCAGCCGTTCGTCGGCGCGGACGTGGGCGGGTTCGCCGAGTCCGCCGATGGCGAACTGCTGGCCCGGTGGTACCAGGCTCAGGCGCTGGGGCCGTTCCTCCGCAACCACAACTGCGACCGGGTGGAGCAGTATCCGTGGGCATTCGGCGAACCGTGGGAGAGCGCCTGCCGCGAAGCGATCCGCCTGCGCTACCGGCTGATGCCCTACCTTTATGCCACCTTCATGCAGGCATGGGAGACTGGGGCGCCGGTGCAGCGGCCCCTGGCCTACGCTTTTCAGGACGACCCGGTGACCTGGGCCATCGAGGACCAGTTCATGCTGGGGGACCACCTCCTGGTGGCGCCGGTGCTGGAACGGGACGCGCGCAGCCGCACGGTGTACCTCCCCGCCGGCCACTGGCACGACTGGCACACCGGCGCGGTGGCCGTCGGCCCCGCGGTGCAAGCGGTAGAAGCACCGATCAAGCGCCTGCCCCTGTTCGTCCGGGCCGGGGCGGTGGTGCCGGCGTGGCCGGAGGCGCCGCTGTCGACCATGGGCCACCAGCCGGGCTCCCTGGACCTGCTCGTGTTCGTGCCGCCTGCGGACGACGAGATCGCTTCGCACCTGTACGAGGACGACGGAGAGACCTGGGCCATGCGCGACGGTGCCTTCGTCCACACCGCCTTTCGGCTGCACCGCGCCGGCCGGAACCTGACGCTGACGGGGCAGGCCACCGGTGCGGGCTATCCCGAATTCCGCCGCACCCGTTTCGACGTGGCGTTCCTGGGCGGAAGCCTCGTCGATGCGACCGTGGATGGAAAGTCGGTCCCGGCCGGAGGCAACACCGTCAGAGTCGAGGCCGGGGCCTGCAGCTTCGAGCTTGCCGTCACCCTGGCCTCCTGACCCGGCAGCCGGCCTACCGGTTCATCCGATGGTATTCGGCGTTGGGCATCATCTCCAACCCGTGCGCCATGCGGTTGGTGTAGTTGAAGAACGCCGCCACGTCGCAGATGTCGAAGATGTCCTGGTCGGAGAAGCCGACATTGCGCAAGGCTTGCCGATCGTCCTCGCCGATGTCGTGGGGGCTAAGGGTGAGCTTCCAGGCGAAATCCAGCATCGCCCGGTGCCGGGGGGACAACTCGGCCACCCGGTAGTTCATGGCGATCATTTCGCCCAGTTCGGGATCGTCGGAATACTGGCGGATGGCTTGGCCGTGTGCCACCAGACAGTAATAGCAACGGTTGGCGGAGGAGACCGTCACAGCAATCATCTCCCGCTCCAGCTTGCTGAGCCGGCAGGTCTCCTCGTCCAGCATCAAAAGATTGTAGAAGGCGGTGAAGGTGCGGAATTTCGCTGGATTGCCGGTGTAGGCGCGGAGCACGTTCGGCACCATGCCGAGTTTCTCCTCGCACTTGGCGAAGTACTTCCGGATGTCGTCGTCCAGGCTGTCCTGCTCGGGAAGCGGAACCTTGACGATGTGGGTGGGTTGCGGCATTGGGAGTCTCCTTTGGTCGGCAGAAAAGTGAAGCCGGCGCCAATGATGCGGCTATGACCAAGTTTCGCCGCACTGGGCCCGGTGGCGCAACAGATGGTCGGCCAGCACCAGCGCCACCATCGCCTCCGCCACCGGCACGCCGCGGATGGCGACGCAGGGGTCGTGCCGGCCACGGGTCGCCACCTCGACCTCATGGCTGTGGATATCGACCGAGGGCTGCGGCGTTGCCACCGAGCTCGTGGGTTTGATGGCGAGGCGCACCACCAAGTCCTGGCCGGTGGAGATGCCGCCGAGCACACCCCCGGCATGGTTGCTGACGAAAGTGACCCGGCCGTCGGTCATGCGCATGGCATCATTGTGCTGGGGCCCGCTCATGGCCGCGGCGGCGAAGCCGGTGCCGATCTCAACCCCCTTGGCGGCGGGGATGCTGATCAGGGCCTTGGCCAAGTCGGCATCCAACCGGTCGAACGTGGGCGCGCCGAGCCCGGCCGGTACCCCGCTGGCCACCACCTCGATCACCCCGCCGACGGAGGACGAGGACTTGCGGACGGAATCAAGAAACGCCTCCCACGCCGGCACGGCGGCCGGATCCGGGCACATCAGCGGGTTCTCCTGCACCGTGTCCCAGTCCCAGCGGCTGCGGTCGACAGTGTGCGGGCCCATCTGGACCAAGGCACCCCGGACCGAGACGGCTTCGCCCAAAACCTTGCGGGCCACCGCGCCGGCGGCCACGCGCATGGCGGTCTCCCGCGCACTGGAGCGGCCGCCGCCGCGGTAGTCGCGGATGCCATACTTCCGCCAGTAGGTGTAGTCCGCATGGCCGGGACGGAACACGTCCTTGATGGCGCTGTAATCCTTGGACCGCGCATCCTCGTTGACGATCATCAGGGCGAGTGGGGCGCCGGTGGTCAGGCCCTCGAACACGCCGGAGAGAATCTGGACCCGATCCGGCTCCCGCCGCTGGGTGGTGTGGCGCGACTGGCCGGGACGACGGCGATCGAGATAGAGCTGGATGTCCGCCTCGGTGAGCGGCAGGCGGGGCGGCACCCCGTCGACGATGCAGCCGATGGCGGGACCGTGGCTTTCGCCGAAGCTAGTCACGCGGAACAAGTGGCCGAGGGTGTTGCCGGACATTGGCTCAGGTCCGCCGCGAGGAGAACCCCTCCAGCAGGTCGCGAATGCCGTCGGCGGCGTCGGGGGCAACCATGCCGATGACGTTGTAGCCGCTGTCGACGTGGTGGATTTCGCCGGTCACGCCGGAGGACATGTCGCTCAGCAGATAGAGCGCCGAATTGCCGACCTCTTCCAGGGTGATGTTTCGCCGGAGCGGGGAGTTGAGTTGGTTCCAGTGCAGGATGTAACGGAAGTCACCAATCCCGGCGGCCGCCAGGGTCTTCATCGGCCCGGCGGAGATGGCATTGACCCGAACGCTGTGGCGGCCCAGGTCCTCGGCCAGGTAGCGGACGGAGGCCTCCAACGCCGCCTTTGCCACGCCCATCACGTTGTAGTGCGGCATCACCCGCTCTGCCCCGGCATAGGAGAGGGTGAGCAGGCTGCCGCCGTCCGTCATCATCGCCGCGGCATGGCGGCACACGGCCGTGAAGGAATAGCACGACACCAGCATGGTGGAGACGAAGTTATCCGGCGTGGTGTCGACGTAGCGGCCCTTGAGCTGTTCCCGGTCGGAGAAGGCGATGGCATGGACCACGAAATCGAGCCGGCCCCAGGATTGGCGCAAGCGGTCGAACGTAGCGGTCAGCTGGTCCGCATCGGTGACATCGCACGGCAGCAACAACTCGGCACCGAGAGACTCGGCGAGCGGACCCACCCGCTTCTTGAGCGCCTCTCCCTGGTAGGTGAAGGCCAGCTCGGCGCCCTGCGCCCGCGCCGTGCGGGCGATTCCCCAGGCCATGGAACGGTCATTGGCCACCCCCATGATCAGGCCGCGCTTGCCGGCCAGCAGCGACGTGGGGGTGGTCATGGCCTGTTTCTCCCCTTCTGACGGAGGTCGGTCATCATGTATCTGGCCGGCATCGCTCTGTCGGTCGCAGACGGTGCAAGGGCTTAGCCCATGCGCGGGGGGGCGTCAACGCCGCCGGGTCGTGCGGTCAGGCCACCGACGGGACGAAATCGGGATTGGCGTGCAGGCTCGACTGGGTACAAGCGGCATTCAGGCCGAACCGAGCCATCAGCCGGCGGCCGAGCGCCACCTGCCAGGCGTCCGCCACCGGCGAGAAACGCACCGTCTGGACCAAAGTATCGAGAGCCACCGGCACCTTGACCACCGGACCGAGACCATCGGCGCCGCCGGCACCGGGGGCGATCAGGGCGCGGATTTCCGTCTCGTCGGCAAAGGCCGGGTGTTTCACCAGTGCCTGGGCGAGGGGGGAGGGGGACCGTTGCGGCGCCGCCCCGTAGCTCACCGTGCCGATGGAGACGCCTGGGCCGCCGTCTTGGAGCGAATCGCGCAGCGCGCCCACGGTGGAGCACACGGCCACGAACTTGCCGCCCGCAAGGTAGCGCCGCCAAAGGCTGGCCCGTTCGTCGTCGACCCGGTGCCAGCAGTTGGCCCAGCACGTTTCGGCCAGCGGCATCCGCTTGAGTACGGCGATGGCCTGTTCCTGCTCCATCTCATGGGCCTTGCGGATGCGCCACTGGTCGAGCTTATTGCGGACCGCCGGGGGCGGCCCGCCGGCGGCACGGAAGACCTGTTCCGGCAGCACCGACTTGACGTAGTCCATCGCCGTGGCGTGGCCTTCGAACGGATCGTCGAGGCTGTCCAGCCGGCTGAACGGCAGCGCGCCGCTGTCGAGCAGGTCGACGAAACCAGCGATCGTGACGAACCGCCAAATCGGCGCCGACTCCTCGGCGGGGAACGAGACATCCGGATGTTGTTGCCACATGGACTTTTGCCTCCGTTGTTTCTGGGTTGATCTTCAGCCGGAGCCTGGCGGCAGCGCGCACAACAACAAAAGGGTGCGGGCGCGTGGATCCGTGATCGCCAATCGCGCTACATTGGCTCTCGGCGAACGCGGCACACCGGCCATCCCTGTCACACGCACGACCCTGTCACACGCACGAAACACCAGCTTGCCTCCGGGCTCAAGCGTTGTCTCGACGTCAGCGGTGGAGGCAGGGAGAACCGGGGCCGTGCACGTGGCGAAGCATCGGCTCCATTCGGTAAGGAGACGTGATCATGATCGGCAGAGCCCGGCAGCGTCAAACGAGAGGCAACACCACGAAAAGGGTGCTCTTGACGGCGGCGGTTCTCATGGCACTCGCGGCCCCGGCTGTGGCGGGACCGGTGGACTGGGGCGGTCTGGCGGGCCCCACACAGGCTCAATCGCGGGTTTACGGCGGGCATGCGCTCGGCTGTCTCGACGGCGCCGTGGCGCTGCCGCTCGACGGCCCCGGCTACCATGCCATGCGGCCGTCCCGGGAACGCTACTATGGCCATCCGCGCCTGATCGCGTTTGTCGAAGACTTGGGGCGGTTCGCCGAAGCCAACGGCCTGGCGCCGATCCTGGTGGGAGACCTGGCGCAGCCGCGGGGCGGCCCGATGCGCTCCGGCCACGCCAGCCACCAATCGGGGCTCGATGTGGATGTCTGGTTTCGCCCCGTGCCGCCGGGCGAGGTCGGCGACGATGCGCGGGAGACTTTGTCCGCCGTCTCGATGGTCGCCTCGGACGGCACGGCGGTGGATCCGTCACGCTGGGGCGACCGGGAGCGACGGCTGCTGCGGGCGGCGGCGGAACATCCGGACGTGGACCGCATCTTCGTCAATGCGGCGATCAAGCGGGCCTTGTGCCAAGCCGATCACGATGACCGCCGCTGGCTGCGCAAGGTCCGCCCCTGGTGGGGACACGACGCCCACTTCCACGTGCGTCTCGGCTGTCCGGCCGACAGCACCGCGTGCACGCAGCAGCCGCCGGTTCCCGCCGGTGATGGCTGCGATGCCGCGCTCGACTGGTGGTTCACGGCCGAGGCGCGCCAGGCCCTGGAGGACGTCCGCAAGGGGCCGCGGCGGCAAATCGGTCTCTCCGACCTCCCGGCGCAGTGCCGCGCGGTATTCGAGGGCTCCTGAGCATCGAAAGCGGGCCAGCTACTCGCCGGCGGCCGGGCGCTGCCGCCGGTCCAGTTGCAACGCCGCGATCCGGTCGCCGATCGCCCCGGCCGGACGGGTGAACCGGGCCATCAGATCGTAGAGCACCGGCACCACGAACAACGTCAGTATGGTGGCGAAGCTGAGCCCACCGATGATCACGGTACCGATGGCGGCACGGCTCTCGGCGCCGGCGCCGGCGGCCAGGACCAGGGGCATGGCGCCGAACACGGTGGAGATGGCTGTCATCAGGATCGGACGGAAACGCAGTTCGGAGCCGCGCACGATGGCGTCGCGCACCGACAAGCCCTCATCCCGCAGCTGGTTGGCGAACGACACCACCAGGATGCCGTTCTTGGCCATGAGGCCGATCAGCAGGATCATGCCGATCTGGCTGTAGATGTTGAGCGAGTTGCCGG
>REEP01000011.1 GCA_007695045.1 Rhodospirillales bacterium | reverse complement strand
CCGGCTTCGGCTCAACCGCCACTCATGACCGGGGTGCCGGATTTGCCGGCACCCCCTTTGAGCCCAACCCAAAACGAGTTGGGCGGCTCCGACGGCTTGTGAGTCTGTCCGCTTACCACACTGGACGGAGCCGAGGATGCCTTGGGATGAAACTGCTACGCCTG
Organism: Rhodospirillales bacterium; assembly: GCA_007695045.1. Taxonomy (GTDB): domain Bacteria; phylum Pseudomonadota; class Alphaproteobacteria; order Rhodospirillales; family Defluviicoccaceae; genus REEP01. Next base: position 4,146 of record REEP01000011.1, on the reverse strand, counting down.
CCGCAGAAGGCCATGGCAGACATCGATGACCTGATCGCCATCGCCGAAGCGGCGCGTTCCATGGGGGAGGCGGAAGCGCTGGCGACGGCGGCGCATGAGCTGATGGGAACGGCCTCCAACTTGGGCACCATGGCGCTGGCATCAGGCGCGGGGCCATTTCGCCGAACCGTTCCGTAGAGGCAAGTTTCCTGGTCTTGTCGTTGCGGGAAAGCCAGCGTTGCGGCCGGGGCAGGCCGTGAACCGGCCTGGGGGGGCGGCACCGCGGCCGCCCCCCTTGGCCGCAGCCTGTGGCGTCAGGCTGCCTTGTGGTACTTCGCGTAGCGCACGTCGAAGCGGTCGGCGTCCATCACCTTGCTCCACGCCTTGACAAAATGGTTGACGAACATGGTGCCGGCATCGATCCCGGCATAGACCTCGCACAGCGCCCGAAGCTGCGAATTGGCGCCGAACACCAAGTCGGTCCGCGTCGCGGTCCACTTTTTCTCACCGGTCTCGCGTAGCGTCCCGACGAAGACCTCGTCGCTCTCCTCGTCGACCTGCTTCCAGGCCGTGCCCATGTCGAGCAGGTTGACGAAGTAGTCGTTGGTAAGCTGGCCTACCCGGTTCGTGAGCACACCGTGCTTGCTGTTGCCGGCGTTGGCGCCGAGCACGCGCAGGCCGCCCACCAGCACCGTCATTTCCGGCGCCGTCAGGCCGAGCAGGTCGGCCCGGTCGATCAGCAGCTCCTCGGTCGGTACGCTGAAACGCACCTGGAGGTAATTGCGGAAGCCGTCGGCGCGCGGCTCCAGCGGCTCGAAGCTGGCGGCGTCTGTCTGTTCCTCGGTCGCGTCGACGCGGCCCAGCGTAAAGGGAACCGTGGTGTCGAAGCCGGCGTCGCGCGCCGCCTTCTCGACTGCGGCGCTGCCGCCGAGGACGATCAGGTCGGCGAGAGACACCTTCTTGCCGCCGGTCGCCGAGCCGTCGAAGTCGGCCTTGATCTTGTCATAGGTCGCCAACACACGGCCGAGTTTGTCAGGATCGTTGACGTCCCAGTTCCGCTGCGGCGCGAAGCGGATGCGTGCCCCGTTGGCGCCGCCGCGGTGATCGGAGCGACGGTAGACGGAGGCCGAGGCCCAGGCCGTCTTGACCAGCTCGGACACCGAATGGCCGGACGTCAGGATCGCCTCCTTGAGGCGGGCGACGTCGCCGTCGTCGATCGGGGCGTAGTCCACCTGGGGCAGCGGGTCCTGCCATATCATGTCTTCGCTCGGCACGTCGGGGCCCAGGTACCGTACCTTCGGCCCCATGTCGCGATGGGTCAGCTTGTACCAGGCGCGGGCGAAGGCGTCGGCGAACTCATCCGGATTGTTATAGAACCGCTCGGAAATCTCGCGGAAACCGGGGTCTTTTTTCAGCGCCATGTCGGCGGTGGTCATCATGGTCGGCAGCCTGCGGTTGGGGCTGTGCGCGCCGGGCGCCTTGTCCTCCTCCTTCTGGTTCTTCGGCTGCCACTGCCAAGCGCCGGCCGGGCTCTTGATCAGCTCGTAGTCGTACTCGAAGAGCATGCGGAAATAGTTCATGCTCCACTGAATCGGCGTTGGAGTCCAGGCGCCCTCCAGGCCGCTGGTGATCGTGTGGTCGCCCATCCCGCTGCCATGCTTGCACGTCCAGCCGAGGCCCTGCTGGGCGATGTCGGCGCCTTCCGGGGCGGCGCCGACCTTCGAGGCATCGCCCGCGCCGTGGCACTTGCCGAAGGTGTGACCGCCGGCGGTCAGCGCGACGGTCTCCTCGTCGCTCATCGCCATGCGGGAGAAGGTCTCACGGATTTCCTTCGCCGAGGCCAGCGGGTCGGGGTTGCCGCCGGGGCCTTCGGGGTTGACGTAGATCAGGCCCATCTGGACGGCGGCGAGCGGGTTTTCGAGTGCCTTGCCGGCATCCTCGCCCATGCGGGCCTGCGCGCCGTCACCGACCCACTGTTCCTCGGTACCCCAATAGGTGTGCTCCGGCTCGTAGACGTCCTTGCGACCGCCGGCGAAGCCGAACACCGGCCCGCCCATGTCCTCGATCGCCACGGTGCCGGCGAGGATCAGCAGGTCGGCCCAGGACAGGCTCTGGCCGTACTTCTGCTTGACCGGCCAGAGCAGGCGCCGCGCCTTGTCGAGGTTGGCGTTGTCGGGCCAGGAATTGAGCGGGGCGAAGCGCTGCTGGCCGGAATTGGCGCCGCCGCGTCCGTCGCCCGTGCGATAGGTGCCGGCCGAGTGCCAGGCCATACGGATGAAGAACGGACCGTAGTGGCCGTAGTCGGCCGGCCACCAGGGTTGGCTGTCCCGCATCAGGGCCTTCAGATCAGCCTTGACGGCCTCAAGGTCCAGCGCGTTGAACGCCGCGCAGTAATCGAAGTCGTCGCCGTAGGGATCGCCGGTGGCGCCATGTCGGGGGAGAATGTCGAGCGACAGCTGGTTCGGCCACCAATCACGGTTGGTCCGGCCGAACAGCGAGCGAAGCGCCGTGCCCTCTATGAACCGGTCGCCATGAAGGGGGCTCTCTGAGCTTTTCGGTTCCATCCCAACTCTCCTCGTGCTGCCATTCGCAACATCGTTCCGTTGCTAGTTTGGCGAGGCGGATGCCGCCGCGTCAAGCCGGGAAGGGCAGCGCCGTGCGGGCGCGGTGCGCCCAGTCGGGCAACAACCGGCTGCGGCAGATCATCGAAGGTGTAAGAGCCCGATTCAGAACTCTATGAGACATAACAATACGTTGCGAGCCGCCGGGTGATGAGGCGAATGGGGGCGACCATGATCCATGCTTCGGCGCTGGCAATGGCCTTCCCTTGACCTACTTGCCCGCATCAAAGTTGCGGACACCACCGCTTTCCGTGGTTATGGGGCTCTGGCAGTCGATCACCCCGGAGCTCAGCCTTGCCGCCCGCCCCTCAAGTTCCCACGCCTCTGCGACCAGGTGCAGTTGAATGGTGTGAAGGAGGCCACAGTCGCGCCAGACGTGAAAGTACCGCTGCATGGTCGACGGCAGCGGGAAGTCCTTCGGCAGCATGCCCAACCGGCAGCCCCTGGACGTCATGTACGGGATGGCATTCGTCACCTCCCGCAGGTCCGTCGTCCTCGGCCGCCCCACCCGCCATCGTGGGGGCATGAACAGGGCGATCAAATCCCATTCCCGGTCCGTCAGGTCACTATGAATGAATACCGCAGGATCCGCCGCTCATCCTCGCGGCGAGCGGTTTCAGTGCAGGGCATCGTCGGCTCCGTCCGGCGTGGCAACCAGACGGAATCACGACCTGCTCAAACCACTCAACTCTTTACGGTTTGGGCTCTTATCTCGTCCCGACCACACGCCAGCCGTTGTGCCCCATGACGCCTGTTCGTTGCGATTTACCGGCGCGGGGCGCGTGTGCTACGCTCTCTGCCTGTCTGGGTTTCTTGGCGTCGAAGCGATGGCCTTCATCCAGTGGTCCCCCGCGATGAGCGTTGGCGAGCCGCGTCTGGATCGGGATCACCGGGTGCTGATCGGCCTGATCAACCGCGTCGAAAGCGCCAGGGACACTACGATTGCCGGCGGCGGCACCCGGCATGACGTGCTTGCCGATGTGCTCGCCACCCTGATCGCCTACACGGTATTTCATTTTGGCCGGGAGGAGCAGGTGATGGCGGCCTGCGGCTATCCCGATCTGGACGTCCACCGCGATGAGCACGAGGCACTCACGGCGGAAGTGCGCGCGCTGGCCGAGCGCTTCGCGGCCGATCCGGCGGCGATCCCCCTCGATGACGTCCTGTCGTTTCTCCGGGATTGGCTCAGCCACCACATCCTGTTGCAGGACATGGCCTATCGCGACGTCGTGAATCGTCAGCCGGCGGCGGCCGCGGCGGCGGCGGCCGCCTATGGCGACTTCGATTTTGCCGCCGCCGCGCTCGCCGCCTCGGAACCGGAACTGGAAGGCGCGTCCTGAGCCCGGCCAGGGTGCGTCGGCCCTGACCTATGCCGCCTGGGCCCGCCGGGCGTGCCGCTGCATGACATGCCACACGGCGCGGGCCGCGAGGCTGCCCAGCCGGTTGCCGGGATTGATGCCGATCGGTTTCATCATCATCGCGACGGCGCGGTTCACGTGCTCCTGCCGATAGCGCGGGAAGGCGCCGCGGACGTAGGCACTGTTGG
>REEP01000097.1 GCA_007695045.1 Rhodospirillales bacterium | reverse complement strand
GGTCACCGGTACGCAGCGGTCGGTTCCGCCCGGTGTTCAAGGTGTTCTTCTGGCTCTTCGTCGCGAACTGCTTCGTCCTGGGGGTGGTCGGCGGCAACCCGGCCGAAGGCTTCTGGATCCCCTTGAGCCAGGCTTCCACCGCCTACTACTTCGGGTATTTCCTGATCATCTTGCCGCTGCTGGGGATGTTCGAGAAGCCGCTGGCCCTGCCGGCCAGCATCAGCGAAGCCGTCGTTGGCAAAGGGCACAGCCCGGTTCCGGAGGCCGCCGAGTAATGTTCACCAGAATAACCACCATCGCGGCCGCTGCCGTCACCGCCATCAGCGTTGCGACCACCGCCTTCGCCGCCGAAGCACCGCGGCCGCCGGCCCAGGACTGGGGCTTCAGCGGCCTGTTCGGCACCTTCGACCGCGGTGCCCAGCAGCGCGGTTTCCAGGTCTTTCAGCAGGCCTGCCAGAGCTGCCACGCCCTGGAGTTCATCCACTTCCGCAATCTCACCGGCATCGGGCTGAGCCCTGAGGAAGTGGAGGCCATCGCCGCGGAATATCAGGTGGAGGACGGGCCGGACGACTTCGGCGACATGTTCATGCGGCCGGCCCGGGCAGCCGACCGCGTCCCGCCGCCGTTCCCCAACGAGGCGGCGGCGCGGGCCGCCAATAACGGCGCCTATCCACCCGAGTTGTCGCTGATGACCCGGGCCCGGTTCCACGGTCACGATTATCTCTACGCCCTGCTCACCGGCTACCGCGACGAACCGCCGGAAGGTGTCGAACTCATGCCCGGCATGTACTTCAACGAATGGTTTGGTGGGCAGCAGATCGCCATGCCGCCGCCGCTGTTCGATGGCGCCATTACGTACGAAGACGGCACGCCGGAGACGGTGGAGCAATACGCCCGGGATTTGGTGACGTTCCTGGCCTGGACCGCCGAACCCGAACTGGAAGAGCGGAACCGACTGGGAGTCAAAGTTGTTCTGTTCGTGATCGTCCTGACCGGGCTGCTGTTCGCGCTCAAGAAGAAGATCTGGTCGGACGTGCATTAGCCGACCCCACCGGTCGTCCCGCACCGGCCCGGATCGGCCCGGATCGGCCCGGATCGGCCCGGATCGGCACGTCAACCGGGCCCGAGTGGGGCGTTCGGCCAGTAGGGATAGAACGACACAATGGTGCCGAGACCGGTTGCCTGTGGCCGGGACGACGTCGTCTCCGGCCGCTTGGCTTTGAGCCGCGTGCTGCTGGCGATCCTGGTCGCGACGGCGGCCGCGCTGTGTTTCGCTGCCGTGGCGAAAGCGGACTTGGCCGCGGACCAGGTAGAACGGTTCATCGCCTCGGTGGCCCCGGTCACGGCCGTGATTCGCGACCACCCGCAGGATCTGGACGCGCTTTCCGAAGCCATCAGGCGGGCGCCGCAGCCGCACCGGCTGGCGCCGTTTGCCGCCGCCGTGAAGCAGTTGCGGTCCACACCGGCCCACGCGGCCCTGAAGAACGCCGTTGCCGGGAGGGGCTTCGCGGATCCCGAGGAATGGGCCGAGGTCGCCGACCGCATCACCCGGGCCTATGCCACCCTGCATCTGAGCGGCCAACGGGATGCGCTGATGCGCCGCCTGGACCAAGCCCGCCGGGCGGTGGAAAACAACCCACGCCTCAGCGCAAGCGACAAGGAAGCGCTCCTGGCGGAACTCTCGGCCGGCGCCATGATCGTGGATCGCCTGCAGGCACCGGAGGCTGACACGCGCGCGGTCGAACCGTATCTGGATAGGCTTCGCGAGGCATTCTCGAACGCGCCCTGACCCGTACGGGACCGGAGCGCGCCGCGTTCGCCGCCCGCGACAGCCTCGGTGCGCCACCCGAGCCCGCGGATCACCCCGTTAAGGGGAGCTTTTCCCACGCCGCTCCAAAAGGATCGCGATAACCCGCCGAGGCGCTGCCGGCCCGTTCGGCCACCGCGACCCGGTCAGTTGTTGCGGGCGCCCTGCCGGACCCAGTCGCGGATGATCAGTTGCTGGTAACGCAACAGCGGCCGCTCATCATGGGGCATCAGCAGCTCCGGTGCCGCCCGCCCTTCGATCAGCACGTTGAGGTTGCTGGTGGCGGGATCGCCCGGCACCACGATGGGGCCGTGCTTGGTGCCCGCCATCAGACCCTGGTAGCTGGTGAGGTCGAGGCCGCTCGCTTCGTAGCCGTCTCCGCCGGGTTGGTGGCAGGAGACACAGCGGCTTTCCAGAATCGGCTTCACATCCAGGGCAAAGCTCACCTGCTCTGCCGCATGCCCGGCGACGGCCGGAAGCATGGCTGCGAACACAGTGGCGGAGACCAGAACCTGGCCTGGGCGAACGAACCGCTTGATGCGAGTCATCATTATTTTTACCCTTTCTGGCCCGGCGGCTGGACAAAGCAGCCGTCATTTTCATTCTTGATGCTAGCACTTGCACGCCGCAGGTGAAAGCTGCGGACATCAGCCGATGGGGGCGCCGCCGACGTGCCCGGATTCGTCCCAGCCCTCCACGAAAAGCCGTCGAGCCGGCACGATGCCGCCCTGCTCGGATAATAATCCTTGATCGACCGGCGAACATATGCCATTATTCCCGGTTGCCTCCGCGCAAGCCCGTGGGGGCCTCGGCCGCAAAACAGTAACTATCTGATTCTAAACGCGAAAATCTTCAAAATGATAACGTTTGCATACAAATGCATACATCCGCGCCCACGGATTTCCCTGTTTTCTTTTTTTATCAATGGCTTGACCCCGAAAAACCGGATTTTCTCGTATCCTGACCGCACTTTTTCGTACCCAAACGTGATCGATTATGCATCGCCGCCGGCCAGGCCCGCCCCCCGGCGGAGGCGGTTTCAGCCCGCGCCGCGGCCCCCGGCCACAGTCTCTCTCACTTTGCGGCCAGCTGTGGGAAAGATGTCACAGGATGGTTCCGACCGGGGTCAGCCTTATTCCGGCGAACGGGCCTGGTACTGTCGGGCCCCGAACAGGGTGGCCCGGGTCGCCTCGTCCATGTCGCGGTTGAGTTCGGCGCCTGGCGGCGGCACCTTGAGGCCCCGTTGCACCGCCGGGCGGGCGTCGATGGCCTCGAACCAGCGCTTGAGGTTGGGATGAGCGTCCAGGTCCTGACCCTGGCGCCGCCACGGCCGGATCCACGGGTAGCAGGCAATATCGGCGATGGAATACTCGCCCCCGAGGTACGCCGCTTCGCCCAGGCGATGGTCCAGCACGCGATAGAGGCGTGTCGCTTCGTTGGTGTAGCGCTCGACCGCATACGGGATGGTTTCCGGAGCGTAGGTGCGGAAATGGTGCGCCTGGCCCAGCATCGGGCCCAGCCCGCCCATCTGGAACATCAGCCATTGTACCACCTGATAGCGGCCGACGCGGTCGGCCGGCAGCAGTTGACCGGTCTTTTCCGCCAGGTACATCAGGATCGCACCGGATTCGAACAGGGGCAGCGGCCGCCCGTCCGGCCCGTCGGTATCGACGATCACGGGAATGCGGTTATTGGGGTTGAGCGCCAGGAACGCCGGCTCGAACTGCTGGCCCTTGCCGATGTCCACCGGGATCACCCGGTAGGGCAGGCCGATCTCCTCGAGCATGATGGAGACCTTGTAGCCGTTGGGGGTGCTCCAGGTGTAGAGATCGATCATCGCGTTTGCCCTCGATCTGTGGTCGGCGGCACGGCGCAGCGGCCGACACATCGCATCGCCAACAAGGAACCGGGACCATGGAAAAGCCGCTCTTGCATCTGGTGTTCGGAGGCGAGGTTCGGGACCCGCGCGGGGTGGAATTTGTCGACACCGACAAACTCCACATCGTCGGCATCTTCCCCGATTACCAGTCCGCCCTGGCGGCGTGGCGGGGCGTCAGCCAGCAGCACGTGGACCACGCCCATATCAAGTACGTCATTGTCCATCTGCACCGCCTGCTGGAGCCGGATCGGGACGGATCCGGCTGACGGCATCGGCCGAGGCGCCGGGCGAGCCGTCACAGGCCGCGATCAGCTCATGGAATACGGCATGGAACATCGCTTCGGTGAGGCGGCCCGTATTGGTGTTGAGACGGGAGCAATGGTAGCTGTCGGTCAGGATCGGGCCGTCGGGCAGCCGATGGAGTTGGCCGTGCACGAACGGGAAGCGGGCAGGGCGGTGGCCGCAGGCCGCCAGGACCGCAGCATGCGCGATGCTGCCGAGCGCCAGCAGCGCCCGGAGTCGGGGCAGGCTTGCCATCTCCGACGCCAGAAAGGGTCGGCATTGCCCGATTTCCTGCGGCGTGGGCCGATTGGCCGGCGGCACACAACGGACCGCATTGGTGATGCGGCAGCCCCTGAGCTTCAGGCCGTCATCGGCCTCGGCCCGGTAAGGGCCGGTGGCCAGACCGAATCGGAGCAACGTTGCGTACAGCAGCTCACCGGCGCCGTCGCCGGTGAAAGGCCTGCCGGTGCGATTGGCGCCGCGCAGCCCGGGGGCGAGTCCGACGATCAGCAGCCATGCATCCGACCCACCGAACGAGGGAACCGGGCCGTTGTGCCAGTCCGGATGAGAAGCGCGATTGGCATCGCGATAGGCGGCCAGCCGCGGACAGCGCGGGCAATTGCGGTCCGGCTCGCCTGTCCCGACGATGCGATCATCGCCCGTCTTGCCGACCATCAGGCGTCCGCCATGGCCTCCTCGGCATCGGTCGCCACTTCGGCCGTGCCGTTGACGGAATGGCGGTCTTCCCGGCCCGGCACCGTGCGCGCAATCAAGGGCTGCAGATCCTGTAACTCGATGAAGGCATCCGCCTGTCGGCGAAGTTCGTCTGCCACCATTGGCGGTTGTGACCGGATGGTGCTGACGACGCTGACGCGGACGCCGCGCCGCTGCACGGCTTCCACCAATCGCCGGAAGTCACCGTCACCCGAGAACAGGACAACGTGGTCGAGCCGTTCGGCCATCTCCATGACATCGATCGCCAACTCAATATCCATGTTACCCTTTATTTTGCGACGACCGGACGCGTCCGTGAACTCCTTGATGGGTTTTGTTACCATCGTATAACCATTATAATCAAGCCAATCTACCAAGGGCCTTATTGGCGAATACTCTTGTTCTTCCATCAGTGCAGTGTAATAAAATGCCCGAATCAGCCTCGCTTTCTCGGAAAAGACCTCAAGAAGACGCTTGTAATCAATATCAAAGGCGAGTGCCTTTGCCGCAGAATAAAGGTTTGATCCATCAATAAACAGAGCAATGCGCTCATTATTGTAGAAAATCATCGGCGTGAACCTTTCTTGTAATTGCGCCTTTTGCACGCAATGCGCGCGGCGGAAATGGGCCTTCCACTTGGTTCAGCAGTCGGCATCGGTCCATGACATTACATGATTTCGACATGGTGTGATAGCATGAGACAGACAAGTGCCTTGCCCGGAACGGAAAGATGATTTTCGTCGGTATCGGCGGTAATCTTGCCACGGCCGCGCATGGCTCGCCACTTGCCACCTGCAAGGCGGCCGTCGCGGCCGTCGGGCGGCAGGGTGTTGTCGTGGTCGCCTGTTCACGCTGGTACCTGAGCCGCCCGGTGCCGCTATCGAATCAGCCTGATTTCGTCAATGCGGTGGCTGCGGTGGCGACCGAGCTGGATCCGCTGCGCCTGCTCGACACGCTGCACCGGATCGAGGCCGCGTTCGGGCGCAGGCGCGGTGTCCGCGATGCCGCACGCACGGTCGATCTGGACCTGCTCGCGTACGGCGCGGAAGTGCGGCCGGCGGAAAGCGGTGTTGTGCTGCCGCATCCGCGCCTGCACCAGCGGCGGTTCGTGTTGGCCCCGTTGGCCGAACTCGCCCCGGCTTGGCGCCATCCGCGCCTGGGCCGGACCACCCTGGAATTGCTGGCCGACGCGCCTGCCGATCAGGTGGCCGAACCGCTCGAGGAATCCTCGGACCGGGCGATCGATTGATTACGGGCCCGGTGCGGCCTATACATAGCGTGGACCCGTCCGCGGCGTCGCCTCTGTCGGCGGCCCCCGGCCGGATTGAGATGGGAGAGTTTGAATGGCGCGCGTCACCGTTGAAGATTGCGTTGAACGCATTCCGAACCGCTTTGAACTGGTCATGCTGGCGGCGCAGCGGGGGCGCAGCATCGGCGCCGGCGCGCCGCTGACCGTGGACCGGGACAACGACAAGAATGCCGTGGTGGCCCTTCGGGAGATCGCGGAGGGGACTGTCAATCTGCCCGACCTGGAGAACAACCTGATCCAGAGTCTGCAGAAGGTGGTGGAGTTCGAAGAGCCGAGTATCGAGGACATGGATCTGCTGACCAGCGGCGCGGACATCACCGCGGAGCAGGGGGAAGCGGCGCCCGAGGACGAGATCAGTGCCGATGACCTTCATGTGGAGGGCGAATCCGGCGAAGAGATCGATGCGCTCGAGGAAGCGGAAGCGTTGTTCGAAGGGATGGATGCGGACACCGAGGAAGCGGAATCGGGCGAGCCCGGTGCCGACGGCGGTGACGAGGATTGAAGCAACAATAGCAGGATGGAGACAAGGGCCGCCGTAGCGCCGGTCCGGGGTCGCGATGATCCGCCAATTCGAACTGGTCGAGAAGGTCAGAGCATACGATCGTAACGCTGACGAGGACATGCTCAACCGCGCCTACGTTTTCGCCATGAAGGCTCACGGGGCGCAGAAGCGGGCTTCGGGCGATCCGTATTTCTCCCACCCTTTGGAAGTGGCCGGCATCCTCACTCATTATCGCCTGGACACGTCGACCATTGTCACCGCCCTGCTGCACGATACCATCGAAGACACGCCGGCCACGCTCGACGACATCGACCGGCATTTCGGCCGGGAAGTCGGCCAGCTGGTTGACGGCGTCACCAAACTCACCCGCATCGAACTGCAATCGGAACGCACCAAGCAGGCGGAGAATTTCCGCAAGCTGGTGATCGCGATGTCCGAGGACATCCGGGTGCTGCTGGTCAAGCTGGCAGACCGGCTGCATAACATGCGTACGCTCAAGCATATCGAGAATCCGGACAAGCGGCGGCGCGTCGCCCACGAGACCATGGACATCTACGCGCCGCTGGCCGAACGCATCGGCATGCAGGAGATGAAGGATGAACTGGAGGATTTGGCCTTTGCCGAAATCTATCCCGATGCCCGCAATTCCCTGATTGCCCGGCTCAATTTCCTGCGCGAACAGGGCGGCGACCTGGTCGCGCAGATCGTCGCCGGCCTGCGCGAGACGTTTGCCGCGGCCGGCCTCCGGGCGGCCGTGATCGGCCGCGAAAAGACGCCCTATTCCATCTGGCGCAAGATGCAGCGGAAGAACATCGGCTTCGAGCAGCTGTCCGATGTCATGGCGTTTCGCATCGTTGTCGGTTCGGTTGACGACTGCTACCGCGCGCTCGGTATCGTCCATGGTGCCTACCCGGTGATTCCGGGCCGGTTCAAGGACTACCTGTCGACACCCAAGCCCAATGGCTACCGGTCGCTGCACACCGGCGTGCTGGGTCCCGCGAGCCAGCGCATCGAAATCCAGATCCGCACCCGGGAAATGCATGAGATCGCGGAATACGGCGTTGCCGCCCACTGGATGTACAAGCAGGGCCTGGACACCACCATCGGCCGGCAGTACCGCTGGTTGCGCGAACTGCTGGACATCCTGGAGCATGCCGCCGGCCCCGAGGAGTTCCTGGAACACACCAAGCTGGAGATGTTCCAGGACCAGGTCTTCTGCTTCACGCCGAAGGGCGACCTGATCGGCTTGCCGAGCGGGTCCACGTGCGTCGATTTTGCCTATGCCGTGCACTCGGAGGTGGGCGACCGTTGTGTCGGGACCAAGATCAACGGCCGCCTGATGCCGCTGCGGACCGTGCTGCGCAATGGCGATCAGGTGGAGATCATCACCTCCAAGGCGCAGACGCCGTCGCCGACGTGGGAGCGTTTCGTCGTCACCGGCAAGGCGCGGGCGCGCATCCGCCGCTTCATCCGCGCGAAGGAGCGGGAACAGTATCTGCAGTTGGGCCGTTCGCTGATGCAGCGTGCCTTCCGTGAAGAAGGCTACGAGTATTACGACAAGGCGCTGGAAGGGGTGCTCAAGAACTTCAAGCAAGGCAGCGTCGAGGACCTGCTCGCGCAGGTCGGCGCCGGCTATACCACCGCGCGTCAGGTGGTGGAGACCGTGTTCCCCGGCAGCCGCAAGCGCAAAAGCTTCTACGAGAAGGTGGTGCCGCTGGCCCGGGCCCGGGCCCGGCGCGCCAAGAAGGAAAGCGGACCGGCGCTGCCGATCCGCGGCCTGATCCCGGGCATGGCCATGCACTTCGCCGCCTGTTGCCACCCGCTGCCGGGTGACCGCATCGTCGGGATCGTCACCACCGGCAAGGGTGTCACCATTCACACCATCGATTGTGAGACCCTGGAATCGTATGCGGATGCGCCGGAACGCTGGATCGACGTGTCCTGGGAAGCGGAGAGCAACGATGCGGTTGCCCACGTGGGCCGTATCCACGTGACCGTCCTGAACGAGCCCGGCACGCTTGGCGGCCTGACCACGGTGATCGCCAAGAACGAAGGCAACATCATCAACCTCAAGATCACCAACCGGACGTCGCATTTTTTCGATATGCTGATCGATATCGAGGTGCGTGACGTCAAGCACCTCACCAACATCATCGCCGCACTCAGGGCGACGCCGGCGGTCAACTCCGTCGACCGCGCCTACGGCTGACCGGCGGCCTCGCAGGTCGGACCCTCACGCGGCCGTTCATCACCAAGAAGGCAAACACCACCGATGGCTCTCTATCTTCGCTTGGGCATCAACGTTGATCACGTGGCCACCGTGCGCAATGCCCGGGGTGGGTTTCACCCGGACCCGGTGCGCGCAGCCAACCTCGCCATCGCCGCCGGCGCCGACGGGATCACCGCCCATCTGCGCGAGGACCGGCGCCACATCACCGACGCCGACCTGGATCGTCTGCTCCACGAGGTCAAGGCGCCGTTCAACCTGGAGATGGCGGCCACGGACGAGATGCTGCAGATCGCCCTGGCCGGGCGTCCACACGCGGTCTGCCTGGTGCCGGAACGACGGGAGGAGCGCACCACCGAGGGCGGGCTCGATGCCGTGACCGGCCGAAGCACGTTGCAGCCGGTGGTGCACGCCCTCACCGAAGCCGGCATCCGCGTCTCGCTGTTCATCGAACCGGCGGCGGAACAGATCGAGGCCGCGGCGGCATTGGGCGCGCCGGCGGTGGAACTGCACACCGGCGCCTACTGCCACGCCGCCGGCGCCGATGCCGGTCGCGAACTGGCCCGGATCGTTGCGGCGGCGCAGCGGTGCGATTCATTGGGCCTGGAGTGTCACGCCGGGCATGGTTTGACCTATGATAACGTGGCGCCGGTGGCCGCCATCCCGACCATGGCCGAACTGAACATCGGTCACTTCCTGGTCGGGGAAGCGGTCTTCGTCGGCCTGGATGCCAGCATCCGGCACATGCGTGCGGTGATGGACGGGGCCCGGGCCGGTGGGCCGGTAGGCGTGTTGGGAGGTATCGGTTGATCATCGGGGTCGGCACCGACCTGTTGGACATTCGCCGGATTGAGCAGACGCTCGCCCGCTTCGGGGAGCGCTTCTGCAGCCGTGTCTTCGTGGATAGCGAACGGGTTCGCTGCGAGCGCCGGGCCAATCGCGCCGCCTGCTATGCCCAGCGCTACGCCGCCAAGGAAGCGTGCGCCAAGGCATTGGGCACCGGCCTTCGCCAGGGCGTGTTCTGGCGCGACATGGTGGTGACCAGTCTGCCATCGGGCAAGCCGGTACTCACTTTGACCGGCGGCGCGCGCCGCCGACTGGACGCGCTCGTGCCCGACGGCATGGAGCCGGCGATCGAGGTGACGCTGACCGATGAATATCCCATGGCCCACGCCGTGGTGGTGATTTCGGCCGTGCCTAACGGATCGCGGGCAGCGCCCCTTGCTTGACAGGTCGCACCGGGGCTGGCTTGATCGCGCCCGGACGCGCAAGGCGTCCTCCGCCAGCCCGCCGGGCAGGCTTGGCCGGGCCGACAGGAGTTCCATGGAAAAGCGCAAGGAAGGCGGGTTCGGCGAACTGCTGCGGACCATCGTGTATGCGGTGCTGATCGCGCTGGTGGTGCGCACGGTGGCCTATGAGCCGTTCAGCATCCCCTCGGGTTCGATGATTCCGACGCTTCTGGTGGGCGATTACCTGTTTGTCTCCAAGTACGCGTACGGGTACAGCCGCTACTCCCTTCCCCTTGGCCTGCCCTTGTTCGATGGGCGGGTGTTCGCGTCGGAACCGGAACGCGGCGACGTCGCCGTGTTCAAGCTGCCCACCGATGGCGCCACCGATTACATCAAGCGGATCGTCGGGCTTCCCGGTGATACCATTCAGCTGATCGACGGTATTCTCCACATCAATGACCAGCCGGTCGAGCGGATCGAGCGGGATGCGTTCACCTACCTGGATGCCGCCGGGAACGTTCGCGCGCTGCGGCGCTATACCGAGGTGCTCCCCAACGGGCGGAGCCACACCATCGTTGAAATGACGGATCAGGGGCCGTTCGACAACACCCCGCCGTACGTCGTGCCGGAAGGCCATTACTTCGCACTGGGCGACAACCGGGACAGTTCCCGCGACAGCCGGTTCCTCGACGAGGTCGGCTACATCCCGTTCGACAACCTGATCGGTCGGGCCGAAATCATCTTCTTCTCCGTGGATGGCCGCATCTGGGAGTTTTGGAAATGGCCGAATACGGTGCGGCTGGACCGGCTGTTCAATCGCATTGAATGAACACCGACGAATCGGACATACGGGACCGCGGGTCCGACCTTGCGGCCCTGGCCACGCGGCTGGACCATCGTTTTGCCGACCTTGAGCTGTTGCGCGAGGCGCTCACCCACGCCAGCATCGCCGGCCAGCCGGGGGCATGCTCTCGCTCCAACGAACGCCTTGAGTTCCTTGGTGATCGTGTCCTGGGATTGATCGTCGCGCATCTCCTGTTCACGGAATTTCCGCGGGAACCCGAGGGGGCACTGGCGCGACGCCATGCCGCTCTGGTCCGCCGGGAGGCGCTTGCCCGGGTTGCCGAAGCCATCGACCTCGGTGCCTTTCTCCACGTGTCTCGCGGCGAGGAGGATGCCGGCGGGCAGCGCAATCCCGGTCTGCTCGCCGACACCTGCGAGGCGGTGATCGCGGCCATGTACCTGGACGGGGGCCTGGAGGCGGCACGACAGTTCGTCGTCCGGCACTGGCAGACGATGATGGGAGAGGCCACGCGCCCGCCCAAAGACCCGAAGACCGCGCTGCAGGAATGGGCGCAGGCGCGCAGTCTGCCCTTGCCGCGGTACCGCGAGGTCGAACGCCGAGGACCGCCCCACGCACCGACGTTTTCAGTCGAGGTCGCGGTCGACGGTCTCCAGCCGACGGTGGCCAGCGGCGCGTCCAAGCGGACGGCCGAGCAGGCCGCGGCCGAAGCACTGCTGGCGCGGGTCCATGCTGCCGGCTGTTCCCGCTGACCCGCCGGACGCGGCGGCGTCCGGCGGCCCGGGCGGAGGGCCGGGCCGGGTGAGCCGATGCGGCTTCGCGGCGGTGCTGGGCGCGCCCAACGTCGGCAAGTCGACGCTGGTCAATCGCCTGGTCGGGTCGAAGGTCAGCATCGTGTCACCGCGGGTCCAGACCACCCGTTCGCGCGTGCTTGGCATCGCGATTCGCGACGGCGCTCAACTGATCCTGGTGGACACCCCCGGCGTGTTCCTGCCGCGTCGCCGGCTGGACCGGGCCATGGTGGCGGCTGCCTGGACCGGCGCCGGCGATGCGGACATCCTGGTTGTTGTGATTGATGCGGCCGCCGGCATCGGTGCCGATACCGGCCGAATAATCGAGACGATTCGCCCGGCCGGGCGACCGGTGCTGGCGGTTCTCAACAAGGTTGATGCGGTCGCCAAGCCGAAGCTGTTGTCACTCACGGCCCAACTGACGACGACCCACTTGTTTTCGGCGATCTTCATGATCTCGGCGCTTTCGGGCGACGGTGTCGACGCCCTGGAAACGGCGCTGTTTGACATGCTGCCGGCCGGCCCGTGGCTGTTTCCGGAGGATCAGATTTCGGACATGCCGGAACGGCTGTTGGCGGCGGAGATCACGCGGGAGAAGCTCTACCTGCAACTCCACCAGGAACTGCCATATGCGAGCGCCGTCGAAACCGAACGATGGACGGATCGGGCCGACGGCAGCGTTCGCATCGATCAGGTGATTTACGTTCTGAGGCCCAATCAGAAGGCGATCGTCCTCGGCAAGGGCGGACAGCGCATCCGCGCCATCGGCCAGGCGGCCCGGATGGAGCTCGATGGGCTGCTGGAACGACGGGTGCATCTGTTCCTGCACGTCAAGGTGCGCGACTGGAGCGAAGACCCCGAGCGGTTCCGTGACCTCGGCCTGGATTTCGGCGCCTGACGGCACGCCGGACAGGCCGGACGAGATCCCGTCAACCGAAGCGGTTGCCGATGGGAAAGCCGCGCGGTGCCTTGCTCCCCGCCTGTCCGCGTTTGCCGGACCAGGGGCCGAGATCCCGCTCCGTGCGCACGCCGGGACCGCTCCGCCACGACAACCCCTCCGCCCGGGTCAAGGCGAGGGCATCGGTGAGGCGCCCGTCGCGGATGCGCTGGAGGACGACACCGCGGCCCCGCGCCATGGTCGGCAGGTCGGCCAAGGGGAATACCAGCAGCTTGCGATTGCTGGCCACGGTGGCGACCGAGTCGGCCTCGGACGGGACGATCGTACAGACGGCCGCGCTGTCGCCCTCCGCCAGGTTCAACACCTGCTTGCCGGCGCGCGTCTGCGCCGCCACGTCGTCCTCGTCAACGATAAAGCCACGCCCGCCCGATGAGGCCAGCAGCAGGCGACGGCCACCCTGGTACACCGTCACCGCCACCGGCTCCTGCCCCTCCGGCAGGTCGACGATCAGGCGCAGCGGTTCCCCCTGACCACGCCCGCCGGGCAGTCGATCGCAGGCAAGGGTATAGAAGCGGCCGTGGCTCGCGAACACCAGCAGGCGGTCGGTTGACAGGGCATGGACGACGAACCGTTCCCGGTCCCCCTCCTTATAGCGAATCGCGGAAGTATCGTCGGCGTGGCCCTTGATGGTCCTGACCCAGCCTTTTTCCGAAATGATGACGGTGATCGGCTCCCGTTCGATCATCGCCGCCGGCGCTTCGGCGGGCACAGCCGGGGCGTCTTCGAGCACTGTGCGCCGCCGCCCCAGCACCGTCGCCGGGCCGTAGGCTTTGGCCAACTGGGCAAGATCGTCGCCGATCGTGGCCCACCGCCGGCTCTCATCGCCAAGCAGAATCTCCAGCTCCGACCGCTCAGCCGACAGCGATTCATGCTCTTTGCGGATCGCCCATTCCTCCAGCCGGCGGAGTTGACGGAGCCGCATGTTGAGGACCGCCTCGGCCTGCACCTCGCTGAGATCAAACCGGCGCATCAGGGCGGGCTTGGGCTCGTCCTCTTCGCGTACGATCCGGATCACTTCGTCGAGATCGAGGTAGACGACCAGAAACCCGTCCAGGATCTCCAGCCGCTTGCGGATCTTCTCCAGACGGAAGCGGCTGCGCCTGATCAGTACGGTGTGGCGATGGTCGAGGAAGGCGCGCAGCACCTCGGCCAGGTTCATGACCTTCGGGGTGATGCCGCCGTCCAGCACGTTCATGTTGAGCCCGATCCGGACTTCCAGGTCGGTCAGGCGGAACAGCGGCTCCATCAGGGTGGCCGGCTCCAGGGTTCGGCTGCGCGGTTCCAGGACGATGCGCACGACATCGGTGGATTCGTCACGGACGTCGGCGAGGAACGGGAGCTTGCGGGCCGCCATCAACTCGGCGATCCGCTCGATCAGGCGGGACTTCTGGACCTGGTAGGGGATTTCGGAGACGGCAATGATCCAGGTGCCGCGCGCCTGCGGTTCCACCGCCCAGCGTGCCCTGAGGCGGAAGCTGCCGCGACCGGTCCGGTAGGCGTCGGCGATACTTGCGGGCGGTTCGATCAGCACCCCGCCGGTGGGAAAGTCCGGCGCCGGGATGAATTCCAGCAGCTTGTCGGTGCCGGCGGCCGGATGCTTGATCAGATAGCGGAGCGCCCGGCAGATCTCCCCTACGTTGTGGGGCGGGATGCTTGTGGCCATCCCCACCGCGATGCCGGACGCGCCGTTGGCCAGAAGGTTGGGGAATCGGGCCGGCAGCACCACCGGTTCCGCATCCTCGCCGTCGTAGGTGGCGCGGAAATCCACCGCGTCCTCGTCGATCCCCTCCAGCAGTGCCGCCGCCACCGCGGTCAGGCGGGCTTCGGTGTAGCGCATGGCGGCGGCGTTATCGCCGTCCACATTGCCGAAGTTGCCCTGTCCATCCACAAGGGGATAGCGCACCGCAAACTCCTGCGCCAAGCGGACCAGGGCGTCATAAACGGCCACATCGCCATGCGGATGGAAGCGGCCGATGACATCGCCCACCACCCGGGCGCACTTCTTGAAAGCCGCTTCCGGATTGAGGCCGAGATCGCGCATGGCATAGAGCAGGCGCCGGTGTACCGGCTTGAGGCCGTCCCGAACGTCGGGCAGCGACCGCGAAACAATGGTCGAGAGGGCATAGGACAGGTAGCGCTGACTGAGCGCTTCGGTGAACGGGACATCTTCGGTCCCGCCTTCAGGTACCAGGTCGGGCATTACCGCTCCGGTCGCGGACGGTTGAGACAAGGCTGTCGACGCACACTAGTGGTCGACGCGGTCGGGTCAATTGCCGGCTTGAGAACGCAGTCGCTCGACCAGGCGCCGGCGTGCCGGAGGCAGGTCGCGGCCGAGTGCGGCATAGACATGCCGGGACAGGAAATGGCCGGTGAGGATCAGTCCGTCCACAACATCGGACCGCGAGCCGACCGCATCCCTGCGGATCAGAAACGGGGGCAGACGAAGCATCCGGTCATGGTACGCGGCACCGGCAGCCCGGCTCACGGCCCGGCCGGTTCGCGGGGAGACGTAGACCAGCTCGGCGGCGCTGCCGGTGGCGGCACAGCGGTCAAGATCGAGACCGAAGCCCAGTTCGGCCAGCAGCCGCACCTCCCACCGAACATACTCCGGAAGCCATTCAGGCTGTCCCACCAGTGCCGCCACCATGTCTGCCAGGGCCTCGAACACATCCGCCTGCGGTTCCCGTTCGGGCACGCCGCTCTCGGCCACGGCGCAGGCGGCGACCAGACCCGCCAGCCGGTCAGGGTCGGTGAACAGCCCGGCAGGCACCGCCGTCACCGGTTCGCAGACCAGGGTGCCCAGATGGGTGGGCAACCGCCCGCGCCAGGTCGCTGCCACCCGGGTGCCCGGCATCAGCACGGCACGATGGCGGGTGGCGGCGCCGCGCATCAGCCCGGCATGCCGGCCGTGATCCCGGGTCAGTACGGTAACGATGGCCGAGCCGTCACCGTGGCGACGGGCGGACAGGATGAAGGCCTCGTCTGTCCACTGCATGGTCCAGATCTATCCAACCGGGGCGAAACGAACCAGTGCCGACGCGGGGCGCCCCGGGCGCGGGCTGCGGCAACGTACGCCGACTGTGCGCGCGCGAACACCGCCGACACCTTAGAAAGCGGCCCCAGGCCACTGAAACAAATGGCATATTCGATGAAGCTTCGGGGCGGTGCATTGTCCTGTTGGGTGCAGCGCCACGGCTATGGTAAAAAACTGGTTCACTGGCACAAGGGGCCGCAATCGGCAAAAAGGGGATATGATCGGTGGGATTGCATAACATCATGGTTTCCGAGCCCCATCCCTGTCGGCGGGGCTATTTTCGGCAGCTGTACACGCGGGTCGAGGTCAGCAACACCGGGTCCTACTGGGTGTGGCGCCAGGTCGATGAAAACGGCGCGCCGATGACCGATGCCGAGTCCGCCTTCGATTCCGAGGACGCGGCGCTCAACGATGCGGTGACCCGGCTGAAGGGTGTGGCGGTCATGACCCGCTGACGGGTCGATCCGGCCCGGTACGTCGACTGAGAAGGCGCGTAAAGCCGCTCGTCGGCTGGCGGCCTCATGGAGGGTCCGAGGCCTGGGTCTGAAGCCTGGGTCTAAGGCCGGGGTCCGATGCCTGGGTCAGGGTCCGCCGTAGGGAAACGGCAGCAGGCGCGCGTTGAGAAAACTCTGAACGGACTGGCGCGACCAGCCCAGTGCGGCCTGTCGGAATCCCACAAAAGCGTCGTAGACCCTCTGGGCCTGCGGATCTGATCGAGCCGTTTCGCCGACGATCGTGCCGGCGGCTTCGCCCAACGCTTTAAGAAGCGCATCGGGACGGGGCATCATGGTGATACCATGCTCCGCGCGCAGCGTGACCAGGGCGCGTGTGTTGCCGGCGGTGAATTCGGCCAGGCTCATGGCGCTTTCCGCCGTGGCGGCGGTAACGATCGCCTGCTGTTGGCCAACCGGCAGACCGGCCCAAAAGTTCAGGTTGAGGCCGAGGGTGATGGCCGTGTTGGGCGCGAACACGCCCGGATAGGCCATGTAACGCGCCGCCGATGGCAAGCCGATGGCAAGCGCGTTCCATGGGCCCAACCACTCCGCCCCGTCTATGCGGCCGGCGTCAAGCGCAGGAGCGAGTTCCCGGCCTGGGAGGGCCACGGCCGAGGCGCCGAGCCGCCTCAGAACCTGACCGCCAAGCCCGGCCACGGCCACGCGTAACCCCTTCAACTCACCGGGATCACGGATCGGCCGATTGTACCAGCCGGTCTGATGCGCACCGGTGTTGCCGGCCAGCAGCGGCTTGATGCTGAAAGGGGCGGCAATCTCGTCCCACAACGCTTGGCCGCTGCCGTGGTGGATCCAGGCGGCGTGCTCCTCGGCCGTCAATCCAAACGGCACACCGGCGAAGAACGCGAACGCGGCAGAACGCCCCTGCCAGTAGCTGTCCAGGGCATGGTACATCTCCACCTCGCCGGCTCCGACGGCATCGAACACGTCGAACGCACCCATCCGTTCGCCGGCCGGGATCACCTGGACTGTCAGCGCGCCGCCGGTCAGGACCGTGATGCGGCGGGCGAGACGGCCTGCTGAATCGGCGAAGCCGGCAAATGCGGCCGGCCAGGCGGTGACCATGCGGACTTGGCGCCGGGTCTGGGCGACGGCGGGACGGACGGTCGCAGCGGCCGTACCGGCGGCGGCAAGCGTCAGGAAGCGCCGGCGTCCGGCGCGTGCGATCCCGTCCCGGAGGTCACCCACCGGAGCGGAAGTGGCGTGTGGTTTCCGGATCATCCGGACGAAGCGGCTGCCATCCCTCCGGCGTGTAGGCTTCGAGCGGTTGGAAGCGGCCCTTGTAGGCCATCTTCGGGCAGTCGGCGACCCAGAAGCCAAGATAGACATGGCCCAGGCCGACTGCCACGGCGCGCTCCACCAACCAGAGTATCATGAAGGTTCCAAGGCTGGCCCGGGGCGCGGCAGGATCGAAAAAGCTGTAGACGGCCGAAAGACCGTCGGAGACCCGGTCGGCGATACAGGCCGCGACCAGGGTCCCGGCTGCGTCCCGGAACTCGAACACCAGAGTCTGGACCGGGGTGTCCTCCACCAGCGCCTGGTAGTCGAAGAAATCCATCCGCGCCATTTCACCCCCGCCGTGGCGGGCGTTCTGGTACCGGTGAAACAGGGTGAACTGCTCATGGGTGGCGCGCGCCGGCCTTTCCCGGCCAACCAGGTCGGCATTACGCGACAGGATGCGCCGCTGCGTCCGCGACGGCCGCAGTTCCGGCGCCACGATGCGGACGGTGGCGCAGGCATGACAGTCGCGGCAGACCGGCACATAGGCGAAACGATGGCTGCGGCGAAACCCGGCCTGGGACAGGGTGTCATGGAAAGCATCGGCGTGGGGTCCGCCCAGTTCCGCCACCAGCCGTCGTTCCATTCGTCCGGGAAGATAGGGGCACGGAATCGGGGCGGTGGCAAAAAAGAAATGCGTTCCCGGAACCGGCTTATGCTTCACGGAACACCGCTCGCTTGGGATCCCGTCGATGGATCACCTGCAACGCTAACACCGTTGCCTCTGCCTTGGAATGCCCCATCAGCGGCATTCGGAACGGCGTCGTCGGGTTTGTGCGTGGCTCGCAACAACACCACGGCAAGCCGCCGGTTGGCCGGGGCGTCAGGCTCGTCGGCCATCAGCGGGTCGGTGGCGGCCTTGCCGACCACGCGGGAGAAGCGCGCCTCCGGCACGCCGAAGCCCATCAGGGTCCGGCGGGCGGCATTGGCGCGGTCAGCGGACAGTTCCCAGTTGCCGTAGCTCTGGTCATTGGCGAACGGGGTGGCGTCCGTGTGGCCGGTGATCGCCACCTGCTGCGGCATGCGCTGAATCACCCCGGCCACCAGTTCGAGCAGCCGGCGGGTATGCAGATACATGTCGGCGGAGCCCAGCGGGAACATGGCGAGACCGTCCTGATCCAGGATCTGGATGCGCATCCCCTCCGGGGTCTGATCGATCCGCAGGCTTTTCGCGAGCACCTTGAACTGTGGTGCGCTATCCAGAGCCTCGCGCAGCATCGCTTCGGCCTCCCGGAACTGCGCCTCCTCCCGCTGTTGCAGCATGGCATCGAGATCCCAGGGATCAAGTGGTTCCGGTTCGGCGGCGGTGCGGCCCGGCTCGCCATCGCCATCGGCCTCGGGATCGTCGGCCTCGGGATCCGGGTCCCGATCCAGTTCGCCAATCCGGGCCATGCGCTCTTCGAAGGTGGCGCGAGGCGGACCGAACGGATCGGGGAAATCCCGGTCGGCTTCGACCGTCTCGCCGGACATCAGGCCCGACGCGCCACTGGCACCGGAACTGATCTGCACGGTCACGGGCGAGAAGTAATCGGCGATACCCTTGAGCTGTTCGTCGGTGACCACGTTGAGCAGCCAGAGCAGCAGGAAGAACGCCATCATGGCGGTCACGAAATCCGCGTAGGCGACCTTCCAGGCGCCGCCGTGATGGGCCGCGTGACCTCTTTTCTTGACTTTCTTGATGATGACCTGGGCGTCGTGGGCCATGGCGTTGGGCAGGCTCAGACGGTCACGGCACCAAGGGCGCCTTCCAGTTCCTCGAACGTGGGTCGCACATTGGGGTCAAGGGTCTTGCGGGCGAATTCCACCGACACCTGCGGAGCGTACCCCTGCATGTGAGCGATGATGCCGGCCTTGATGCATTCGAGATAGTGGAGTTCGCTGACGAAGCTGTTTTCCAGCGACTTGGCAATGGGGGCGGCCGCCCCGTAGGCTGCGAACACGCCGCTGAAGGTCCCGACCAGGGCGCCGGCGATCAGGTGGCCCAGCACCTCCGGCGGCTCGGTGATCGAGCCCATGGTCTTAATCACCCCCAGGACGGCCGCGACGATGCCGAGGGCCGGCAGACCGTCGGCCACCGTCTGCAAGGCGTTGGAGATGGCGAGCCGTTCGGCGTGGCTCGCCTCCACCTCCGCCTCCATCACCGTCTCCACCTCGTGGGCGTTGGCGGTCCCGAGCGTCAGCAGCCGGAGGTAGTCGCACAGGAAGGCAACCGCGCGTTGATCGCGCATGAACCCGGGATAGCCCTGGAAGATCGCGCTGTCCGAGGGGTTCTCGATGTGGCTTTCCAGCGCCAGATCCCCCTTGGTTTTGGCCAGCTTGAACACCGCGTAAAGCATGCTCAGGAGCTCGACGTAGTTGGCCTTGCCATGGTCGGCGCCGGTGAAGAGCTTGCGGAGCGCCTTCGTCGTGCCGATCAGCACCGCCTTCGGGTTGGCAATGAGGAACGCTCCGAGGGCGACGCCAAAGATGATAACGAACTCGAACGGCTGCCAGAGGACGTCGAGATGGCCGCCCATGGCTGCGTAGCCGCCGAGGCAGCTGACAACGACGACGATCAGACCGACGACAAACAGCATGACGAACCTGCAGCTGCCCCTTGACCAAGGATTGAACGCCCCCTTAAGGAAGGGCATCAGGGTGACCGATGGGCGCGGGCTCGCGTTTCGGCCGAGGGCGAGTGTCGCGGCGACCCGGTTACAATACTGTAAAGCCCTGTGAAGCGCCCCGCGGTAAGGTCCGGCGGTTCGCCGGACCCGGATGAGGCACCAAGCGCATGAACTTCCCCACATGACGGTTGACTCCCAGGACTTCAGAGACGCACTCAGCCGCTTCGCCAGCGGTGTCACCGTGATCACCGGGCTTGACAGCGACGGCACCCCGGTCGGCGTCACGGTCAGCGCGTTCGCGTCGCTGTCCTTGGACCCCCCGCTGGTGCTGTTTTGCCTGGGCCTCCGGACGGCGAAACTGGATGCCTATGCCAGCCACGGGGCGGTCGCCGTCAACATTCTGGCGGAAGACCAGCACGCGGTATCGGAGCTGTTCGCGAGCCAACGGACCGACAAGTTCGCGACCGTCGGCTTTTGCCAGGGCGACAACGGCTGCGCCGTGCTGGACGGCTGTCTTGCGTCACTGGAGTGTGCGATCGTGAATTCCCATGTCGGCGGCGATCACCTCGCGATCATCGGCCGGGTGGAGCGCGTTCACCGGGGCGTTGCCGCCGCGCCGCTGCTGCGCTTCCGCGGGCGATATGCGGCGCTGGGAAACCCGGGGTCGTGATGCCGTCTGTTCCCGGGGATGTGATCAGGTGCGGTAACGGCTGACGCAAGAGAGCCCACATACCATGGACGACAGTCGGCCGCCGGGCTCCGGCGGGGCTGCACATCAGACCGAGCCGGGCATCCGCGGCTGGCGGTTGCGCGCGCGTACCTTCGTGGAAGCCCCCCGGGTTCAGAAGACCATCATCGCGCTGATCGCGCTCAATGCGGTGACGCTGGGTCTGGAGACCTCCCCGGCGGCGATGGCGGCGGCGGGCTCCCTGCTGCTTACCCTCGACCGCCTCCTGCTGGTCATCTTCACGGTGGAGATCGCGATCCGGATTTTTGCCCATGGCCACCGCTTTTTCCGGGACGCGTGGAGCCTGTTCGACTTCTTGGTGGTGGGCATCGCGTGGGTCCCGTTGACCGAAGGCTTCGCCGTTCTCCGGGCACTCCGGGTGCTTCGGGTGCTTCGGATCATCACCGCGGTGCCGCGGATGCGGATGGTAGTGCAGGCGCTGCTGTCGGCGATTCCGGGCATCAGCTCCATCGTGGCCTTGCTGGGTCTGATCTTCTATGTGGCCGCAGTGATGGCGACCAAGCTGTTCGGCCCCGGTTTCCCGGACTGGTTCGGCTCCATTCCCAAGAGTCTATACTCGCTGTTCCAGATCATGACCCTGGAAAGCTGGTCGATGGGCATCGTCCGCCCGGTGATGGAACAGTATCCGTATGCGTGGCTGTTCTTCGTGCCGTTCATCCTCATCGCCACCTTCACCATGCTCAATCTGTTCATCGCCGTGGTGG
>REEP01000087.1 GCA_007695045.1 Rhodospirillales bacterium | reverse complement strand
TGTGGTTGTCGCCGATGCCCTGGTTGTCCATCATGTACTTGAGGTTGCTGATCACCTCGGCGGTGCGGAGGTCGCCGCCGCCGGCCGGGATCAACGGCTGGTGCTGGTGCAGGGCGCAGGCGAAGCTGGCATTGATGGCGCCGAAATCGATGGTGCTGGCCGGCTTGTAGACCGGCTTGCCGGCGGCATCCTTGACCGCCCGGTCAATCAGATCCTCCTGCCCGGCGATATTGGGCAGGCCGTCGACGTATTCGGGAAGCGCGTCCGCCGACGCCTTCTCCTGAGTGAGCACGCTCATGGTGTGGGGTCCCTTTCCCTTGGATGAACCGAGTGGATGAACCGAGCCAACGCAACAGAAGTCTTCGGCCGGTGTGGCGCGCAGTCGCCGTTTCCCATCGGGGCAGCCCAACGGGGCGCCCGAGGGGGCCGGAAGCGAACCATAGCCGGTCGGCCGCGGTCAAGGCATTGGTGGGCAGTCGTCACCGCCGGACCCGTGGCGCTTGGGCCCCCAGCTCAGCCCCGTTCAGTTTAGCTCAGTTCAGCCGGTCTCAGCCGGTCGCATCGGCCACGATGGCGGCAAAGATGTCGTCCAGCTCCCGACCCAGTTCGGTGAGTTCAGGGACGCCGTAGGCGCCGAACACGCGGCTCGGCAGCCGGTAGGCCAGACGGGCGGCACCATCCGAGCGCTCGGTGACGTAGAGGCGGAGCGGCGCCTCGATACCTGCGGCTTCCGAGGCAGCCAGCATGCGGACGGCGAAATCCGGCCGGAACACCATGATCACCCGGTTGCCGGGGATGGTGACGCCGATGCGTTCGGCTCCGCAGTGGGCGCAAGCCTCGGCCACGATGCCCATGTCGTTGGCTTCGATCGCGGCGCGCAGGTCTTCGACGAACGCGTCGAACGGTTTGCCGGTCTCGATCACCTGCATGCCGCTGTAGGGCGAGGGGTAGCCGGCGGCATCGGCAACCCCACCCGGCGCGGTCGTGTCGGCTGCCGCAATGGGCCCGGCGAACACCGGCGTGGTGGTTGCCAGGAGCAGTGCCGCCACTTTCAGGATGCTTTGGAGCCGCATGAAGACCTCCATATTCTTGTATGCACGCTTGGGGAATGCGTAATCGGGCGCAACCCGCCCGCGGGCCCCCGGAAAAGCAACGCGTGGCACGATCCGCCCGCAGCCGCCAGCATCGCGGTGCCCACTCACGCGAATGTGTCCATCGATCCGGATCGTTCGGGGTCGAATGGTCACGAAGGGGCTGTGAGCCGGAAAAGCCGAAGGCGTATTCCGACGGATACATGCCCCGCCCTGCACGGTGGTCATCGCCGGGTCACTTCAGATCCGGAAAGACCCGCGCCATCATGCGGTTGTGGTACGCCACGAGGTTGGGGCACGCGGCGGCGGCGTCCTTCATGCGCATGCGGAACGGCGGCACCAGGAGGTTGGCGACGAACGCCCAGGTGGTGCAGTCCACCTCCCGCGGGGACTCACCGCCGAAGAAGGGGGCGTCGCCCAGCACGGTTGACAGCACCTCGATGTCCTCTCGGCCGAGTTGCTCTGCTTCCGCCAAGGTATGGCGGCCCATACCCTGGCCCATCAGGTCGAGGCGGATCTTGGTCCGCGCCGCCAGGAAGATCAGCGGTCGCAGCGGTGCCGGCATCCCGGCGAAGAACGTCGCCCGGACGATGGCCGCATTCTCCGGCACCATCCAGCGCAGGCGGACGGCGGCGAAGTACAGGTGCTCCTCGCACATCCGCACGAGCGCCCGATGCAGCGCCCGCTCGCGCGCGTCGAGCCCGTGCCCCAGCGGGGTGCCGTGAACCTCCTTCAGGTACAGGAGGATGAAGTGGGAATCCGGGATGGTGCGCGCGCCGTCGGTGATGAAGGGGCCCTTGCCTTTGGGCCCCTTGCGCGGATTGTGCAGATCCACAACTTCGTACGGGATGCTTGCAAGCCTGAGATACGTTTCCACCTTCATGCAGAACGGGCTCGGATTGGGCAGCCCGAAACAGCGCGGGAACTGGTGCAGGCGGATCATCGCGGGTCGCTTCCCGGTGGGGACGGCAGCGCCGCCAGAATAGCGGATCGCCGATCCCGTGTCGCCCACGCCAGCGGACAGCGGCTGAGGCCGCTCAAGGCCTTGAAACCGAAGCGCCGGCGTTGAAAACCTTGTGCGGGGCGGCCGGTTTCGGCATTCTCCCGCGCACTCACAAACAATCGGCCGGGAACGATGACGGACAATCGCGTCTACCTCTATGACTGCACCCTTCGCGACGGCGCCCAGACCCAGGGCGTCGACTTCAGCGCTGCCGACAAGACCGCGATCGCCATCGAACTGGACAGTCTCGGCATCGACTACGTGGAGGGCGGCTGGCCCGGCGCCAACCCCACCGACGACGCCTTCTTTGCGGCGGCGCCGACGCTGCACCGGGCGCGGCTGTCGGCCTTCGGCATGACCCGGCGGCCGGGGCGGAGCGTCGAGAACGATCCGGGCTTGGCCGCCGTGCTCGGCTCCGG
Source organism: Rhodospirillales bacterium (assembly GCA_007695045.1). Taxonomy (GTDB): domain Bacteria; phylum Pseudomonadota; class Alphaproteobacteria; order Rhodospirillales; family Defluviicoccaceae; genus REEP01. The sequence goes on along the minus strand of REEP01000087.1, from coordinate 145,104 downwards.
CGCGCCGGTGGCGTGCCTGGTGGGGAAGTCGTGGGACTTCCAGGTTCGGGTCGCCCTGGACGCGGAGCCGGCCGAGAACCTTGCCATGATTTCCGAAAGCATCACCCATGCCCGGAAGCGGGTATCGGAAGTGATGTTCGATGCCGAGCACTTCTTCGACGGCTACAAGGACAATCCGGACTATGCCATCGCCTGCGTCACGGCGGCGGCCGAGGCCGGGGCTCGCTGGATCGTGCTGTGCGATACGAATGGCGGCACCCTGCCGCACGAGGTGGAAGCCATCGTCGCGGACGTGGCCCGGCACGTGCCGGGGGAGAGGCTCGGCATCCACTGCCATGACGATACCGGCAACGCCGTGGCCAACAGCCTGTCCGCGGTGCGGGCCGGGGTGCGGCAGGTGCAGGGCACGCTTAATGGCCTGGGTGAGCGCTGCGGCAATGCCAACCTGATCTCCATTTTGCCGTCGCTGGCCTTGAAGATGGGCTTCGAGACCGGCGTTTCGGCCAACGACCTGACTCGGCTCACCCGGGTCAGCCGGCTGCTGGACGAACGGCTTAACCGCGCCCCCAACCGCAGTGCGCCCTACGTCGGCGATTCGGCCTTCGCCCACAAGGGCGGCCTTCATGTTTCTGCGGTGGAGCGGGATCCGCGCTGTTATGAGCACATCGTGCCCGACCTGGTCGGCAACCATCGGCATATCGTGGTGTCGGACCAGGCCGGCCGCTCCAACATCCTGGCTCGGTTCCGCGATATCGGCCTCCGCATCGATCCCGGCGACCCCAAGGTGGCGCAACTGGTCGACACGGTGAAATCGCGGGAATTTGACGGCTATGCCTACGACGGGGCCGAGGCCAGCTTCGAGCTGCTGGCCCGCCAAGCCCTGGACGGCGTGCCGGAATACTTCCGCTGCCAGAGCTTCCGGGTCATCGACGAGCGTCGCTGGAACGCCCGCGGCGAACTGATCACCCTGTCCGAGGCCACCGTGAAGCTGGAGGTCAACGGCCGATCGTACATGACGGTTGAAGAAGGCAACGGCCCGGTCAACGCCCTGGACGCCGCCTTGCGCAAGGTGCTGATCCCGGTCTATCCGCAGCTGCAGAACATCCGGCTGGTGGACTACAAAGTGCGCATCCTCACCCCCGGCGACGGCACCCGCGCCGTGACCCGGGTGCTGATCGAATCCGCGGCCGACCATGGCGAGCGCTGGACCACCGTCGGCGTCTCCACCAACATCATCGATGCGTCGTATCAGGCGCTGAGCGACAGCATCGTCTACAAGCTGTACTGCGCCGGCGTGACCGCCGACGCCGCTTGAGCGAGGTTGCAGCGCCGCCCATGGCCGGCAGCGATGCCAGCCGGCTGACCGTGCAGGGGCCGGCCCCGGCGGTGATCCTGGTGGAACCGCAGCTGGGGGAAAACATCGGCATGGCGGCGCGGGCCATGCTCAACGCCGGCCTGACCGACCTCCGCTTGGTCCGGCCGCGCGAGGGTTGGCCCAACGACAAGGCGGTGGCTGCGGCGTCCGGGGCGGATGCCGTGCTGGATGCGGCGACGCTGTATCCCGGAACGGCCGAGGCCATCGGCGATCTGTCCTTCGTCTATGCCACCACCGCCCGGCCGCGGCACATGACCAAGCGGGTGGTGACGCCGCGCCAGGCGGCGGCGGAGCTTCGCGCTCACCTTGCCGCCGGGGCCGCCGCCGGCATCCTGTTCGGCAAGGAGGCCAAGGGCCTGCACAACGACGACGTGGCCTTGGCCGACACCGTGCTGACGGTGCCGCTCAATCCGGGTTTCGCCTCCCTCAACCTCGGCATGGCGGTGCTGCTGGTGGGGTACGAGTGGTTTCAGGCCGGCGTCGATGTGCCGCCATCGCAAATGGTGATGCCCAAGGAGACGGGCCCGGCCGACAAGGCCGAGCTGCTCGCCCTGTTTGAACATCTGGAAACCGAGCTGGATTCCTGCGGGTTCCTCCGCAACCGGGAGAAGCGGCCCTCCATGGTGCGGAACCTCCGCAACACCCTCGGGCGCGCCGGGCTCACCAGCCAGGAGGTGCGCACGCTCCGCGGCATCATCACCTGTCTGGTCGAGGGACCACACCGCCGTCGCAACTGACCGGTTCAGGCGACCGGTTCAGGCCACCGGTTCAAGCTACGTCGTCAGCCTACAGGTGTTGCAGATCCACGTCGGCACAGGACAGGCCGATTTGCGACAGCCCCTCCTCGAGATAGTCGGCGACCAAGGGGATGCTCATCAAGGCCCCGGCGGTGCGGAAGTCAGGATTGTCCCGGGATTCGGCCAGCGCCCCCTCCCAGTCGCCGGTGTAATCGCCGCGGCCCATCAGCACCAGGGCGAACAACTCGGCGGACTGGTCCTCGTTCAGATTCTCGAGCCAGCCGCGCACCTCTTCGGCGGTGGGGTCGTCGGGGTAGTCGAACATGATCTCGCGGTCGGCGTCGTCGGTCGGGTTGTCGCCCGGATCGTCCAACTCCGGCTCTACCTTGACATCGAACTCCCGGGCCTTGATCACAATGGCGCAGACGGTGTCCACGTCGATGCTGGTCAGCATGGGGTCATCCTCTCGTCGTGAGCGCTGTGTGCGGTGCGGCGCATCGGCAAGGGTATACCCGAAGCGCCCGGGTTTCGACCCTGTTGCCGACCCGAGCGCGCTTTGACGGATGACAAGACAGCGTCTGGTGTCTTAGGGTCCGGCGCCTGAAATCAAGCGGGCCAGCCTCGGCGTCCGGTCTGCCCGAGGTCCCGCGCAATCGGACGGTCTGCCATGCTCACCTCGTTCCATTCTCGTCCCGGCCGCCGCCGGTTTCTGGCCGGTGCCGCCGCCGCAACGGCCACCGTGCTGGCGCCCGCGCCGTTCGTGCTGGCCCGTCCGGCGCCGATCCGCATCGGCGTTCTGCTGCCGTATTCGGGCACCTATGCCATGCTGGGGACCGCGATCACCGACGGCATGAAGCTGAGTCTGGCGCAAGCGGGGGAGACGCTGGCCGGGCGGCCGGTCGAGTACATCATCGTGGACAGCGAGGCGTCGCCGCAACAGGCGCCGCAGAACACGCGCAAGCTGGTGGTGCGGGACCGGGTGGACGTTCTGGTGGGGCCGGTGCATTCCGGCGTGGCCCTGGCGATGGCACAGATCGTCGGTGCCCGCGGCGCCCCGCTGATGATCATTCCCAACGCCGGTGCCGACGCCCTCACCCGGGAACTGTGCGCACCGAACGTCTTCCGGTCCTCGTTCAGCAACTGGCAGACGGGCTATCCCTGCGGCAAGGTCATGGCCGACGACGGGCACCGGAGCATCGTTACCATCACTTGGCGTTATGCCGCCGGGGACGAGATCATGGGCGCCGGTGCGGAGCATTTCGAGGCGCTGGGCGGGCGGGTGATCAAGCACATCCGGGTGCCGTTTCCCGACGTGTCCTTTCAAGCGCACCTGTCGGAGATTGCGTCCCTCGCTCCCGATGCCGTGTTCGCGTTCTTCTCCGGCGGCGGTGCGGTGCAGTTCGTGCGGGATTATGCCGCCGCGGGCCTGAAGGCCCGGATTCCTCTCTATGGCCCCGGCTTTCTCACCGAAGGGGTGGCCGGCGCCCAAGGCGAGGCGGCGGATGGAATCCGCAGCACCATGCACTACGTTGACGACCTGGACATCCCGGTCAATCGCCGCTTCCGCGACGCGTATCGAGACGCGTATGGCCGGGAAGCGGACGTGTTCGCGGTCCAGGGCTACGATACGGGAACGCTGATCGCGCGGTCGGCCACGGCGGTGGACGGCGACACGTCGGCGGTCGGGGATATGGCCGCGGCGCTGGAAGGCATCCGCCTCGAAGGCAGCCCGCGCGGCGCCTGGCAGATGTCACCCGCCCACAATCCGACCCAGACCTTCTACCTGCGCGATGTGGTGGACGGGCGCCACCGGGTGCTGGGGGTCGCGGCCGAGGCCCTGGCCGACCCGGCGACCGGCTGCACCCTGGCATGACCACGGCGGGATCGGCCCGGCGGTCCTGTTCGTTCCGGGGCTGATTTCCGCATGGACCTGGCCGGCTTCCTGGTGCAGCTGCTGAACGGGGTGCAGGCGGGCTTCCTGCTGTTCCTGGTGGCGAGCGGCCTCACCCTGGTGTTCGGGATCATCGGGGTGATCAACCTTGCCCACGGCGCCTTCTATATGATCGGCGCCTACCTCGCGTTCTGGCTGACCGGCCTGACCGGGAGCCTGCTTGCCGCGGTGGTCGTCGGGGTGGCGGTTCTGGTGGTGCTGGGCATCGCCGTGGAACGCTTGGCCATCGGGTTTCTTTACAACCGCGATCATTTGCAGCAGGTCCTGCTCACCTTCGGCCTGATCCTGGTGCTGGACGACCTGCAACGCCTGATCTGGGGCAGCGACTTCCACAGCGTGCCGGTGCCGGCGGTGCTGTCCGGGGCTGTGGCCCTGACGCAGCAGCAGGACTATCCCGTGTACCGCCTGTTCGTTTCGGCCGTCTGCATCGCCGTGGCGCTTGGCCTGTTCGTGCTGATCCAGCGCACCCGTGTGGGCATGGCGATCCGCGCCGCGGCCTCCAACCGCGAGATGGCCGAGGCCCTCGGCATCGATGTCGGCCGGCTGTTCACCCTGGTGTTTGCCCTCGGCGTGGCGCTGGCCGGGTTTGCCGGCATGGTCGCCGCCCCGATCAGCGCGGTCTACCCCGGCATGGGCGACCGCATCCTGATTCTCGCCTTCGTGATCGTGGTGATCGGCGGCATCGGCTCGGTCAAGGGCGCCTTTGCCGGCGCCATGCTGGTGGGGATCGCCGATACCTTCGGCCGTGTGCTGGTGCCGGAGGTTGCGTCCATGGTCATGTATGGCGTGATGGCCGTGGTCTTGTTGTGGCGGCCCCAGGGGCTGTTCGGGCGGCCGGCGTGATCGCCCTCGGCTCCCGTGCCCGTGCCGTCCTGGCCGCCTGTGCCGCTCTGTCGGTGCTCACCGCCTTTCCCTGGATCGGCGGCGAGTTCTATGTGGACTTGGTGGTGCGGCTGATGATCCTCGCCATCTTCGCCATGAGCCTCGATCTCCTGATCGGATACACCGGCTTGGTCAGCTTCGGCCACGCCGCGTTCTTCGGCATCGCCGGCTACACCCTGGCCAGCCTGACGCCGGCGGCGGCACCGGCCAATCTCGTGGTGGTCCTGCCGGCCGCCCTGGTCGCGAGCGCGCTGGCCGCCACCGTGATCGGCTACCTGAGCCTTCGTACCGCCGGCGTCGGCTTCATCATGATCACCCTGGCGTTCGCGCAGATGCTCTATTATGTCGCCAACGAAAGCCGGGCGTTCGGCGGCTCCGACGGTGTTCTGATCCTGTTCCGCCCGGAACTGACCCTGCAGGGTCGGCCGCTCCTCGATCTGGAGGACCCGACGGTCTTCTATTACCTGGTGCTGGCCTGTCTGGCGGGGGTGCTGCTGCTGCTTCGCAGCCTCGTCCGGGCCCCGTTCGGCCGGGTCATCCGCGCCATCCGCATCGATGACCGCCGCACCCGGGCGCTCGGCTTCGCCACCGGACGGTACAAGCTGGCAAGCTTCGTCATTGCCGGAACCCTGGCCGGGCTGGCCGGCTTCCTGGAGGCGGCGCACGGCGGCTATGTCAGCCCGGGTGCCCTCAGCTGGCATCAGTCGGGCCTCGTCATGGCCGTGGTGATTCTGGGTGGCATGGGCACGCTGTACGGTCCCATCCTCGGGGCCTTCGCGTTCGGCCTGCTGCAGGACCAGGTGCAGGACTGGACCGAGCATACCGGGCTTGTCGTGGGCCTGTTCGTCATTGCCATGGTGCTGCTGGCGCCACGCGGGCTCGCGGGTCTGCTGTCCGGTGTGCTGTCCGGCGCGCTGTCCGGCGCGCCGAAGACGCGGGAACGCCCGGCCGCGCCGCGGGGGCCGCGGTGAGCGGAACCGCGGTGCCGGTGCTGGAGACGCGGGATCTGAGCCGCAGCTTCGGTGCGGTCGCGGCGGTCAACGCGGTCGACCTCGCCATCGCCGAACGCAGCGTTCATGCCATCATCGGCCCCAATGGTGCCGGTAAGACCACGCTGTTGGACCTGCTGTCGGGGGAGGTTCGGCCTCATGCCGGATGTATCCGACTCGGTGGTCGGGACGTGACCCGACTCCCGCCCGACCGTCGTGCCCGCCTCGGTATCGGCCGCAGCTTCCAGCGGGCCGGCGTGTTGGCGGGATTCAGCGCGCTGGAGGGCTGCTTGCTGGCGGCGCAGGCAGGGCTGCTCCGGGGGATCGATGTGTTCCGGTCGAAAGCTGAGGGAAACGCGGCCGTGGAACGTGCCGCGACGGAAGCCTTGAGCGTGGTTGGGCTGGCGACGCGCGGCGATGTCGCTGCCGGCGCCCTGAGCCACGGCGAGCGGCGTCAGCTGGAGCTGGCCATGCTGTTGGCCGGCGGGGCGGATGTCCTGCTGCTGGACGAGCCGCTGGCCGGCTTGGGCGTGGAGGAATCTCGGCAGACGGCGGCGCTGATCCAGGAACTCGGTCGTAGCCGGACGGTGGTGCTGGTGGAACACGACATGGACGCCGTCTTTGCCATCGCCGGCATGGTGACGGTGATGGTGGGGGGGCGCGTGCTGGAGACCGGTCCGCCCGATGCCATCCGCCGCAGTGCCGCTGTGCAGGAGGCTTTCCTTGAATCCGCCTCTTGAACCCGCCGAGGTCGTGGCGTGACGGCGGCCCAACCGCTCCTTGCGGCCGTGGACGTGCACGCCGGGTATGGTCAGCACCCGGTGCTGCACGGCGTCGACCTGGCGGTGGCCGCCGGCGAGAGTGTGGCTCTGCTCGGGCGCAACGGCATGGGCAAGACCACCACCATCCGGGCGCTGATCGGCCTCACACCGATCAGCGGCGGCAGCGTCCAGCTGGACGGCCAGCCCGTGACCGGCCTGCCGGCGCACCGGATCGCGCGGCTGGGGGTTGGCCTGGTGCCGGAGGGGCGCGGCATCTTTCCCAACCTGACGGTGGCGGAACACTTGGCGGTGGCGGCGCGGTCTTCGGGCGGGAGAGGGCCGGCATGGGACCGCACAGCCGTGCTCGCCCTGTTTCCGCGCCTGGCGGAGCGCCTGGACCATCTCGGCACGCAGCTTTCCGGCGGCGAACAGCAGATGCTGGCCATCGGCCGGGCCCTGATGACGGGCCCGCGCCTGCTCATCCTGGACGAGGCGACGGAAGGGCTGGCGCCGCGGGTGCGGGCCGAAATCTGGTCGGTGCTGGCCCGGATCCGGGGGGAAGGGGTTGCGATCCTGATCGTCGATCGCGACCTGCCGCAGCTGCTGCACTTGTGCGACCGCGCCGCCATCGTGGTCAAGGGTCGCATCGCGTTCCAGGGCACCGCCGCCGCCCTGGCCGCCGACCGCGCGATGCAGCAACGGTGGCTCGGGGTGTGAGACCGAACCACCACAATCAGGACAACTGAACGGCCCTGGGTTTCCCGGAGGCTCCTTCTTGATAGAAAAGGGTCATCATCGAAAAGCAATGGAAGAGCGGGAGGCTTCGCCGCGAGGTTCGCGAACGGGCGCTGCGTTTGGTTTGTGAGAGTGAGGGCAGCCATGGCTTGCGGTGGGCGGCGCTGGTGTTTGTGTCGGGCAAGATCGGCTGCAAGACCGAGAGGCTGCGGCGCTGCGTCCAGAAAGCCGAGGTCGTCGACGACGGCGAGCACTCCGGCGTGACGACGAAGTGGCCGCGCGGGTCAAGGAGGTCGAGCGGGAAGGTTGGCGAACTGCGCCAGGCGACCGAGATCCTGAACAAGGGCAGGGCTTATTTCGCAGTGGTATTGGGCTCAGCGTTGTGAGGAACCGGTGACATGCGCTGTCTTTTGCACGTCCACACCCAGTAGGGGACTTGTCGTTTCCTGCGGCGTCGGGCATCAGATGAGAAGATCACGTCTGCCATGCCCCGGGGTGGTCACCCCCCGTCTTCAGGGACGGTTAAGGTCAGAGCCGGAAAAAGCCTCCATGGCCGCAACCAGAACGATCCTTCTCGCGCGCTTTTTCGACGGCGGGGTGCCAAGGGTTTTTCGAGGGATGGCGACCCTGGCCACGGGGTCGATCGCCGCGCGGGCCATCGGTCTGGTCAGCATCCCCATCCTGACGCGGCTGTACACACCGGAAGATTTTGGCCTGTTTGCATTGTTTTTGGCGGTGATCGGAATACTCGCACCACTCCTGTCACTGCGATTCGTGATTGCCATACCGCTGCCACGCACCAATGGCATGGCGATGAACGTGTTGATGCTGTCGGCGATGCTCAGCTTGGCGTTCACACTGGCGGCGGCCATTCTGTTATGGGTTTCCGGGTCGACGCTGCTGGGCTGGATGGGCATGGAGGTTCTGGCCCCATGGTGGTGGCTGATCGCGCTTGGCCTGCTGGGCGCCGCGGCGTACGAGCTGCTCAGCACCTGGGCCAATCGGCGCCGCGCCTATCGGATCATGGCACAAACCCAGGTGATGCAGAGGCTCATGGGGAGTGTGGTGAAGATCGTCCTGGGCCTGTTCGCCGTGACGCCGCTGGGCTTGCTCTTAGGGCAGGTGGTAATGGAAAGTGGCGGTATCGGCGCGCTTCTAGGGCGTTTCAAGGCTGATTTTCGCGACAACATCCGGCATGTTCGCCGACATAGACTGGTATTGGTCGCACGCCGATACTGGGGTTTTTTTGCATACGGACTTCCGGCCTTCGCTCTTCTCGTGCTTTCGACAAAACTTCCCGTGATTTTTTTTGCAGGCTTGTTCGATCTGGGAGATGTAGGCCAGTTTGGTTTGGCATATTCGGTGATCGCACTCCCTACACTCGTTCTCGCAACAAATTTAGCCAAGGTATTGTTTGCTGAGGTGGCCGCCTTGAACCGAAAAGACATTGCAATGCAGCTCTCATTGATGAAACGCGTGGTTAGCGTGAGCGCTGTGCTGGCGGTTCCCGGTTGCGTGCTCGTGGCTATAGCAAGCATTTACCTCTTGCCCATCATTCTTGGGTCTGACTGGGAAGACACAGGTTTGTATGCAGCACTACTCAGCCCAATAATCGTATCGCAAGTGATTTCAAATCCAGTAACACGGCTGCTTCTTCTACACGAAATGCATAGAAAGAATTTTTATTTAAATGCACAAAGGTTTTCTGCCGTGATTGGGGCATTTTTTGTTTCATACAAGTTCGAGTTTAGCCCAATGGAAACCGTTGCTGTGTTTTCTGTGCTCGTATCTATACACTACATATTTGCCATGCTCATTGCTTATTTTCAGATTAGTGCCCTGAAATGCAAGGAACCAATCGGCGCTTCAGTGGGGTGATGGTTGAATATCAAGCAGTCCACAATGTACGGAAGTTTCGAGGTCGATGAAGATGACGGAACGAACGTTTGTCGTTATGAAGTGGGTGGGGCCAAGGCCGAAGCAGGCCTATCAATCCGGGGCGACCCAGGAAACCGGGTACTCCGCCTTTCATGTAAATAATATTTTCAGAATGATAAAGAGGGTTTATGGAAAAGATGGCCGCTTGATCTGTGTCACAGACGCCGATGATGGACTCGATGATCAGATTATTGTTTATCCTATACCGCAATTTGGCCGAGAATTGATAAAAGAATTTGGCGGTCGATTTTTTAAGTTGTACCTTTTTTCAAAAGAGTTTGCGCAATTTGTTCAATCCGATTTTTTGTATCTTGATCTCGATTCGGCTGTATCCTCAGATCTGGAGATTCTATTTGCAGAGCGTGCGCCGCTGGTAATCATGGAGGGAGCTGTTCCGACGCCGAGATCACCGAGCATTCGTCGCACGTTCAGAAAGGCTTGGGGGGCCCGATCGGTCACCGAGTTCGCGAAAACAATGACCGAGATCCATCCCCCTTGGTGTAAATATAATAGCAGCGTGATGCGAATTACGCCGAGTGACAGCCTTGCAGCGCTTTGGGATTCGCTGGATCTAGCAACGGTTAAGGCAGAAATCAAGAAACATAACATTATTGGAACCGATCAGGCCTTTCTTCATTTATTTTATGAGGGTGATGTCAAGACCGTGGCGGAAGCTGAAGGTATTTGGCATTTCAACCGACTTAGGCGGCACGTTGTTGATAATAAGCTATTGCCGGATTTGTTACGGGTGGTGATTTTTCCGGGTTCACCCCAGCAGAAGCCCTGGGTGACTTCATTCCGACAAGCCTTTCCGTGGATTGGTGACCTCTATCCCGAAGAGTAGATAGGTTTTGGATAAAATGAATATAATTAATAAGACGGATACGCGCGATGTGCGCTGGTGCGTTGGTAAATCGTCTCTCAATGGCATTGTGAGGCTTGCCGGCGCAAAGAACAGTGCGTTACGTCTGCTTGCGGCGAGTCTTCTTTGCGATGAACCAGTGACCTTGCGCAATTTTCCTGCGATCCTGCTCGACGCGCGGGTCCATATCGACATGCTGACGGCTTTGGGGAAATCGTGCGTTCTTGCTGAACCGGATGAGCTTCGCATTACCGAGTCGGCTCCGTTGTCACGGCAACTGGAGTGGCATGGCCGCTCCATTCGCAACACGCTGTTGATCCTGGGGGCGTTGACGGCACGGTTCGGGGGCGGTGCGGTTCCCTTGCCCGGTGGGTGCAAGCTCGGCGAGCGCAAATACGATCTTCACGTGATGCTGCTGGAACGGCTGGGGGCAAGGGTTTGGGAGGAGGGCGATTACCTGTGTGCCGAGGCCCCGGGCGGCGTGACCGGCGCCGATGTGCAACTGCCGATCCGTTCGACCGGCGCGACCGAGAATGCCATTCTGGTGGGCACGCTCGCCCGCGGAACCACCCGCATCTGGAACCCGCATATCCGCCCGGAGATCCTGGACCTGATCGCACTGCTGCGGAAGATGGGCGCGCGGATCACCGTGTTTGGCCAGGAACATATCGAGATCATCGGCGTGGAAGGTTTGTGCGGGGCCGAGCATCGGGTGATGCCCGACAACATGGAGGCGATCACGTGGCTGGCGGCGGCGGTGATTACCGAAGGCGATATCGAGATTGTCGATTTTCCGTACGAGGACCTCGAGGTCGTCCTGGCTCATCTGCGCGCTGCCGGTGCGAAGCTGTACCGTGGCGAGAATGCCCTGATCGTCCGCGGCGGCACGTGTTACCCCATCGAGATCAGCACCGGGCCCCATCCCGGCATCAATTCGGATGTTCAACCGATCCTGGCCGCGTGGGCCGCCAAGGCCAGAGGCGAATCCCGGATCATTGACCTGCGTTTTCCCGGCCGCTATCAGTATGCGGTCGAAATGCAACGCATGGGCGTCACCTGCGCGGTGACCGGCGACATTCTCAGGATCCAAGGCCGGGGTGGCGGCTTGACGGGGGCAGAGGTGCGAGCATTGGACCTGCGCGCCGGGGCGGCCCTGGCGCTGTGCGGCCTGATGGCGGACGGCGAGACCATGATCACCGACGCGTGGCAAATCGCGCGTGGATATGTCGGCTTCGTTGACAAGTTGTGCAGCCTGGGTGCCCGCGTCAGCGTGCTCTGACGGCGACACGCGATCCGGTTCTTAACGTCTGTCGTGTTATTTGCTCTGGTCGAGCTCGTTGCTGGCCGGGCAGATTGTCGGGAGCATCAATATGGTGCCGGGGTCCTGTTGATGAGCGCCACGCGCGATGTGATCGCCGACACGGGCGTAGGCGGATTCAACGCCTCATCGTGGGCGGGTTCAGGACTGGTACGTGACTTGCGGCGCATCGTTCCCACGGGTGTGGCGACCGACGTGCCGTTGCGCGGAATCAGCCGATGGCGCATCGGCGGCCCTGCGGACGTGCTGGTGCGGCCGCGCTCCATCGAGGACATCTCGCGTCTGAGAGAGTTTCTGCATCGTCGGCGCATACCCCACGTGGTGATCGGCTCAACCAGCAACCTTCTGTTCGACGATGCCGGATTGCGGGCGGTTTGCATCCAGATCGGCGAACCCTTGGCCCATGTCACCATCGCCGGAACGCGGATGACCGTCGGTTCGGGCGCCTGGGTGCCATGCTTGGCGCGGCGGGCCATGCAGAGCGGTCTCAGTGGTGTCGCCCACATCTGCGGCATTCCGGGAACGATGGGTGGCCTTGTCTGCATGAACGGCGGCAGTCAACGGCAATGCATCGGAACCGTGGTGGCCTCGGTGACAAGCGTGGGGCTGACCGGGGAGATTCACCACCGCGCCGGCAGCGCCTGCGGTTTCGGGTACCGGCAATCCATCTTCCAGGACAACGGCGAGGTGATTGCCGAGGTGGTCCTGGATCTGGGCGTGGCGCCGGACCGGGATGCGCTCCGGCGCGAAATGCTGCAGATCATGGCCAGTCGACGCCGCAAGTTCCCGCAGAAGCAGCCCAACTGCGGTTCGGTTTTCAAAAGCAACCCGGCTATGTACGACCAGTTCGGCCCGCCGGGCGCGATCATCGAGAGGCTTGGCTTCAAGGGCCGCCGGATCGGCGGGGCACGTGTGTCCGAAACGCATGCGAATTTCATCGTGAATGACGGCGACGCAACGGCCCGCGATGTTCTTCAGCTGATTCGCGAAATACGTCGAGCGGTATTCGCCCATTCAACACATTCGATGGACGTCGAGGTTCGGTTTGTTTCTGAAGAGGGGCACATCGTCACGCCTAATCGTGAACATTAATTGTGATTGTCCATTGTATTAGGGCATCGTGATCGATTAATTTGCCATGCTAAAATGCTGTAAAAATGTTTCCATCATAAAGACTTGCAGCGAGGCAGGCATTGGTCTCTGCTGTTTTTTCAAGAATCTGCTTTTCCATCGGCAGAGGTGAGTTGGGGTCTTACTTATAATGTTGGATTGGTCACGGACGGCGGATTTGGTTTCTTAAACGAACCGAAGGACACGCCAAGCTTGGCCGGTGCTCCGGAGCCTCCGGGCCGGAACGTCGAGTCAGATACGCCGTATGGAGCAGAGAAGTTGGGACCTGGCCATGCACGATGTTGTTCGTTACGCGGAGCGGCAGACCGCCGAATGTCTTGGTGTTCGCCTGCCGGGCTGGTCCGCAGGATCAGGCGCAGAGGCGGCGGCGTAGCGACGAACAACTTGCGTGGCATCGCCAGTAGTCGCCAACCATGATGGATTGAACGCCATATGGGCGGTCTTGTGACATTCGGTCTGGCGGCGTCAGCTGCTTTGGTTGCGCTCCTGTCCCGCGCACATGCCATTGGGCTGATTGGCCTCGTCTTCGTCATTCACGGGATACTGGTCCTGGTGATCGGGGCGAGTGCGAGGAATTTGCCCTTTTTTGTGGCGGTCTGTGTCGTCGGACTGCTGATCATGCTTGGTCGATGGAAGGCGCCGCCGCCGCAACAGATCCTGTTATTGCTGGCCTTGGTCTTGTGGATGGGACTATGCGTCCTGCTGGCTCCTGACGAAGCACGTGCGTTCTTCCACTATCTCCGCTACGCCAAGGCAATAGCGCTGGCATTGATCGTGATGGCAATTTGTTATGAGGCCGACGGTTACGAGATCATCGCGAAATTTCTGTTAGTGGGGGTGATGCTCGGCGCTGCGTTCAACGTCTACCAGGATCTGACCGGTCAACATTTGTTGTACGTTGGTTGGGATCCTGAGCAGAGTCGGGCTGCCGGCCTTCGTGGAGACCCCAATGACACGGCGATGATCCTGTTGATGGGCTTGCCGCTGGCGTGGTATTTTTATTATTCATGGCGACAGCTTTTTTGGCGTCTTGTCGCCGCCATAGGTTTTTTCTTGATCGCTGCAGCCATCGTCTTGACCGGATCAAGGGCAGGTGGCTTGGTGATGGTTGCGGTCATCGGGCTGTTGTTCGTTCGGCGCCCATCAATGGCGGCCGCGATCGCCGGAGGCTTCCTCGTTCTCGGCATGATGTTCTGGGTTGCGGACGCCTATTGGGAGCGGATGAACACGCTCATTGAAGGCGAGGCAGCGTTCGGCGGTCGCTCGTTGGCGGGACGACTGACCTTGCTGACCCAAGGCCTGTCGATTTTCAGCGAGAACCCGATTTTCGGTGTGGGCGTGGGCCACTTTGGCGGCGCTTTCCGGGACAGCTTGGCTGTACTGGCCACCGGCGGGACTTCACGGGGGGGGCCGGTCGCCCATAATTTCTATCTCGAAGTGTTCGTGGAGACCGGCGTGGTTGGCGGTGCGCTGTTCGTGACCGTGCTGGCGATGTCCGTGCTTGGCCTGAGGCAGTTGGATCTGACGACGCGACCCCGCGGCGCGCGGACGCCGACACTGGGCTTTGCGCTGATGGCGGGCCTGCTAGGCATGCTGATGATGGGGATGACGTTGTCCCAAGGCCATAATTCTGTGTTGTGGTTCGTGGTGGGGCTTGGGTTGGCCGCCCGCAATATCAGCGTCGAACTCGCCTCGGAGGGGGTGGGTGCCGACAGCGTCCGGGAACCGCCGGTGGCCGTGGCCCCCCGGATTGGATCGTGATGATGAAGGTCTGCCTCGTCGGGCCGTTTCCAGCCGCGCTCTCGGACGTGAAAGGCGGGGTGGCAAGCGTTGTGTCCGCCTTGGCCCGCGGCCTTGCCGGCAAAGGCTGTGATGTACACGTCGTCATGACGTCGGGCGGGAGCGGCGGCGGCCAAGCCGCCGATTGGGACGGTGTCAGGGTTCATCCGGTGGCGCGATCACGCCTTCCTGGTTTTCTCACTTATTCCAGCATTCATCGTGCCCGGATCCATCGCAAGCTCGAAGAACTCCGCCCGGATATCACTCATTTTCACGGAGAGGCCGGCCATACCTTCAATTATAAGAAGCCGCATATTCTGACTGTTCACGGCATAGGTGAGAAGGATGCGCGCGTAGACGGACGGCGCTTCGGCCTCTTTCGCAGTTTCGTCATAAGACAAAATGAGCGCTACGGGCGAAGGCGCTCCCCCAATGTGATTATTATTAGCAAATATATCAAAAATATCCTTGGAAAAGACATCCGAGGGGAAACATGGTCGATTGAAAACCCGGTCGACCAGCGATTTTTTAACGTATGCCGTGCGCCGAAGTGCACGGTGCTTTATGGCGGCATGATAAGGCCCGGAAAAAGAGTTATCGAACTTATTGAAGGGTTTGCCGAAGCCAGTGGTAGATTGCCCGGATCGCGCCTGAGAGTGGCCGGCCCCGAGCCAGTTCCCGTTTATGCCGCCGAGTGTCGGCGCGTGGTGGAGAAAGCCGGTTTGTCCGACCGTGTCGACTTCCTTGGCCCGTTGTCGCCTTCGGAGATGGCCGGGGAATTGGCGACCGCCGGATGCCTGGCCTTGCTGTCGCATCAGGAGAACGCGCCGGTGATCATCGGCGAGGCCATGGCCGCCGGTGTTCCGGTGGTCGCGTCGCCGGTGGGGGGGATACCGTCTATGGTGGACGACGGCGAGACCGGATTTCTGGTCGATCCGAACGACCGTGGAGCTGTGGCGGATACACTGGTCCGGGTCTTGTCGAATGAGGCCGCGAACAAGACGATGGGGCAGCGTGCGCGAGAGCGCGCATTGGAGCGGTTTGAACTTTGCAAGGTGACCGAGGCGACGCTGGCGGTCTACCGGACCGTCTTGGCGAAGCACCGATAAGTGCGTGTCGAGCCCGGCCGGGTTCCGGGGGGCGAGTCGGACGTGGCTGCGTCGCGCAGCATCGGAGCTTCAGCTTGGCGTTGGGCCGGCAAGTAATCGTGTGATCATGAACACAACGGTGAGCCGTAGACGCTTAACCATCACGGCGTTTTCTTGCACTCCGATGGCCTTTCGTAAAAATGCCATATCATTTTTCCGTTTCGGAGTCCCCATAAATGGTTTAGTGCATTCGGCTGTGTGGAAATCTGGGGTGCGCTGATGCCAGCCTGCGTAAGGCTCTGATGCCGAGTTCGAAGCGCGTTATTCGCAAAAAAATTCGGAGAGAAACGGCGATTTCAGCCATTCAGATTGGCAAGTGTGCAGATGGTTTGTGCAACAGATATCGGTCATTAATTTAACAAAAAGAGAGCCTTGTGAACATACTATTTATTGTTACGTCATTTAAAAATGAAAAAGGTGGACATTATTATTCTGTTCATGACACGATTGTTGCGCTTTCGCTGTCCAGTAAGTGTTACGTATTTAATATCGGCGCTGAGCCGTCTCTGGTGCTGTCTACGCTTCCGGGCTTTGAGTTTTGTAAAATCCGATGGCCGTTCGTCCGTATCGTAAATTCCCTCCTGAAATATATAAGAAAAAAAGAAATAAATGTGATTCATGCCTTTGACCAGCGCGCCTACTTATTTGCCAGGATAGCATCTTTGGCTGCTAATATTCCAATCGTTCTGACTCAAGCGGGCGGACCATCGCCAGTACGATACTTTCCCAGGCCGGAAACACTTATTACCTTTTCCCAAGAAAACACGGATTTTTTTCGAAGTAATAAGCGTTACCGTAAGGCAGATATTGTCCTGATTCCGAACCGTGTGCTTCGTCCCGAGGGCTGTCACGATGACGGCGAGCCGAGTGGTGACGTGAGTATCCTAAACCCATTCAAGGATCGTGAAGGAGACGTCATCGTCATACGAATTGCACGCATCGGCAATAAATACGCGAAGTCAATTGAATTGACCTATCGGTTTACACAAGCACTAAAGTCAAAAAATATTTCTGCGTCCTGTTTTATTATTGGATACCTGGAGGACAATAAAGTGTATGAGGCGCTCAGGGGGCGTTGTCCGGGCGCAACGTTTCTGACTGACGATCAATTTACCGTGAAAGCGTCAAAGCTCATCAAGTACGCTGATATCGTTGTTGGAGTCGGGCGGAGTGCCGTCGAGGCGATGTTAATGAAAAAAATTGTCGTGGTTCCGGTCGAGCATGATGCAACATTAGAATTGGCCGACCAGGACAGCGTAGTTGCGTTCGCTGAGGCAAACCTGTCGGGACGGTCACAACACTATCGCCAAGGAGAGACATTATCTGATTTGGCTACACGGGTTTCGGAACTCATTCAAGATCCAGCCAAACGCTTACAGGCGACGGAAGCGGTATATAGATACGCGGCTACTACGTATGAAGCGCAGAAAGGCGTGTCGAAGTGGCTCGAGTGCTATGAAAATGCGAGGCCGGCGCGGCTGGATTTGGTGGATATGACCCATCATTATTACGTAATATTGAAGAAAATAATCAAGCAGGCGCTATTATGACGCGCATTTTTGTCACATCAACGTTTGTTACCAGAAATAAGGCGCTGTTTAAACAGGACGTAGGCTTATCTTAGGTTGTATCCGGATGGGTCGCGCTCTATTATTCGTGATAGAGCGCTTGCGCAGCAGGCTTTATCTTGCTGAATCCGCCAACAACATAGATTGTTTGGGTCTTCATTTGATGTGTCGGATTGGCGCTACCCTTGCCTGTTTTGCAATCGGGCAGACCAGACGGTGAGGAGACGGGCGTGAGCAGGCTTTCGGTGCCGAAGGACGCGATCCGGATCGTCCTTGTGGAGGGGATTCATGACACGGCGGCGGTGAGCCTTGCGGCGCACGGCTACCGGCAGGTGGAGCGGCTGGCGGACGCGCCGGACCCGGCGGCGCTCGCGCGGTTGATCCGGGATGCCCACATCCTCGGCATCCGCTCCAAGACGCGGCTGAGCGCGGCGGTGCTGGCCGCGGCGGAGCGGCTGATCTGCATCGGCTGTTTTTGTATCGGCACCAACCAAGTGGACCTGCAGGCGGCCGAACGCCGCGGCGTGCCGGTGTTCAACGCCCCGTTCTCCAACACCCGGTCGGTGGCCGAACTGGTGGTCGGCGAGATCATCGTGCTGATGCGCCAGGTCCCGGAGAAATCCAGGCTGGCCCACGCCGGGCAGTGGCACAAGGCGGCGCCCGCGGCCCGGGAGGTGCGGGGCAAGACCCTCGGCATCGTCGGTTACGGCCATATCGGCTCGCAGGTGTCGATCCTGGCCGAAGCGCTGGGTATGCGCGTGCTGTTCCATGACATCGTCGACAAGTTGGCCCTGGGCAATGCGGAGCCGGTGGCCACCCTGGACGAGCTGCTGGAGCGGAGTGACGTGGTGACGCTGCACGTACCGGGGACCACGGCCACCCGCGGCCTGATCGGGCCGAAGCAACTGGAGCGGATGCGACCGGGCGCGGTGTTGGTCAACGCCGCGCGGGGAGAGGTGGTCGACGTGCCCGCGCTGGCCCGGGCACTGACCGGCGGCCATCTGTCGGGTGCCGCGGTGGACGTGTTCCCGGTGGAGCCGGGCGGACCGGAGGAGCCGCTGGACACGCCGCTCAGGGGCCTGCCCAACGTGATCCTGACGCCGCACATCGGCGGCAACACGCTGGAAGCGCAGGCCAACATCGGCCAGGAAGTGGCGGAGAAGCTGGTCAAGTACTCCGACGACGGCTCCACCGTGGGGGCGGTGAACTTTCCGGAAGTGTCCCTGCCGGAACAGCGCGGCGCCACCCGCTTCCTGCACATCCACAGCAACGTGCCGGGGGTGCTGGTGCGGATCAACGAGGTCTTTTCCTCCCGCGATCTCAATATCGTCGGCCAGTACCTGCGCACGGATGCCGAGGTGGGCTACGTCGTGACCGACATCGCGGGCAAGCTGGAGGCCGGGCAGGGCGTGCGCCGCGCGCTGCAGCAGATACCCGGCACGATCCGGACCCGCTTCCTTTATTGAGAGGACGCGCGAGGGCCGGCGGCAACCGCCCCCGGGATCAGATCCCGTACCACCACGGCACCACCAGCGTGAACACGAGCCAGATCAGCAGCAGCAAGGGAATGCCGACCTTGCAGAAATCGATGAAGCGATAGTGTCCCGGCCCCAGAACCAGGAGATTGGTCTGGTAGCCGATGGGAGAAGCGAAGGCGCAGCTGGCGGCGAACACAATGGCGACGGCAAAGGCGTGTGGCGGCAGCCCCAACTGGAATGCCATGTCAATGCCGATCGGGGTGAACAGCACGGCCACGGCATTGTTGCTGATGATGTTGGTCATCGCCGCGGCGAACAGAAAAAATACGGACAGGATCACAACCGGGCTCGCCCCTTCCAAGGCGGCAATCAGGGTCATCGCCACGTAACGGGCGCCGCCGGTCGCCTCCAGCGCGAGACTGAGGGCCAACGCGGCGCCGATCATGGTGACGATGCGCGGGTCCACCGCGCGTGTGGCCTGACGCACATTGAGCACGCCAAGGGCGACCATGGCCACGGCGCCGGCCAGGGTGGTGACCACCAGCGGCAGGATGCCGGCCGCTGACAGACCAATCGCCAGCACGAAGATCCCGGCGGCGATCGGCGCATCCTTGGAGGCGGGCAGCTCTTCTGCCGACCATTCGATCAGCACCACATCCCGGTTGGCCTTGAGGGCATTGACGTCGGCGGCCTGCCCCTGGACCAGCAGCACGTCGCCGGCTTCCAGGCGGATATCGGTCATCCGGGTGCGGATCATCCGCGACCGGCGCTGGATGCCGAGAACGACGCAGCGGGTCTGGTGATGGAAGCCGATCTGGCGCAGGGTCTGCCCCTCGAAGCGGGAGGCCGGGGCGACCATCACTTCCGCGACGACCTGCCCCGTCTCACCCCACGGCGTTTCGCCCTCGTTCGGCGGGGGTTTCTCGGCGCCACGGGCCTTATGGGGGAACTCGGGCGGCGTCAAACCCTGGCGGCGCACCGTCTGGCCGGTCAGCGCCTTCCGCGTCGCCGCGACCACCAGCACGTCGCCGGGTTCAGCGACATACCCTTCGAATGGCGGCAGGATCGCATCCTCCTCCCGCAGAACCATGCGCACGGTGACATCGGGCAGGCTGGCGAACAGGCCGCCGGGCGCGCCGCGGCCGACCAGAGGCGAGCCCGGCGCCACGGTGAGTTGAGCAATGAACTGCCGGCCGCCGCTGCCGAACCAGGTATCGGCCAGCCGCGAGCGGCTGGGCAGCAGATAGGGCGCCAGCACGAGAACGTAGACCAGACCCACGACCGCGAGGATGGTGCCGGGCAGAGTGAATTCGAAGAACGTAAACGGAGTCACGCCCTTGGCGGCCATGGCCGAGTTGACGAGCAGATTCGTGCTGGATCCCACCAGCGTGGTCATGCCGCCCAGAATGGCGGCGTAGCTGAGGGGGATCATCAGCTTGCTCGGCGTCTGCTGAAACCGGGTGGCCAGAGCCTGCATGATCGGGATGAACATGATGACGACGGGCGTGTTGTTGAGAAACGCGCTCACCACCATCGCTACGGCCAGCACGAGCACGACCGATGCTTGCCGATGTTCGCCGCCGAGCCGGAAGACCGTTCGCGCGACCACGTCCAGCAGGCCGGCCCGGGCCATGCCCTGCCCCATGACCAGAAGGGCCAGCACGGTCACCAGTGCCGGGTTGGCGAAGCCCTGCAAAAGTCGATAGGGGCTGAGCAGGTTTTCCTGCTCCGGGCCGGGTAGTGGAAAGATCTGGAACAGGAGCAGGAGCGCCGCCACCGCGCCCATGGAGATGACCTCCATCGGTGCCTTTTCGGTGGCGTAGAAAACGAGGGTCACGACGATGACGGCAAACGTCGCCCACATGTGGAACGAGGGGTCCACCATGACCATGGCGCTACATCCGGCGGGCCGTTGTGGTTGACGGCCGGTGGAATGGTACCGACGATGATCGTGATTTGGCCGGCGCGGCGACAGTCATGGTCTGGCGGCTCAATGGCAGGTGCAGTGGAAGGCGGTACAGCGAAAGGCCGGCCCGCGGGCGCCGGCGCTTGTCAGTGCTCGGCCGGGTTTTGAAAGCCGAAAAGCCGGTGCTGCAAGTCGTTGTAACGCGCGGTCAGACGGACGATTTTTTCACTCAACGAGCGCATCACGGCGAGCGCGGTATCCGGATTTTCCGTGACCAGGCGCAAGAATACCTCGGCATCGATCTTGACCACTTCCAACCGACCCACCGCGCGAATGGAAGCGAGGCGCGGTTCGTTAAGGATGATCGCCATTTCGCCAAACAGGTCGTTTTCCCCGAGAGTCCCAACGACCACTTGGCTCTCGCCCACCGCGCTGAGAACCTCGACCTGGCCCCTGCGGATCACGAAGGCACCGTCGGCCGGGTCGCCTTCATGAAAAAGCGCTTCCCCCGCCTCGAACGTGAGGTAGGTGCTGGAGAACGCGAGCAGTTTCAGCTTCGCGGGATCCAGCTTGCAAAAGAGCGGGATACCCCGCAGGACGGACACCACATCGCCATACAACATGTCGCCGCTCTTCATCCCGAGGCCGACAGACGATGATCCTGGGGTTGCGGTGTGCCCTGGTACGCGACTCGCCCCTGTTCCATCACGATCTCCCGATCGAATGCCTGCGTGTCGGTTCCCTCTGCCAGCACCCATAGAAGGCCGCCGCCCATCCGTTCGTCCAGAACTTTTCGCATGACGGTGGTTTGGGTTGCTGTATCCAGGGTGGCGGTGGCCTGATCGAGGATCAACAGGTCCGGCCGCTTCAACAGTGCCCGGGCGATGGCGAGACGCGAACGCTGACTGGCGGACAGGCGGCTGCCCGCGATCCCCGCTTCAGCCCGAAGACCAAGGTCGAGAATGGCGCCGCGGAGGTCAAGCTGATCAATGACGGCAGCGATCAAGGTGCCAACGGCGCGCTGGCTTTGCTGCCGCCCATAGACCAGGCGGCCGAACAGGATATTGTCCTGGACCGAAGCGGCGGGGTTCAATCGGGCCGGATCGAAGAAGGCTACCGAGTGGCGCAGGTCCGACGGCAGGCCTTCGGCAAATCGCCGCCGCGCCTCCAGAAACCTCTCCTCGCTCGCTTCGTCCAGCAGACCGAGACGGTGTCGAGCCGGCACCAGCTTGAACGGCAGTGCCAGCAGCAGATCGCGATCCGCTGGGGCGAGCTCCTTGACCCCCGCGGTATCGGCACGGCGCACCACCGCCTGGTAGTCCGGCAAGGTTTCCATATCGATGAAGCTGAACCGTTCAAAGATAGGGTCGCCCGGCTGGATGTCCTGGAACAATTCCACCGTCAGCCGTGCCGCCTGCAACCCCACCTCCAGGAAGCGTTCGATCAAGCCGCAATCCCGCAGTATCGCGCGCATGTACGCGTTTTCGGCGATGTGTTCCAGATCGAAGGCAGGCCCCACCGGCGTGCCAAACAGGATGTTTTCTGCCACGGTCATGTTGGTGTTGTAGCGGTCCCAATCGAACGGTTCGACCAGACCCTGGTATTGCGGCTCGTCCAGGCGTTGTTTCAACACGTGCCGCGCCTCGAGCACGCGCTCGGCCAGTTCCGGTCTTTCTCGAGGCTCGAACGAGGCCTGAAGGCCGAAGTTGAACACGTCCGGTTCCAGTTGGGCGATATCCAGAACGGCCTTGATCTGCTGGGCAAGCGCTGCGCAGGCATCGTCCGTTCGGCTGCCCCCGTCGATCCAGTCCGCGTCCATGTCGCTCATGGTGGTGCCGGCCGCGATGGCTTCCTGCCGATATCGGTCGTTCTGAAGCTTGGCTGCGTCGTCCGGGTTGGCGGTCGCCACCGGTTGATGCTTCAGGCCATAGAGCAGATTGTCGCGGAGGCTTCCCTGGAACATGGCGGGCGACTGCCCGACGTAGGCGATGCGCCGGCCGGTGACCGCTTCCGGCAGGGCGGTCAGGTCGGCGCCACCGATCCGGATGGAACCGGCGGTGGGCATCAGCAGGCGCGCGATCAGCTTGGCCACCGTACTGTGGCCCGAGCCTTCGCGGCCCGTGAGGGCGACCCGTTCGCCGATCGGAATGGTGAAGCTCGCGCCCTCGACGACCCTGACACCTTCGTCCTCGGCATAGGTCAGGTTACTGGCCACAATGTCGCCGTCGAGATGGGGAACATCCCCGTCCGGCAGGGCCTGCAGGTGTTCGTCCAGCATGCCGGGCGGCATGAACTGCTCAATCAATTGCTCGTATTTGACGCGGGTGTCCTCCTTCTGCTGGTACCAGTTCAACAGTTCCTTCCAGGGTGCCGCCACATCCTTGTAAGCGGCCAGCACGGCGACCAGCGCGCCGAATGTCAGATCACCCGTAATCACAAGGTAGCCGCCGATCGAAAAAAAGAAAAACGGGGTCAGTTGACCGATGAAGTTGTTCAGGAACTTGACAAAAAATTTCTTCCGATAGATTTTGTAGCGGATGTCGTAGATCTTGCCGGTCCAGCGGGCGAAATCGGCTCGCTCGTACTCGGAGGTGTCATGGGCGTGTACGTCCTCGATGCCGCTGACCACCTCGCCGATCCGCTCCGAGAGCTTGCGTACCGTCCGTACCCGCTGCTTGGCGAGCGCATTGATCTGACGCTGCAGCTTCGGAATGACGTAGATCTGCACCGGGAACAGCGCGATCGCGGCCAAGCCCAGAATCGGGTCCTGCATGAACATGAACAGCAGGATGGTGAGCAGGGTGCCGCCTTCGAAGGCGGGCAAGGCAATGGCATCGCCGATGAAGCCGCCGAGGGGTTCGACCTCGCCGGTCATCATGGCGATCATCTCGCCCTGGGAGGCCTTGCGGAAATGCGGCAGGGGGAAACGCAGCAGCCGGCTGAACAGCTGGTAGCGGAGGCGGCGCAGCATGCGCTCGCCGAGACGCCCCTTATAGACGTTTACATAGTAGCGAAGACCAAACCGAACGCCGACCAGTGCCAGAAAAATTAAGCACAGCAACCACAGGTATTCGAGCTGAGAAAGGTCATGTCCGAGCACCTCTCTCGGGAATTGGGTCGCGCCGATGGCGTCGTTAATGATGCGTTTGGGCAGCTCGAGCGAGTAATAGAGAAAAGGAAACGATGCCACCGTCAGCAGCAACAACACGATTTGTTGCCGCCAGCTATGGCGCAGAATATAGCGAAAGAAGGTCGGTTCCATGCGGACGCGGTGCCGAGAAGGCTCAGGAGTCCGTCATCGGGCGGCAGACCGGATCGCCGTCCGACACCGACGGCATCGCCGCATGATTTCCACCCCTGCCGGCACCGCCGTCGTCGACGGCGATCACGGCGGGCACGTCGAACCTGCGGTCACCGCTGAAGCGGTACCCGGTGCCGGCCGGATCCGGTTGCAAGCCCATGTCCTCCAACACCTGCCGGGCCGGCCCATTGCGCCGCGTGGGGGTCAGGCGGACCCACAACGAACGGTGTACTGCCGGCGCCATGCCGTCCCACAGCCATCGGAACAGGGCCGCTTCGATGGTACGGCCCTGCACACGGCAGGACAGCATGAGGTCGTCGACCCGTACCTCCCCGCCGGTGCGGGCGACCAGTGCGAAGCCCACGGTGCCGTAGTCGCCATAGCGGTCCCGGCATGCCAGCACGATCTTGTCCAGGCCGGGATCGGCCAAGCGCTGCAACAGATCCGCCGCCGTGTACTTTCGGCCGGAAAAGTTGAGCTGGTTGGTGCGCTGGACCAGTTCCGACACCCTCTCGAAGTCCCCTGTCCGGTACGGGCGAATTGTTAATTCTATGTTACATGCGCGGAGGAAACCAAGATAATCGTCAGACCAGGCGTGACGCGCCTGATCCCGCTGCAAGGCCTCGCGATAGAAGGCGCGGCGGCGGCCGGCCTCGCCGCTGCCGCTGCCCTGCAGTCGCGGATGAATGATGAGTGCCTCCAGATCCGCCGCGTCGTGGCACGCCACGTCAGGCAGGGCCTGGGTCACTTCGGCCCGTTCGAATGGGCTGTCATCGACGAACATGAAGGTATCGAGACCGATGTCCAGCGCCCCGGCGATGGCGCGGACAGACGCGCTCTTGGCACCCCAGCCGATGCGCGGGTGCAGGACGTAATCAGCGAGACCGAACGACTCCAACTTGGCCCAGGCCGAAGCGTGGTCGTTCTTGCTGGCGATGCTGATCAGGATGCCGCGGGAATCCAGATGCCGGAACAGGTCAATCACGCCGGTGCGGAGGGCCAGCCCACCACCCTCGGCCAGGATGCCATGCCACAGGGTATTATCCAGATCGAACACGACGCATTTGACGGCGGGCCGGGCGGCGGCATCCGCGGTCGGTGTCGCATCGTTCACATGACCGGCACCGAGGGCCCGCATGCGCACGAAATCCAGCGCGAGGAACACCAGGGTGATGGACTGCTCCGCTTCCGGCATCACCGAGATCTTGAAACGCCGGCCGCACGTCAGGATGTGGTGGAACCGGGTGGCGTCGACATGGAAGCGGGAGAGGCCCGGCGGAAGTTCGAAGCGGTCCAGATACGGCGGCGGCATCCGGGACGGTCCGCTGGCACCGTGGCTGGCACTGTTGTCGGCAACCACGCGCATGGTCAGCTGGAGTGGAACCGGCCGGTCCGAGGGGTTAAAGACGTCGATCCGGAAGGCGTCGGGCAGATGCGCAGGCGAGACGTGACGGTGCAGCCGTCGTGCGATCTTGCGTGGCGGCGGCGGCCAGTCGCGCCAGCCGTCGACCCCGACACCGGAAGAGGCGAGGGTCGCCATCGTCCGAAGCGGTCCGCCGCCCCAAGCGATCAGGCGTTCTCGGCGAAGCACCGTGCGTCGCGGCTCCATCAGGGCGTTGCCCTCCGCCTCCAGCTTGCCCCAGGTCTTGAAGGTGATCTCGGCACCGTAGCCGCGCAGCCCGGCAAAGTCGCGATTCCGGTAGATGCCATAGGCAAAGCGGCGGCAGCGGCCGTCCGGACGCGCCTGATACAACCCGCAGGACTGGTAGCAGCCGGGCTCCGCGCACTCGATGCAATGTTCGCCCCAGACCATGAACGAGAGTTCGGCAATATCGGCCGCAGTCGCGAGGTCCGGCGGCGGCGTCAGGCGCGGCTGCACACGCCGTTCGGGCTCATATTGATCGAATTCGAACACCGCGATTCAAAATTTCCTGTTCGTGCGCAGGCGTGCCGTGCGACGGTTGCTTCGCTAGGTGGCCACCCTGACTGCCGTATCCCAAGCCAACCGTGGAAAAAAGGGGCGATGACGAACTCATGGCGTGCGGCCCCCTTTCCAATCAAGCGTATGTTGTTACCATCATGAGGGTGTGCAGCGGGCCTCGCGCCAAGTTGATCGCCACACCGTGGCTTGGCATGCACTGCGAGGGCATACTCCGCTGAATCCGCTGAACCCGAGAGGGGCGAGACACGAGGACCGCAATGCGGCAGGAGCACCCAAGGCTTCTGATTTACAGCCACGATTCGTTCGGCCTCGGCCACCTGCGCCGGTGCCGGGCGATCGCCCATGCCCTGGTCGGCGCCCAGAAAGACTTGTCGGTCCTGATTCTCTCCGGTTCGCCGATCATCGGCAGCTTCGGGTTTCGCAATCGTGTGGATTTCGTGCGGATACCCGGCGTGATCAAGCTCCGCCACGGCGACTATGAGCCGTTGAGCCTGGATATCGGCATCGACGAGACTCTGCACCTGCGCGCGTCCATCATTCAGCACACGGCGGAAACCTTCGCGCCCGACATCTTCCTGGTGGACAAGGAACCTTGGGGCTTGCGCGGCGAGGTGCGCGATACCCTGGCCATGCTGAAGGCGAACGGCACGCCACTGGTACTCGGCCTGCGTGATGTGATGGATGATCCGCGGGTACTGGCAGAGGAATGGCAACGCAAGAACGCGCTGCCCGCTCTCACCGATTTCTACGACCACCTCTGGGTCTATGGCCTGCCGGCGGTGTGCAATCCGCTGCAGGGATTGCCGCTGCCCCCCCATGTCATCGGCAAGGTTCGCTACACCGGCTATCTGAGGCGGTCGGTGTCGCCGGTCGAGCGGCCGACGCGTCCACTCGCATCCCTGGCCGGGCGGCCGTACATTCTCGTGACCACCGGCGGCGGCGGCGATGGCGCCGAGGTGGTGGACTGGGTCCTGCGCGCCTATGAACACGATCCCGGGATCGAGCATCCGGCCCTGATCGTCCTAGGCCCGTTCATGCGCTCCAGCGACCAAGCGACGTTCATCGAGCGCGCCGCCCGGCTCGGCGGCCGGGTCCAGACGATCGTGTTCGATGCTCATGTCGAGAGCCTGATCGCGGATGCGGCCGGCATCGTCGCCATGGGCGGCTACAACACCTTTTGCGAGATCCTGTCGTTCGACAAGCCGGCTTTGATCATGCCACGGTCGGTGCCGCGGGCGGAGCAGTTCATCCGGGCGTCCCGGGCACAGGCCCTCGGCCTGGTGCGCATGCTGGCGGTGGACAAGCGGCGCGATGCCGCGGTGATGGCCGCTGCAATCCGTAACCTGGTGCACCAGCCGCGGCCGTCCGAGGTGCGCATTCCCGGCCTTCTGGACGGCCTCGAGGTGATCAACGAGATGACCAGGCGTCTGCTGTTTTCGCCCGATGCCGCCGCCGAGACGGCGCCGCCCATGACCGCGACGAGGTGACGTGGACGCTGTCGTTGCCGTTGTCCTGAAGGGCTATCCGCGCCTGTCCGAGACGTTCATCGCGCAGGAGATTCGGGGTCTGGAGCGACGCGGGATGGCGATGCGCCTGTTCTCGCTCCGGCGTCCCACCGATCCGGCCGTGCACCCGGTGCATCGGGAGATCCTGGCGCCGGTCAGCTATCTGCCGGAGTATCTGCACGAGCAGCCGGTGCGGGTTCTGCGGGCGTGGTGGGCCGTGCGCCGGCGGCCCGGCTACCGACGGGCCCGGGACGTCTGGCTCCGGGATTTGCGGCGCGATCCCGGCCGCAACCGGATCCGCCGGTTCGGCCAGGCGCTGGTTCTGGCCCATGAGATGCCGGCGGACGTGGGCTGGCTGCACGCCCACTTCCTGCACACACCGGCGTCCGTGACGCGCTATGCAGCGATGATCCTGGGCCTGCCGTGGAGCGTTTCCGCCCACGCCAAGGACGTGTGGACGATCCCTGAATGGGAGAAGCGGGAGAAACTCCGGGACTGCCGCTGGCTGGTGACCTGTTCGCGCTACAATGCCGATCACCTCGCCGGGCTGGCGCCGGATCCGGCACGGATCAGCCTTGTCTACCACGGCCTCGACCTCGGTCGGTTCCCGTTGCCGGTGCGCCCGCTCTCGTTCCGGGACGGCGGCGATCCGAACGACCCCGTGACCCTGCTCTCGGTGGGGCGGGCGGTGGAGAAGAAAGGATATGATGTTGTGGTCAAGGCTCTGGCGGCGCTGCCATCGGGCCTGGCTTGGCGGTTTATCCACGTGGGCGACGGTTCGCTCCTGAAATCGTTACGGGAACTGGCCGGCGCGGCAGGAATCGCGCACCATATCCAGTGGGTGGGCGCTCTGCCGCAGGAAAAGGTGCTCGCCCGCTATCGGGCCGCCGACGTGTTCGTTCTCGCGTCCCGGGTTGCCGCCGACGGCGATCGGGACGGGCTTCCCAACGTCCTGATGGAGGCGCAAAGCCAGGGCCTCGCGTGTGTGGCAAGCCGGGTTGCGGCGATCCCGGAGCTGATCCAGGCCGGGGAAACGGGGCTGCTGGTGCCGCCCGACGATCCGACGGCTCTGGCTACGGCTTTGGAACGCCTGATCCGGACGCCGGCGCTCAGGGCCCGTCTCGGCGCGGCGGGGATGGCGCGGGTACGACAGCACTTTCCGTTCGAGCGGGGGATCGGCCAACTCGCGGCCCGGTTCGGGCTGCCTCACGCGGAACCAGAGCAATGCGCGTCGCCTTCTATGCGCCGATGAAGCCGCCGCACCACCCGGTGCCGTCCGGCGACCGCACCATGGCGCGGCTGTTGATGCAGGCGCTGCGATACGGCGGTCACACGGTCGCGCTGGCCTCAACGTTCACCAGTTATGATCGGCGCGGCGATGCCGACCGCCAGCGCCGTGTGGCCCGGCTCGGCGAGGCACTGGCCGGGCGCGTCATCCGCCATATGGCAACACGACCGGCCTGCCGACGTCCCGAACTCTGGTTCACGTATCATGTGTACCACAAGGCGCCGGACTGGCTGGGGCCGGTGGTGAGCCGGCGGCTCGGCATTCCTTACGTGGTGGCCGAGGCCTCGCACGCACCGAAACAAGCGCTCGGGCCCTGGGCTCACGGTCACGCTGCGGCGGGGGGTGCGATCGCCGACGCGGACCGGGTGATCGCGCTCAACAGCGCCGACCTCCCCTGCCTGAGGATGCTGATCGGGGACCCGGAGCGGCTGGCCTTTCTCACCCCGTTCATCGATGCCGAACCGTTCCTGGCGGCGGCACGCGTACGCGTCCCGACGGTGGCGACACCCCACTTGGTCGCGGTGGCGATGATGCGCCCGGGGGACAAGCTCGCGTCCTACCGAGTGCTGGGCCGGGCGCTAGCCCGTCTGCGGGATCGTCCGTGGCGGCTGACGGTGGTGGGTGACGGGGCCGCCCGCGCGGCCGTGGCAGCGGCCTTCGAGCCTGTCGCCGGGCGCGTCCAATGGCGGGGCCAGACGAGTCCGTCTGACCTGCCGGGGGTGCTGGCCGATGCCGACCTGTTCGTCTGGCCCGCGGTCAACGAGGCGTACGGTCTGGCTCTGCTGGAAGCACAAGCAGCCGGTGTGCCGGTGGTGGCGGGCCGCAACGGCGGCGTGCCGGACGTGGTGGCGGATGGTGCGACCGGTATTCTTGTGCCCGTCGGCGATCCTGAGGTGTTCGCCGAAGCCGTAAGCCGGCTTCTGGACGATCCCGCCGGCCGCCGGGCCATGGGACGGACGGCTTGGGAACGGGTGCGCCGCCACCACGATCTGCCGGTGGCGGCGCGGCGCCTCGATACGGTGCTGCGTGCGTTAACAACACCGCAGGTGCCGGCATGACTGGACAGATGACCGGGCGGGTGATGTTCTATGCCCAGCATTTGCTGGGCATCGGGCACCTCAAGCGGGCGGCCGTGCTCGCCCGGGCGATGGCGGCGCATGGCCTCGAGGTGTGGGTGGTGCTGGGCGGCCCCGCCGTGCCGGGGATCGCGTTCGACGGCTGCGCCCGTATTGCTCTGCCGCCGATCCGCGCCACTGATGCGAGTTTCAGATCTCTGGTCGACGAGCACGGCGTGCCCATGGATGAGTCCATCAAGGAGGCGCGCACCGCCCGCCTGCTGGACGAGTTCGCCAGCATTCGGCCGCACGTGCTGTTGATCGAGCAGTTTCCGTTCGGCCGCCGCGCCTTTCGGTTCGAGCTGATGCCGCTCCTGGCGGCGGCGCGGGTGGCGTCGCCGCGGCCTGCGGTGGTCTGTTCCCTGCGCGACGTTCTGGTGCGCAAGAGCGATCCGGAACGCAGCCGGGAGATGGTGGCGCTGGCGCGGTCCTGGTTCCAGCGGGTCCTCGTGCATGGCGATCCGGCGTTGATCCCGCTGGAGGCCTCGTTCCCGGAGGCGCGCGAGATCGCCGACCTGATCGGCTACACCGGCTACGCGGCGGAGCCCCGGCAGGACCCGCCGCCCCCGGGCCTGGAGAGCGGTCGCGGAGAAGTGATCGTGTCGGCAGGTGGCGGCGCGGTGGGCGAACCGCTGCTGCGCGCGGCCTTGGCGGCGCGGCCGTTGTCCCGCGCGGTCGGGCTGCCGTGGCGGTTTATCTGCGGTACGGGCCTGCCCGAGACGGTGTATGCGGACTTGGTGTTCGACCCGCCGCCCGGGGTAATCGTCGAGCGCTGGCGCTCCGACCTGCCGACGCTGCTCGGCAACGCCGTTCTCTCCATCTCGCAGGGCGGGTACAATACCGTCCTGGACGTGTTGCGGGCGGCAGTGCCGGCGGTGATCGTACCCTTTGGCGACGGTCATGAGACGGAGCAGGCGTTTCGGGCCCGGGTGCTGGCGGACAAGGGCGTGGTGACTCTGGTGGAGCCGACGGCGCTGACACCCGAAAGCTTGGCGGCGGCGGTCAACGTGGCCCTGGAGCGGCCGCCGGCCAAGATTGCGGTGGACCTGGATGGCGGCAACGCCACGGCGCGTGAGATCGTTGCGCTGTGCCCCGGTCGGGAGACGTAAGGCGATGGCAGATTGGGCCGATCTTGGTGCCGAACTGGACGCTTGGCGGGCGGACGGCCGGATCGCCACGTTGTGGTGGCGGGACGACGACGCCACCCGGGAGACGCCGGCCTTGGCGCATCTGCTGAACCTGAGCCAACGCCACGAGGTGCCGGTGGCCCTCGCGGTCATCCCGCGCGATGCCGATGCGACGCTGGCGCCGCTGCTGGCGGGATGCCGGCAGGTTTTTGCCCTGCAACATGGTTTCGCCCATGCCAACCACGCGCCAGAAGGGGTGCGTCAGGAGGAGTATGGGCCGCATCGCCCGCGCGCGGCGATGCTGGCCGAACTGGCCCGGGGCTGGCTCCGCATCGCCGACCTGCCACGGGCCCTGCCGGTGCTGGTGGCGCCGTGGAACCGCATGGACCCGGACCTCGTCGCCTATCTGCCGGAAGCCGGCCTCCATGCGGTCTCGACCCTGGGGCCACGGCCCAGCCGCGATCCGGCGCCGGGCGTCCGGTGCGTGAACGTGCATGTGGATATCATGGACTGGCACGGCAGCGGCGGCTTCATCGGCGACGCCACAGCGCTGGATCAGGTCCTTGATCATCTCCGCGCGCGCAGGGCGGGTGCGGTGGACGCGGACGAGCCGACCGGGCTGATGACCCACCATGGCTTCCATGACGACGGTTGCTGGGGGTTCATCGACCGATTTCTGGACGTAACCCGCAACCACCGGGCGGTTCGCTGGCTGGGGTCGGATATCGCGTTCTGGCCCGACAACCTGATGCCGGGCCGCACGGCGGAGGCCGTCGGATGAGCGTGCACCACTATCCTTTCGGGGCCATGGCGGGTGACTACGCGCGTGCTACCCTTGGCCTTGGCTTGGTCGGGTTGCCGCTGGCGTTCGGCGAAACCGCGCCGCCGGTGACGGCGCTGCTGGCCGCCGCGTCCGTGCTGTTCGTGATTTATGCCTTGATCACCGTGCGGCGCCATGTCACCCGGCTGGAGATCACCGATGCCGGGATTCGTACTCTGAGCCCGGGCACGCGCCCGGGTGTTCTTGCCTGGCAGGACATCAAGCGGTTGACCCTCTGCCACTATTCCACCCGCCGGGACCGCTCCGGCGGGTGGCTGCAACTCCGGCTGAAAGGGGGCGGCGGCAGTCTTTGCATCGACTCCCGCCTGGAGGATTTCGACCGGATAGCCGCCCGGGCGTCGGCGGCTGCCCGCTGTAACGGGCTCAACCTGGATCACGCCACCGCCCACAACCTGCAACGTCTGGGCCTCGAACCGGCGGCGGACCACGACGGGGTCCGGTGGTGACGGACCTGTTGCAGGTTCGCGACCTCAGGGTTGAGTTTAACACCCGCGCGGGGGTTATTCGCGCGGTGGACGG
This sequence comes from Rhodospirillales bacterium, assembly GCA_007695045.1. GTDB lineage: Bacteria > Pseudomonadota > Alphaproteobacteria > Rhodospirillales > Defluviicoccaceae > REEP01. The sequence goes on along the minus strand of REEP01000087.1, from coordinate 112,908 downwards.
GCTGTCGTTCCGGGTGCGGCCGGGGTCGCCCGTGGCTCTGGTGGGCGAATCCGGCTCCGGCAAGTCGGTCACCGCCCAGGCCATACTCGGCATTCTGCCGCGGACAGCGAGCATCACCGCCGGCGAGATCCTGCTCAGCGACCCGGCCAGCCCAGGCGACGTCATCGACTTGGCCCATCTGGATCCGGCTGGCGCTCGGTTCCGCGCGATCCGCGGCAACCGGATCTCGATGGTGTTTCAGGAGCCGATGACCTCCTTCTCGCCGCTGCACACCATCGGCGACCAGATCAGCGAGGCGCTGCACCTGCATCGCACCATGAGCCTGTGGAAAGGGCGCCGCGTCACCATCGAGATGCTTCGCATGGTCGGGTTTCCCGACCCGGAGCGGGGATACGACACCTATCCGTTCGAACTGTCGGGCGGCCTGCGCCAGCGGGCAATGATCGCGATGGCCCTGATCTGCCGGCCGGCCCTGCTGATCGCGGACGAACCGAGCACAGCCTTGGACGTCACGATCCAGGCGCAGATCCTGAAGTTGATCCAGGATCTGCAGGCGGAACTGGGGATGGCCCTGCTGCTGATCACCCATGACCTCGGCGTGGTCGCCAACGTCGCCAGCGAAGTGGTGGTGATGTACAACGGCCGGGTCATGGAAAGCGGCATGCTTCGGGATCTTTTCAGCTTTCCGCGTCATCCCTACACCAAAGCGTTGCTCAATGCCGTGCCGCATTTCGACATGAAGCCCGGTCAGCGGCTGACGCCGCTGCGCGAAATCGGTTACCAGGCCGGCAATCTGCTTGCGGCCAAGGTGCGAAGCACCCGCGCTGCGGGAACGCCGCTTCTGGAGGCGGACGGGATTTGCAAGCGGTTCAGTATCCGCAAGAGCGTCGGCCTGTTCCGCACCGGCATGACCGAAGAGAACGTGGCGGTGGATGATGTCAGCTTTCGCGTGCCGCGCGGCTCATGTCTCGGTCTGGTTGGGGAGAGCGGATGTGGCAAGACCACCGTGAGCAAGATCGTCATGCGGGCCGTCATGCCGGATGCCGGCCGGGTGATCTTCCACGGCGACGACGGGCCGATCGACGTGCTCGCCCTCGGGCCCCGTGATCTGGCGGCGTTCCGCCGGCGGGTTCAGTACGTGTTCCAGGATCCGTTCGGCTCCCTCAACCCGCGCATGACGGTGTTTGACATCATCGCCGAACCGCTGGTGATCCACGGCGTCGGCAGCCCCGAGGGGCGCCGGGAAATGGTGTCCGAACTGATGCGGGTGGTGGGGCTCGACCCACGCCATCTGTCCCGGTATCCGCACAGCTTCTCCGGTGGTCAGCGCCAGCGGATCGGCATCGCCCGATCCCTCGCCCTGCAACCGGATCTGCTCATCTGCGATGAGCCGGTATCCGCGCTCGACGTTTCCGTTCAGGCCCAGATTCTCAACCTGCTCAAGGACCTGCAGAAGGAACTCGGCCTCACCTACCTGTTCATCTCGCATAATCTTGCGGTGGTGGATTACATGGCTGACCGCATCGCGGTCATGTGCGCGGGGCAACTGGTGGAAGAGGCGCCAAGGGAGGTCTTGTTCCATGAGCCCGTGCATCCCTACACCCGGGCACTGCTAGCCGCGGTGCCATATCCCGATCCGGATCGCCGGCTGGATTTCACCGCCCTGATGGGTGGCAGGGCTTCCGACCCGCAGGCATGGCCGTCGCCTTTCGGAGCGGACGGGACCCCCATGGCCATGATCGATCTTGGCAATGATCATCGGGTTCGTGCGCATGGGGCGCCCGATCGCCTTCGCCGGACGCTGCAAAATATCCATTGAAAAGGGGAGGTTCAGCACGATGACCGCGTCAGTTGTCAGAAGAACGCTCTTGCGATGGGTCGGCCTCACGGCCGTATCGGTTGCTGCCGTCGCTCTGGCGCAACCGGTCTCGGCCTTTATCGAGCCGCCGGCGCTGGAGGCCGAGGTGAGCGCGGGCACGTTGCCGCCCGTGGCCGAACGGCTGCCCCAGACACCGCAGGTCGTCGACCTGGCGGCGCAGGGCAAGGAGGTGGGGCAGCACGGAGGCACGCTGCGCACGTTGATGGGGAGAGCGCGGGATACCCGGATGATGGTCGTCTACGGCTACGCGCGCCTGGCTTCGTATACGCCCGACTGGGAGCTTGTCCCCGACATCCTGGAACGGATCGAGGTCGAGGAAGGGCGCATCTTCACCTTTCACCTGCGCAAGGGCCATCGCTGGTCGGACGGCCACCCCTTCACGGCCGAGGACTTCCGCTATGTCTGGGAGGACGTGCTCAACAACCCGGAAACCTCACCGGGCGGCTTGCCGCAGTTCCTCATCGTCGACGGCGAGCCCGGTCGGTTCGAGATGCTGGACGAAACCACCGTGCGCTATTCCTGGAGCCAGCCGAACACGGCGCTGCTGCCGACCCTGGCCGGGGCTCGGCCGGAATATCTGCATCTGCCATCACATTACCTGAAGCAGTTCCATGCGGACTATGCCGACGAGGCTGAGTTGGCCGAGCGGGTGGAAAAGGCTGGGCAACGTAATTGGGCAGCTTTGCACTATCGCCATGCCCAACAGTACAACAACGAGAACCCGAACCTGCCGTCTTTGCAGCCTTGGGTCTTGGTTACGGATCCGCCCTCGACCCGTTTCATATTTCGGCGCAACCCGTACTATCATCGGGTCGACCCCGACGGACGCCAGCTGCCGTACGTCGATGAGGTGATTCTGAACATCACCAATGCACAGCTGATCCCGGCCAAGGCGGCCGCCGGGGAGACCGATCTTCAGGCCCGCGGCCTCGGCTTCGAGAACTTCGCGGTGCTGAAACAGGGCGAGCGCCGGCACGATTTCCAGGTACGCTTGTGGGCTTCCGCGGCCGGCGCGGAGAAGGCTCTCTATCCCAACTTGAATGTATCCGATGCGACGTGGCGGGAGGTGGTGCGCAACCCGGATTTCCGGCGAGCGCTGTCGCTCGCCATCGACCGGGCCGAAATCAACCACACCATCTACTTCGGCTTGGCCGAGGAGGGCGCCAACACGGTACTACCGCAAAGCCCGCTGTTCAGGCCGGACCTGGCGACCGCCTGGGCGACGCTCGACATTCCCGAGGCGAACCGGCTGCTGGACGGCATGGGCTTGACCGAGCGGGACCGCCAGGGGGTGCGCCGGTTGCCCAACGGCCGGCCGCTGGAACTGATCGTGGAGACCGCCGGCGAGGACGTCACCGAGGTGGATATCCTGCAACTGATCCGGGACTCCTGGAACGAAATCGGGGTCAAGCTGCACATCACGCCGCTTCAGCGGGAAGTGTTCCGTAACCGCGTGTTCGCCGGCTCCAGCGTGATGACCATCTGGAAGGGCCTGGAGAACGGCATCCCCACGCCCGAGATGTCGCCGCGTGAACTGGTGCCGACGCATCAGGTGCAACTGCACTGGCCGCAATGGGGTCTGTACCGAGAAAGCCGCGGCCAGGGTGGCGAGCCCATTGACCTCGAGCCCGTGATCGAGCTCGTCGACCTGTACGAGCGTTGGAAGCAAACCACCGACGTTGCGGAGAAAACCGAGATCTGGGAACGGATGCTGGACATCCATGCCGAGCAAGTGTTCACCATCGGTATCGTCCGCGGCGTGCCGCAGCCGGTGGTGATCAGCAACCGCTTGCGTAACGTGCCGGCGGAGGCTGTCTATAACTGGGAGCCGGGAGCCCACTTCGGCGTACACCAGCCCGATACGTTCTGGTTCGTGGACGCGGCTACCGCCCGGGCCGACTGACGACCATGCTGGTCTACCTAGCGCGGCGGGTGCTGACGATGCTGCTGACGCTGCTCGTCATCAGCGCCCTCGTCTTTGTGATTATCCAGCTGCCGCCAGGAGACTATCTCACCAGCTACATCGCCCAGCTGGAGGCCCAGGGCGAGATCGTGGCGCGGGAACGGATCGAGTTCCTGCGCCAGCAGTACGGCCTGGACCGGCCGATGATCGAGCAGTACGCCGTCTGGGTGTTCGGGCTGGTCCAGGGGGACCTCGGCTATTCGTTCGAGTACAGCCGGCCGGTGAGCGAGGTGGTGGGCGACCGGCTGCTGCTGTCGCTGGTGCTCAACTTCTCGACGGTGCTGTTTATCTACATCGTCGCCTTCCCCATCGGCGTCTATTCGGCCACCCACCAGTATAGCTGGGGCGACCACGGACTCACCTTCCTGGGCTTTCTCGGCCTCGCCACGCCAAATTTCCTCCTGGCCCTGATCATGATGTACCTGGCCAACGTGTGGTTCGGCACCTCCATCGGCACCCTGATGGCGGAGGAGTTCATCGATCAGCCGTGGAGCGTCGACAAGGCGATGTCGGTGCTGGCCCACCTGTGGATCCCGGTGATCGTGATCGGCACCTCGGGCACCGCCGGGATGATCCGGAGGCTCCGCGCCAACCTGCTGGACGAGCTTCAGAAGCAGTATGTGGTCACCGGGCGGGCCAAGGGGCTGCCGCCAGGGCGGCTGCTGGTGCGCTATCCCCTCAGGATGGCGCTCAACCCCTTCGTCGCCGACATCGGCAACCTGCTGCCGCAGGTCGTCTCCGGCTCGGTCATCGTGTCGGCGGTGATGTCTTTGCAAACCACCGGGCCGATGCTGCTCTCGGCGCTGCAGAGCCAGGACATGTACCTCGCCGGCTCGTTCCTGATGTTTCTCGCGGTGCTGACGGTGGTGGGAATGTTCCTCTCGGACGTGCTGCTGGCGGTGCTGGACCCGCGCATTCGCATGCACGGGAAGGCGGGATGATGGCGGACCGGCTGCCGCATTACGTCAACCCCGACCCGTTCGACGTCCAGGCGGTCGAGCGGCTGACCCCGGAGCAGGAGCGCTACTACCTCGCGTCGCAGTGGAAGCTGATCTGGTGGCGGTTCAAGCGGCACCGGCTGGCGCTGATCTCCGGCATCGTGCTGCTGCTCTCCTACCTCGCCATCGTGGTGGTGGAGTTCCTGGCGCCGTACGAACTGCATACCCGCAACACCGGCTACATCTACGCCCCGCCGCAGATGGTGCGGCTGGTCCATGACGGCCAACTGATCGGGCCGTTCGTCTATGGCCTCAGGTTCGAGCTCAACCTGGAAACCCTGAAGCGGGAGTATGTGGTCGACCGCACCGACGTGCAGCGGCTGCGGTTCTTCTGCCGCGGTGATCCGTATCAGTTCTGGGGGCTGGTTCCGGGTGACCTGCATTTGGTCTGCCCGGCAAAGGACGGCACCCTGTTCCTGCTCGGCACCGACCGGCTGGGGCGCGACATGGCGTCGCGGCTGCTCTACGGCGGGCGTATCTCGCTCACCGTCGGCCTGCTCGGCATCACCATCAGCTTCCTGATCGGCATCACCGTGGGCGGACTGGCCGGTTTCTTCGGCGGCTGGGTGGACAACGTGGTACAGCGGCTGATCGAGATCATCCGCTCGGTGCCGGAACTGCCGCTGTGGATGGCGCTGTCGGCGGCGCTGCCGATCACCTGGAGCCCGATCCTGATCTATCTCGGGATCACGGTGATCCTGGGCCTGCTGGACTGGCCGGGCCTGGCCCGGGCGGTGCGGTCCAAGCTGCTGGCGCTGCGGGAGGAGGATTTCTGCCAAGCGGCCCGGCTGATGGGGGCGAGGCCGTCCCGGATCATCGGCCGCCACCTGCTGCCAAACTTCATGAGCCATCTGATCGCGTCGGCGACGCTGTCGATCCCGGCGATGATCCTGGGCGAGACCGCGTTGAGCTTCCTCGGTCTCGGCCTGCGACCGCCGATCACCAGCTGGGGGGTGCTGCTGACGGAGGCGCAGAACATCGAGGCGGTGGCGCTGTATCCCTGGCTGCTGATGCCGATGCTGCCGGTGATCGTCACGGTGCTGGCCTTCAACTTCCTGGGCGACGGCCTCCGCGATGCCGCCGATCCGTATGAGTGAGTGACATGAGTGAGCGGGGTGTATTGGTCACTCTTTCTCCAGCCACAGGCTCGATTCGCGGGCGCCGGGCGGCAGGGGCAGGCGCGACATCACCGTATCCCGGAGCGCCGACGCCAGCCGGGTGCGGACGTAGTGGCTGGACCACAGGACACGATAGCGGCCTCCCTGGATCAGGGCGGCGACGGCCAGCTGTTCGTTGTAGCCTCGCCAGGCCCAGTCGGCGGGATAATCGTCGGGCAGGAAGATGTCGTGGATGTGGATCAGAACACCGGCGGGCAGATCCGGCAGGACGCGGTTCAAGAGGATGTCGACGTCCGTGCCCGGCATCAACACGTGGCTCGAATCGATGCTGAGCACGTCGCCCGCGGACAGTCGCGCGAACGGCATCATCCCCGCCCGCTCCAGCGTGGCCGGGACCAAGTCCACCTCCAGACCGTGCAGCACCGCACGCGGCGTTGGATCGATGGTGGTGATGTGGACCGGCAAACTGCCGTCGGCGGCAGCCTGGGCGAGGAAGCGGGTGGAATGGCCGGCGCCCACCTCGACCACCCGGGCAGGTTGGAGCCGCCGCACCACGGTGTAGAGGGCGGCGGCATCCAGGCCGGGGAACCAGTCCTGGGTCCAGCGCGGTGCCGGCGGCGGATCCTGGCCGATCCGCATCAGGCTGTCGGCAACGTCGTCGATACCGGCGAGCAGATCGAGGAAGTCCGCTTCCGCATCGCGCAGATGGTGCTCCAGGGCGGCGTAGGCTGGTTGCGTCCGTGCGCGGTCCGCCGCGTGGCGGTAGGGAATGAAAAAACCCTGGCGGGACAGGCCGAACAGGGTGGCGAGCCCCATGGATAGCCGACGCATCGCTCGCGACGGTGTCGAAGTGGCCGTCATCCGCCGCCTCCGACCAGCGTGTTCTGGAACATCCTGAGCGCCGTGACCAACAGGAAGAAGGCGAAGGCGAGGCGCAGGGCCTTGGGCGAGATGGCATGGGCCAGGCGGACGCCATGGGGTGCCGCCAGCATGGTTGCCGGCACGATGGCCAGGAAGGCGAGCAGGTTGACATAGCCGACGCTGCCGGGCGGCAGGTGCGGATCGTCGAGTCCGCCCAGCATGAAGCCGATCGCACCGGGTATGGCGATGATCAGGCCGATGGCGGCGGCGGTGCCGACCGCCCGGTGCACGGGCACACCCATCAAGGTGAAGGCCGGCACGCTCAACGTCCCGCCGCCGATCCCCATGACCGCCGAGACCGCACCAATGACAGCACCGATGCCCTGGGCGGCGAGTCCGCGCACGGGCCGTGGTGCCACCTGCACCTGATTGCGGCGCAACGCCATGTCGGCCGCGATCACCAGGGCCACGGTGGCGAAAATCAGGGTCAGCACCGACCCGCCGGCGCGCACCCCGAACGCGGCCCCGATCAGCACCCCGACGACGATACCGGGGGCGTAGGTGCGGAGCAGATCGATATCCACCGCGCCGCGGCGCCGGTGCGCCAAAGCGGATACTATGGCGGTGGGAATGATGGTTGCGAGCGAGGTGCCGACGGCGAGATGCATGCGCACGCTCTCGTCAACCCCGGCTACCGGCAACAGCCAGTACAACATCGGGACGATGACGATGCCACCGCCCACCCCCAGCAGCCCGGCGAGAACCCCGGCAGCTAGGCCGGTGCCGATGGCGGCGGCGAACAGGAGGAGCGCCACTTCGAGATCGGCGCCGAGGGCTTCGATCACGGCGCGGTCACGGACGGATGGATCGGTCGGGTTGGCCGCGTCGGGCGGTGACGGGCGGGCCGGACGCGCGGCGGATCACCCTTCATCGCGGTCCCTCAAGGCACGGACGTCCGTCAGGGCGGCGTCCACCAGATGGAGCAGGTAACCGGCCTCTCCCATGCCGGCCACAACCTCCCGGATGACGCGGAGGCGGCTTTCAAGGTCCTCCAGGCTTCGGGCCGGTGTCGCCAGGTAGCGCTGCTGCAGGTCGGCCAGCCGGCATTCCAGGTTGGCCAGCGAGCCGCTCCCCGAGGCGGCCAGAGCCGCTTCGGCCTTGGCCAGGTCCCGTTCCAGGGCGGCGACGGTGGGATCGTCGGGCTTGCCGGTCATGGATGTCGTCCTCGCTTGCGGCGCCACGCCAAGGGCATCGGCTTGTTGGCTTCAGGTTCCCGCCGGTAAGATACCGCCGCCGTCGCCAATGGGAAGGGGACACCGTCGATGCGCATGCAAGGTGAGCAGCGGATCGCCCGGCCGCCGGCGGCGGTGTGGGCCGCGCTCAACGATCCGGACATCCTGAAAGGCTGCATTCCCGGCTGTGAAACGCTGGAAAAGCTGAGCGATACGGCATTCCAGGCGGCAGCGGCCGTCCGGGTCGGGCCGGTACAGGCTCGATTCAAGGGCAAGATCACCTTGTCCGACATGGAGCCGCCGCACCGCTACCGCATCAGCGGCGAAGGGCAGGGGGGCGCCGCCGGCTTCGTGCGCGGCGGCGCCGACGTCCGACTGGAACCCGTCGATGGAGCGACCTGCCTCCACTACACCGTCGATGCCACGGTGGGCGGCAAGCTCGCCCAGATGGGCGGCCGCGTAGTGGACCAGGCCGCGCGCCAGATGGCCGACACCTTCTTCAGCAACCTCAACGTCGCCCTGACCGAACCGCAAGCGGCGGCGCCGGCAGTGCCGGCAGCCACCCGGCTGTTGCCCGTCCCAATGTGGATCGCCTTGGCCATCGCCATGGCCGTGTTTGCGCTGTACCTCGTGGGTCTGCCCTGAACCGGGGCGTGACGCTCAGGCCTTCACCCCGGCGAAGGCGACCGGCTCGGCTTCCGGGTCCAGCGGCCAGCGGGGCCGTGGGGCCACGTCCAGCGCGTCGGTCAGGCCGAGGCGGAGGCGTTCGATCCCGGCCCAGGCGATCATCGCGCCGTTGTCGGTGCACAGGCGCTGGGGCGGGGCCACCAGGCGCACCCCAAGGCTTTCGCTCAGTGCCTGGAGCCGGCCGCGGAGGTAGCTGTTGGCGGCGACGCCTCCGACCACCACCAGGGTGCGGGCTGCCACCATGCCGATGGCGGCGCGAGTCCGGTCCACCAGGGAGTCGCCCGCCGCCGCCTGAAAGCTGGCGCAGAGGTCGGCGAGATCGGTGTCGCTGAGCGGACCCGGCGGCAGTGCCTCCACGGTCTGCACCACCGCCGTCTTGAGACCCGAAAACGAGAAATGACAGTCCGGCCGGCCCAACATCGGGCGGGGCAGGCGGAAGCGTGCGGGATCGCCGGCACGGGCCCAGCGCTCCACCGCCGGCCCGCCGGGATACCCGAGGCCCACGGCCTTGGCCGCTTTGTCGAACGCTTCGCCCAAGGCATCGTCCAGAGTGGTGCCGAGTCGGCGATAGCGGCCGACTGCTTCCGCCAGCAAGAGCTGGCAGTGGCCGCCGGAGACCAGGAGAACGAGGTAAGGAAAGGCGATGCCTGCGGTGAGGCGAGGGGTGAGCGCGTGGGCCTCCAGGTGGTTGACCGCGATGAACGGCTTCGCGTGGACCGCCGAGATCGCCTTGCCCGTCATCACGCCGACGATCAGGCCGCCGATCAGGCCCGGGCCGGCGGTGGCGGCGACGCCGTCGAGGTCCGTGAAATTCAGCCCGGCCTCGTCCATCACTTCGGTGATCAGCCCGTCCAACATCTCCAGATGGGCGCGGGCCGCCACTTCCGGCACCACACCGCCGAACGGCCGGTGCGCTTCCAGTTGGGAGAACAGCCGCTCGGCCCGGATCCGGCGGCTGTCGTCCACCAGCGCGGCGGCGGTCTCGTCGCAACTGGTCTCCAGTCCGAGAACGATCATGGCGTGGTGTGTCCCGTCATGGTTGTTGGTGCGCTGCGTGTTTGCCTGCCGTTCATGCCCACATTAGTCTCGGCACAGGTTTTCAACCAGGACGACCGAGACACCGGAGCCTCCATGCCCGCATTGCTTCGCCTGGGCACCCGCAAGAGCCCGTTGGCCCTGGCCCAGTGTGCACTGGTGCAGGATGCGCTGAGCCAGCGCGTGCCGGAGTTGGCCGAAGCGGATGCCGTGGCGGTGGTCACTATCGTCACCAGCGGCGACCGCATCGTCGACCGAGCGCTCGCCGATGTCGGCGGGAAAGGGCTGTTCACCAAGGAGATCGATACCGCGCTTCTGGAGGGTGAGATCGACGCGGCCGTGCATTCGTGCAAGGACCTGCCGACGCAATTGCCGGACGGCATCGTGCTCGCCGCCGTGTTGCCGCGGGAGGACCCGCGGGACGTGCTGATCGCCCGGCAGGCCCGCACCATTGCGGAACTGCCGCCAGGCGGCACCGTCGGCACGGCGTCCCTGCGCCGCCAGGCTCAGGTGCTCCGGCACCGTCCCGACCTGCGGATTCGGGTCCTCAGGGGCAATGTGGCCAGGCGGATCGCGCAAGTTGAGGACGGTGCCGTCGATGCGACCTTCCTGGCTCTCGCCGGGCTTCGCCGTCTCGGACTCGCCGATGGCGCGTCGGCGGTGATCGATCCGGCGGAGATGCTGCCGGCGGTGGGGCAGGGGGCGATCGCGGTCACCTGCCGCGAGGCCGATCAGGCCACCCGGGCCCGGCTGGCGGCCTGCGATGATGCGCTGTCGCATGCCTGCATCCGGGCCGAACGGGCGATGCTGGCGGTGCTGGACGGGTCATGCCGCACCCCGATCGGCGGCTTGGCGGAAGCCGACGGCCACCTCTTGCATCTGCGCGGGCTGGTTGCCCGGCCGGACGGCAGCGATGTGATCGCGGATGCACAGATCGGGCGCCCGGCAGAGCCGGAAGACCTGGGGCACGCCGTGGGTGAGGCCTTGAAGCGGCGCGCCGGTCCCGGGTTCCTGGCCGAGGCAGGCTGATGCGGGTGCTCATCACCCGCCCCCGGGACGACGCCGAGTTACTGGCCCGGGCCCTGGCCGGGCATGGGATCCGGTCGCTGATCGCGCCGATGCTGGAAATCGTCTTCCTGGCCGGGCCGCCGGTCGCCCTGGACGGGGTGCAGGCATTGCTGGCCACGAGCGCCAACGGTGTCCGCGCGTTCGCACGTCGGGAGACGCACCGTGACCTGCCGGTGTACGCGGTGGGACCGGCCACGGCAGAGGAGGCCCGGCGTGCCGGCTTTTCGCGGGTGCACGTCGCCGGCGGGGACGTGGTCAGTCTCGCGGCCCGGGTGTCGGCCGAGCTGGATCCCGAGGCCGGTACGCTGGTGCACATGGCCGGGACAGCCGTCGCCGGCGACCTGGCCGGTGCACTGGATGCAGCCGGCTACACGGTCCGTCGGGAGATCCTGTACCAGGCCCGCCGTGCGCGGGGGCTTCCACCCGAAGCGATCGCAACGCTGTCCGCGGGCACCATCGACGGCGTCGTGCTGTACTCGGCCCGTACCGCGCGAACCTTTGCGGACCTGGTCGACCGGGCGGGGCTCGCACCGGCCTTGGCCGGTGTGATTGCGTTCTGCCTGAGCCCGGCGGTTGCGGATGCGGCGGCAGGGTTGCGCTGCGCGCGCATGGTCGTGGCCGCGGCACCGCGAAGTGATGTGTTGGTCGATGTTATCGTCGCGGCCGCCCTCGGCCGGGCGGATCCGCATTTTGTCTCCCCACGCCGTCCATTTCCCTGCTAGTGTTCAGCCATCCGTAGCGAAATGCCATTGTGTCAAAGGGATGGGGGATGACTGAGGATCCCAGGAAGAACGAGCCTGGCGCCAAGGATGAGACGCCGTCGGGCCGGGCCGGCGGCGCGGGGGGCGCCGAGGGCAAGACGTCCGGCACCCCGGGCGCAAAGCCGGAAGTGCCACCATCGGCCGGCGGTGCGCCGGAAGGCGGTAAGGCGGACACGAAGCCGGCCGCCCAGCCGTGGTCGGGCGTCGGCAAAGGATCCGGTCAGGAGCCCCCCTCAAAGGACGTCGCTAAGCCGTCGACGGAGGCTCCTGCTTCCGGCAAGGGATCTCAGAAAGGTGATGAACCGAAAGGCAGCGGCAAGGCCGCCACGGGGAACACCAAGCCGGGCACCGAAACGGCCAAGCCGGGCGCTGCGACAGCCACATCGGCAACGGGGCCAGGGCCGGGCAAGCCCGGGGACAAGCCGGGCCAAGCGTCACCGGCCGGGGCGTCGGCGGGCGGCGCCGGGCAACCGCCCAAGCCGACTGCGGCTCCGAAGCGGCGCGGCGGCTGCCTGACCACTTTGCTGGTGATGGTCGCCGCGGTGATCATCGTGGGCGCCGGCGGCTATTTCACTTGGCCGCACTGGTCGCCTTATGTGGCCCCCTATCTTGAGGCCGCTCTGCCCGACGATGAACGGGAGGCGAGACTGGCCGCGCTCGAGGAGCGCATGGCCGACCTGCAGCGGACCGTGCAGCAGGAGATGCCGGAACCGGCGGCTTTGGCCGCACTGAGGGACGAAGCGGAGACTCTCCGTGCACATCTGGAAACCGCCATCGGCAGAGTCCAGGACCTGGAGCAAAGTATCGCTGCGGTGCAGGATGCTGTCCCCGTGATCGACGAGGATGCCCCGGTGATCGGCCGCCTGGACCGTAGGCTCGGTCAGCTGGAGCTGGAGCTGGATCAACTGGCCCGTCTTCGTGCACGCATCGATCAGGTTGAGGAGAAGGCGGTCTCCGCCCATGCGATCAGCGCCGGAGCTGCGGCCACGGCGTTGACGCTCAACCGTCTGGACGACGCCATTTCGACCTCACGCCCCTTCCGCGAGGACCTGGAGAGCATGGCTCAGGTCGTGCCGACCGCTGTGCGGGAGAGTGAGAGTTGGGGGGTTCTGGACGCGCACGCCGATGAGGGCGTCCCAACGTTCGCGGATCTGTACCGCCGGTTCCCCGAGATGGCAGACGCCGTCAAACAGGCAAGCCGTTTCCAGGAGGGAGACGGCTGGTTGGAAACCACGGTCAATCGCCTTCAGGGGCTGGTGACGGTGCGGCGCACCGGTGAGGCCGCTCTCGAGAAAGGCGGGGTGGACGCGATCCTCCAGGTGGCGTGGCAGCGTCTGCAGGCTGGCGACTTGGCGGCAACCGTGGACGCACTGTCCGAGTTGGAGGGCCGGGCGGCCGAGGCCGCTGCGTCGTGGATCGCCGATGCCCGAGCCCGTCTCGAGACGGATCGGGCCCTGGCGGAACTGCGCCTCCGGGCGATTTCGTCGCTGGCAGCGGAGGAGGGCTGATCCGATGCTGCGCTGGGGCCTGTTCCTGATTGTCATCGGTGTCGTCGCGCTGGTCGCCGGCTGGCTCGCGGGCCATCCGGGCGCGGTGACGCTCGAATGGCAGGACTACCGCGTCGACACCTCGGCGGCCGTGCTGGCGGCGGCCGTGCTGTTATTCGCCGCTGTGGTGGCACTGCTCTATCGGGTGTGGTGGTCGGTGTGGAGCGCACCGAAATGGCTCGGGCGCTTTCGTCGGGATCGCCGTCGCCGCCGCGGCTATGCCGCGTTGAGTCGGGGGCTCGTCGCGGTTGCCGCCGGAGATGCCGAAACCGCCCGTCGTCAGGCGCGCCGCGCCACCGAATACCTCAACGATCCGCCGCTGACCATGCTGCTGTCAGCCCAGGCGGCGCAGATGGAAGGCGACGAGCAGGCGGCACGACGCTTCTTCCAGACGATGAGCGAGCAGCCAGCGACGGAATTCCTGGGCGTACGCGGGCTGCTTCTCCAGGCGATCAAGCGGGAGGACTGGGCCGAAGCCTTGACGCTGGCGCGCCGGGCCTACCGCCTCAACCCCCACAGTGAATGGGTGATGCAGACCCTCTACGACCTGCAGAAGCGGACCGGGGAGTGGGGCGATGCCGCGCTGACCCTGGACGAAGCTGTGAAGATGAAGCTGATCCCGGCCAGCCAGTCCGGCGCGGAGAAGGCCAACCTTTACTATCAGCAGAGCTTGAAAGGGGACGGTTTCGAAGCTCTGCGCTGGGCGCGACGGGCCTACAAGGCGCTGCCCGGGCATGTGCCGTCGGCGGTGCGCTGGGCGGAAATGTGCCTCGCCGAGGACCGTCACCGCAAGGCCGCCGGCGTGATCGAGGATGCTTGGCAGCGCAATCCGGCGCCTGACCTAGTGCCGGTCTATTTCCAAGCCAAGAAGGCCGAGGATGCCACGCAGAAACTGGCGGCGGCGCGCCGACTGGCCGAGTTCAAGCCGGGCCACCTGGAAAGTCGGCTGCTGGTTGCCGAAGCGGCCCTGGAAGCGGAGAAATGGGCGGACGCCCGTGCCGCTCTGGAGACGGTCGCCGATGACCAAGCGCCGCCGCGGGTTTGCCGCTTGATGGCCCAACTGGAGGAGGCGGAGCATGGCGACTTGGCTCGGGCGCGGTCGTGGCTGCTGCGGGCCACCGGGGAACCGGCTCCGACCGGCAGCAACACCGCGGCTGCGGCAGCGCCGGCGGTCGCCGCAGCCGGTTAGCCGGCCGCACGTGAAACGTTCGTTCCGGGGCTGGCCGATCCGAGGCCGCCCGACCGGCTTCGATCCGTCGCGCTACTCCGGGCCCAGGCGGTAGACGGTGAGGCTGACCTCCTGTCCGCGGGAGTAGTTCAGGCCTTCGACCGTCGCCAGCGCCTCAAGCGCCTGTGCCCGATCGGCCAAAGACTCTCGGAAGGCGGTCTCCTGGCGCTCCTCCACCACCGCAAGAGCGCGGGGCTCATCCAGCAAATGCGCCGCCGCGACAGAACCGCCGCCGAGCACGGTGTCCGTTCCAAGCAGGAACACTACGCTGGGCTCGGAAAAGCCGCTGACCGCCACCGCCGGCCGTGGCGCCGGGGCGAGATCGGCCACCACCGCGTGGACGGCGCGGCTGACCCACAAATCACTGGCGCGGACTACGACGCCTTCCAAGATCACTGCGAGGGCGAGGGCACCCAGTGCCGAGCCCGCCAGCAGCGCCGGCAAGGGCCGCTGCCGTCGGGCCAGGATGAAGCCGGCGGCCGCCGCACCGGCTGCCGCCGCGGCCGCCGGCAGCGACCATGCCGTAAAGCCGTCCCCCAGCACCACCGGCACGGCGATCGATGCCAGCGCCAGGAGAATCCCCACTGCTGCCCAGGCGCCGTACCAGACGACCGGCCAGCGGCGCCGGACGACGTCGCGACCTTCCGCCGCCGCGGCGAGCACGGCATGCGCCGTCAGCAACGCCAGGGCCGGATAGAGGGGCAGGACGTAGTGCGGCAGCTTGGTCGGAACCAGTTCGAAGACGATCCAGGCAGGGATCAGCCACGCCAGACAGAACCGCACGCCGGGTGCCAGCCGCCCGCTCCACACCGCCACCAGCGCCGGCAGCGCCAACAGGGACGCCGGCCAGAAGAACGCCACCATCAGCGCCGCATAATACCCGGGGGGGGCGCCATGGCTTTCGTGGCCCGAGATCAGTTTCGGCAGGATGTCTCCTTCCACCGCCTCGGTGAAGAAGGCGAGGCCGCTTTCGAGCACCATGGCGCCGGCCCATGGCAGCACCACCAACGCCGCCAGGAGGACACCCTTGAGCGGTTGCAGCGCCTTCAGCCAGCGCCAGTCTCGGTCCCAGGCGACCAGTGCCAGCGTGGTGGTGACCACCACCATGGGCAGGACCGGTCCCTTGACCAGGACCCCGAAGCCGAGGGCGAGCCAGAACACCGCCGCCATCCCGCCGATCCAGCGCTTCGTTGCCGGTAGGGGTTCCTGCCGGCGCGCCGCCACGTAGAAGTGCGCGAGCGCTCCGAGGGTGGCCACCGTCGCGGCGAGCAGCACCGCATCGGTCTTGGCTTGGTGCGCTTCGAGCATCAGCATCAATGACGATGCCAACAGCGCGGCACCCAGCAGTGCCGTTCGCCGGTCCAACAGGCGCGCCCCGAACGCGAACGTCAGCAACACTGCGGCCCACGCCCCGACCGCCGACGGGATGCGGTAGGGCCAGACCGCCGTCGCGGTGGCATCGCTCACCATGGCGACGGTGGCGGCCTGCAGCCAGTACACCGCCACCGGCTTCTTGTAGCGGGGCTCTTCCTGGAAACGGATGTCGATAAAGTCGCCGGTCTCCAGCATCTGCCGAGTGGCCTGGACGTAGCGGGCCTCGTCGCGATCGAACACCGGGAGGGTGGTGAGACCCGGCGCGTACAGGCAGGCGCACAGCAGGGTCAGGATCAGGTAGGGTCGGAACCCTGTCAGCAGAAAGCGGGGCATGGACGGGAGCGGGACTGGTTGTGGTTTCGGACAACACCGCAGCCTCGGCAACGCTTAGCGGTCGAGCGCTGCCAATTCAAGCAGACAGGGTACGCGAGTCGGCGGGTCGAGGGTCGGCCGGGTGGTCATCATCGACGATGCCTGCGGCCTGGCGCGCCCTGAACCGGCTTAAGCGCTCGCGTTCGCTTGCCGACCGCAACTGACCGCAGGCCGCCATGATATCCCGCCCGCGGGGCACGCGTATGGGTGCGGAATACCCGGCGTCGTTCAGAATGGTGGCGAAACGGGCGGCGGTGGCCGGCGGGCTGTTCTCGAACGGGGCGCCGGGCCAAGCGTTGAACGGGATCAGGTTGATCTTGGCGGGGATCCCGTGGAGAAGCCGGGCCAGCGCCCGGGCATCGGCGAGCGAGTCGTTGACACCTTTAAGAAGGACGTATTCGAAGGTGATGCGCCGGGCGTTGCTGGCCCCGGGGTACGACCGGCAGGCGTCCAGCAGTTCGGCAATGGGATACTTGCGATTGAGCGGCACCAGGACGTCCCGGAGGTCATCGGTGACGGCGTGCAGGCTCACCGCGAGGTTGACGCCCAGTTCCTCGCCGACGCGGGGGATCATCGGGACGACGCCGGCGGTGGACAGGGTAATCCGCCGGCGTGATACCGCGAGTCCTTCCCTGTCCATGATGATCCATAGCGCCTTGGCCACGGCGTCGTAGTTGAACAGCGGCTCCCCCATCCCCATCAGCACGATATTGGAGAGAAGGCGGTCCTCCTTCGGGGTCGGCCACTCGCCGACCGCGTCCTTGGCTATAAGCATCTGACCGACGATCTCCGCCGCGGTCAGGTTGCGGACCAAACGCTGTGTACCCGTGTGGCAAAATTTGCAGGTGAGGGTGCACCCCACCTGGGAGGAAACACAAAGGGCGCCGCGGTCCTCTTCCGGGATCAACACCGTCTCCGCCTGGTTGCCGTCGGCGAACCTGAGGAGCCACTTGCGCGATCCGTCGCGGGAGTTCTGCTCCCGTGCGACGGCCGGACGGTCGACCGAGAACCGTTCGGACAGCGCGCCACGGAGCGTTCGCCCGAGGCTGGTCATGACCCCGAAGTCGCGGGCGCCACGGCAGTAAATCCAATGCCACAGTTGGCGGACACGGAACGGCTTTTCGCCAAGTTCCGCCAGCACCTCGGCAAGATCCGTTCGACTCAGACCAATCAGACTTGTGCGGGAGTGGTGGGGCGCGGGGATCATGGCAGTCATATAAGGCGTGGCCGTCGTGCTGTCACAGCCAGCGGCGGACGCGCGCGGCCCAGGCGCGGAAGTCTTCGCCGAAGGCGGCTTCCAGGGCACGCTCCTCCGGCACGATGAAACGCGTCGTGATCAGCCAGAGGAACAGTGGCAACACCAGGATCGATGACAGCGAACCGAGCATGAAGGCAAGGCCCAACAGCGCGGTGGCGAGACCGAGGTACATGGGGTTGCGGGAATAGCGATAGGGACCGTCGGTCACCAGTCGGCTGGTTTCCTCGAACGGATGCACGGTGGTGTCATGCCGGCGAAAGCTCCAGGCGGCCCAGCCGGCAAGGCCGACCGCCGCACCGAACAGGGCCAAGCCGAACCATGTGGCCGGCGGCGATCCCCAACGAAACGCCGGCACCAGGGCATGGGCTGCCACCATCAACAGCGCACAACCGAACCAGTAGGTGGGCGGCAGCAGCCGCCCAGGGCGTTCCACGGCATCCGTCATTTGCTTCGTCTCCCTGCGATGGTCAGGGTACCAGATGGGATGCCGCGCGTCACCGGCAGGCGGCGGAACCGTCAGCCGGCGTTGGCGAAAAGGCCGGCCTTGACCAGATGTGGGCGCAACTTCATGTCTTCACGCATGACATGAACCAGCAGCCAATCGGCGACGAAATCGTAGAATGCCGCCATGTCGAAGCCTGCAGGATCGGTGTAAAAGGCCAAGTGAAAGTCAGCCAACGCATCGCAGATAGCTTGGTGCTGCTGACGATGATGGGCGAAACCGGGGAACCCGCAGCGGCGCATCAAGGCCTCTTCGCGGGTAAAGTGATTGCGAGTATACTCCACGAGTTCACCCAGAACATTGCCGAGCGACCCGCTATCGTCCCCCGCCAGCTTCAGGAAATGTAAACGGTTGAGGATTTCAATGAGGTGCTTGTGATCAGCATCGATCGTCGGCACCCCGAGACTCATGCTTGCCCGCCAACGAAGAAGCGTCATGGCTTCCTCCCGATCCGGCCGGTTGTCACGGCATGTGTGTTTACACTTTTGTGGCATAGTAGCCTTTTGCGGTTGCGAAAGCCAGTCCCCGAACAGGTCCCGTAAGGCAGGCCATGGATACAGGGGTGCCGAGACCGCCGCGACGGTGCTCACGGCTGCTAAGCTGGCCTCGTACCGTCCTTCAAGGCTGGAAATCGCGGCCACGATGGGCAATGCTCCCGCCGAGCACCGGTTAACCGGCATGGTGCGAACGGTCTCCGCCGACGCATACGCTTGGTGTGGCCGGGGACGGCGATCGCACGTCGTGCGACATACGAGAAAATGTGAGACGGAACCCACTTCGATGGAACGTCCGGTCGTTTCACGGGTCACTCAGTGACAGGCATGAACATTCTGATCCTGACTTGGTTTTTCGCTCCGGCCAACACCATCGGCGCGGTTCGTCTCGGGGCGACGGCTGCCGGCTTGCGCGAACATGGGCATGATGTTCGGGTGATCGCGGCCCGCAGCGGGCGATATCAGGAGACGTTGCCGCTGCCGGTGCCGGCAGAGTCGGTTCACTACACGGGATGGTGGGACGTAAATGCGGCGCGCGACTCCTTCGCAATCGCTTTGAGAAGACTACGGCGGGGGACTTCGCGGCCGCCGGCGGCGGCAGTGGATGCGGCTTTGCCGAAGGCGACGGGCGGACCAACGGCTCAGGCGTCCCCGGGGTTGGCACGCCGGTTCGGTGCACGCCTGAGCGGGCTCTATGTCAATCTGACCAACTGGCCGGATTGGCAGATCGGGTGGCTGCCGCATGTGGTACGCGAAGCAAGGACGCTGATACGCGATTGGCGCCCGGACGTGGTTTTTGCCAGCGGACCGCCGTTCACGACCTTGTTGGCCGGATATGTGCTGTGCCGTCGCTCCGGGCTGCCGCTGGTGGTGGAGTTCCGCGACCGCTGGAGCGACGATCCGTACTATCCACCGCCGCCGTGGCGGCACCGTATCGATGCCTGGGGCGAGCGGCGTATCGTGGCGTTGGCGAAGGGTCTCGTGACCGTGTCCGAGCCGTGGGAGGAAGCGTTCCAGGCCAAATACGGGAAGCCGACCGTCACCATTTACAATGGCTACGACAACGACTTCGAACCGACACCGGCGACCTCGGGTGCCAATGATGTCAATTTTCTGAAAATTCGCTATCTCGGCCACATCTATCCGGGACGGCGCGACCCCTCCACGCTGTTTGCGGCGATGAAGCTGCTGGACGATGCGCCCGTGAAGGTTCGGGCGGAGTTCTACGGAACCGACGCCGGACAGGTTTGGCCGCTTGCCGAGGGCCACGGGGTGCGTCACCTGGTGGACGTGTTCCCGCGCGTGCCGTACGAGCAGTCCGTCGCCCTCCAGCGGCAGGCGGATGCGCTTCTGCTGATGCAGTGGAACGATCCTAAGGAACAGGGTAACGTTCCGGGAAAGTTTTTCGAGTATCTCGGTGCCCGACGGCCGATCGTCGGTCTCGGCTATGATGAGGGGGTGCCGGCGCGCCTCATCCGGGAACGGGGCGCCGGCGTCTACACCAACGACCCGAACGACCTCGCCGCGACGCTCGCGATGTGGCTCGAGACCAAGCACCGGCAAGGCCACCTGCCATGGCTCGACGCAGCAGCGTGCGCCGGCTTTTCCCGAGGGGAGCAAATCTCCAGGTTGAATTACTTTTTAGAGTCGCTTGTCGTGACTGGTGGATGACGATTGGGATGGAGCCGCAATTCGTGCCACTCGGCGACGAGCGCAGATACCTGATAGTAGCGACGAACAACAACGCCCGGTCCAGCCTGCGACCTGGGACTGAGGTTCGTAAACGTGCAGCGTGAACGACACCGGATCGGGAGCGCGTGCTAATGTTGCCGATGATGCGCGACCCGACGCCGGCGTCGCGCCTTGCCACGGTTCTGCACGTCTTTCCGACGTTCGGCGTCGGCGGTGTGCAGGTGCGGATCGCTACCTTGATGAACCGGCTTGGCGCTCGCTATCGCCACGAAGTGCTGGCCTTGGATGGCTGCTTCGATGCGCGTAGTCGCGTCGATGCAGGCGTCGCGTATGGAGAGAAGTCTGCGGATGCTCGTGCGGACCTGCTTCGTACGCTGATCAAGGCCCGGTCGACCCTCCGTGGGCTGCGGCCGGAGGTTCTTCTTACCTACAATTGGGGGGCGATCGAGTGGGCCTTGGCCAATACGTTGGCGCCGATATGCCCCCACGTTCACCTGGAAAGCGGCTTCGGGGTGGAGGAAGCAGACGGGCAGCTGTGGCGGCGGGCGCTGATGCGGCGGGTGGCTCTGGCGCGTTCCGATCGCTTGGTGGTGCCGTCGGAGACCCTTGCGGATCTGGCCAGGGAGGTCTGGAAAATTCCGGCCGGCAAGACCCTGGTTGTGCCCAACGGTGTGGACGTCGTTCGCTTCGCGGCTGAGGCCGGGGTTACCACCGCCTTGTTCCGCGCGGCCCCATCAGAAGTCGTCATTGGTACGGTGGCGCCTTTGCGTCCGGAGAAGCGGCTGAGCAGGCTTCTGCGTGTGGTGGCGCGGGTCAGGCAGCACCACCAAACTGTCCGCTTGGTTATTGCCGGCAACGGGCCTGAGCGTACGGCCCTGGAGTCTGAGGCCGCTGCTCTCGGGCTCGGTGGATCGATACGGTTTCTTGGCCACGTCGACGCGGTCGAAACCATCCTGCCGGGTTTCGATATCTTTGCCCTGATGTCGGATACGGAGCAGATGCCTAACAGTGTCCTTCAGGCGATGGCGGCTGCGCGACCGGTGGTGGCGACGGACGTGGGTGATGTGAGCCGAATCGTGGCTCCCGAGAACCGGCCTTTTGTGTGCCCAAGACACGATGAGGATAGATTGGCCGACGTCGTGATCCGACTGGCGCTGGACGCGGGATTGCGTCGTCGGTTGGGTCAGCGCAATCGGGAGCGCGTCTGCCGTGATTTTGCGCTGGATACGATGGTGTGTCGATATCAGGCCATTCTCGACGAGGCGGTGGCCGGGCCCCGCGCAACGGGCTTTGTTGCCGGGAAAGCCGGCTGATGGACAACGCCGCAGGCTGCGACGGCGCGGCGTCGTTGCCGGTTGGAGGCAAAGGGGGCGGGCGCGGGGGCGCGCCGCTGCGCATTCTTACGTATTCGACCCTTTTTCCCAATGCCGCGCAACCGCTTCATGGCGTGTTCGTGGAGAACCGGTTGCGCCATTTGTGCGCCGGTGGCGCGGTCACGGCGCAGGTAGTGGCCCCCGTGCCATGGTTTCCCAGTGGCCATCCGCGGTTCGGTACCTACGCGGCGTTTGCCAAGACGCCCCGCGAGGAATGGCGTTGCGGATTGCATGTGCGGCATCCGCGCTATCTGGTGGTGCCGAAGGTGGGTATGGCCTTGACACCTCTGACCCTCTACCGCGCCAGCGTGGCTGCACTGGCCGAGGTGAGACGCGATGGCTTCGATTTTCAGGTGATTGATGCGCACTACTTCTATCCGGACGGAGTGGCTGCGGCGATGCTGGGGCGTGCTTTCCGGAGGCCGGTTACCATCACTGCACGCGGCACCGACCTCAACCTGATCCCCCGGTTTCCTCTGGCGCGGCGGATGATCCGCTGGGCCGCCGGAGCGGCCGACGGTTTGATTACCGTTTGTCAGGCGCTGAAGGACGAACTGGTCTCGCTGGGTGTGCCGGCGCAGAAAGTTAGGGTTCTGCGCAACGGGGTGGATCTCGACATGTTTCGACCGGTTGATGCCGCCACGGCACGGAATCGGCTCGGCCTGTCGCCGCCGGTCCTGCTGTGCGTCGGCGGTCTGATCGAACGCAAGCGCCACGATCTGGTCATTCGGGCGCTTCCTCGGCTTCCCGGTACCACTTTGTTGATTGCCGGGCAGGGACCGGAGGCGGAGGCGCTCGAGCGGCTGGCCGGTGTGGAAGGTGTGGCGGATCGGGTGCGGTTCCTGGGCGCGATCCCGCACCAGGAGCTCCGAAACTATTACAGCGCAGCAGACGTGATGGTGCTGGCCTCCAGCCGCGAAGGTTGGGCCAACGTCCTGTTGGAATCGATGGCATGCGGCACCCCGGTAGTGGCAACACACGTGTGGGGTGCGCCCGAGGTGGTCACGGCCCCGGAGGCGGGGACGTTGGTTGCGGAGGCGAGCCCGAACGCGCTGGCCGACGCGATCCGAAGTGTCCTGAAGTCACCGCCGCCGCGGCACGCGACCCGGGCGTATGCGGAGCGGTTCGGTTGGGAGCCCACCACGGCGGGTCAGCTCGAACTGTTCTCGGACATCATTGCCCGCCACCGGGCTGCGAGGCACGGGGCATAGGTGAGTGGTGCTCGCCGCTAACGCCGCTTGGTTCGGTTGTTTCTGGACCACTTTTTTCTGGGGGCGTGGTCATTCTGGCCCTCATGGGGGAGGCGCATCTTCAGGAACCCCGTCTGGTCCTCGGGAGCGTTGACATTGTCGTTCTTGATTGTCCAGTAAATGACGTAGAGGACGCCAAAGCATGCGGCCAGCAGGAAGATTCCGGTCAGCATGATCTCTTCACCTCATCTGGGAGCCCGTGGTTCGGTGCTGCACCAAGAAAAACAAAAAGTCGCGTTCGCCCCGTTGACGCCGCCACAGTTAATGGTCGTCATTGATACCGAGGAAGAGTTCGATTGGGGCAAACCTCTTGCCAGAAGCAACACCAGTGTCCGATCCATTGCGGCGCAAGGGCTGGCACAGCGTGTCTTCCGCTCGTACTCTCTCACCCCGACGTACGTCATTGATTATCCGGTCGCCACCGACCCGGCTGCCGTACGCACCCTGCGGTCGTTCGCCGATGAGGGCCATGCCATCATCGGAGCGCACCTGCATCCCTGGGTTAATCCGCCCGACGAGGAGGCGGTTACGCCGTGGAATTCGTACGCCGGCAATCTGCCCGCCGCCCTGGAATACGACAAGCTGGCCCGGCTGACGGATGCGATCGAGCACAATTTCGGCGCGCGCCCCACCGCCTACAAGGCCGGCCGCTATGGCATCGGTCCGAATACGGACGCGGCTTTGATGCGGCTCGGCTACCACGTGGACATGAGTGTGGTGCCGCGCACCAGCTTCGCCGCCGACGGCGGGCCGGATTTCTCGGCGTGGGATTTCCGCCCTTACTGGTTCGGGCCGGACCGGCAACTTCTCGAGATACCGTTGTCTTGTGGTTATGCCGGCGCGCTGTGGCGGTACGGTGGGCGTGTCTACCGGGCTGCCGGGTCCAAGTACGGAATTGCCCTGCGCGCCCACGGGATACTGGCACGGACACGCTTGCTGGAGCGCATCCGCCTGACGCCGGAGGGCGTCGACGATGCGGCCGTGATCCGGCTGACCAAGTCGTTGCTCCGCAAAGGTTGCACGATCTTCACTTTGACCTATCACAGTCCGTCCCTGTCGCCCGGCTGCACGCCTTACGTTCGCGACCAGATTGAGCTGAAAGCATTCCTCAGGAGGCTCGACCGTTACCTCGACCATTTCCTTACGCGGCTCGGTGGCGTGCCGGCGACGCCTGCCGCCGTCCGGGCTCTGGCGCTGGGCGGGGGCAATTGCGTCGACGACGCCGGGGACGCTCATGGTGGCCCACCTTCCGCCGTCCGCTGAGACGACCGCGGCACCGTATTGGAGGCCGGCGCGGCGGAACCGGCGGGTCGCTTTCTGAACCGGCTGCCGGCGGGGCGGGTCGCGGCGCCCTGTTTGGCCAGTTGCCATCGAACCTGGGACAAAACTACGAACAACATCCATGGCCCTTGCCAGAATTCCATCGAAAGGGCTAAGCTTGCAACGCCGTAAACGATCAAGCAAACTTGCGCCATGCTGGCCAAATCAAACGCCCATTCTTGATCGGGCTTATTTTTGGAGTGGCGACGTATCCAAAATGAATCACGAACCGCAAGCATGATCAGTCCCATAAACAATATTAGGCCAGGATATCCCATGCCAGCCAATATTTCCAAATAGGAAGAATGTATTGCCCGCGATACCAGTGGCTCAGCTGAGTATCGATCAGCAATCTCCTGCACGTAGATGACACGCAAGCCAATTCCTGTGACGGGGTTTGCAGTGCCGGCCTCGATGGCCAGTTTCCACATACCAACCCGGGCCATGAAGGAAGCGTCCTGATCCGGCGCACGGATCGTTTCCATGCGTTCGTGCCAATGTTCCGGCATGAAGGTCAAGCCGATCACGGCGATCGGAGCAAGTGCTGCCACCAAAACAAGGCGGTGGCGTGAACGCCACCACATCAGCGCAAGTCCGGCAAATAGCGCAAGGAAAGCGGTTCTGGAATGCGACCCCAAGACCCCGAAAAACGTGAGAACAATCGCACCCACCAACCCGGCCCGAAGCCAACGGTTTTGCGACTGAAGCCGCAGGTAGTTCAGCAAGGGAATAATAAATGCGAGAGCAGCTCCGATATGATTGTTATCTCCGATAACGCTGTCCGTCGGCCCCCATACTCGATAATTGCCACCAGTTATTATTGTAAAAACGCCACCCTTTATGCCAAAATAACCGATGGCGATGCAGATAACCCAAACTAAAGCATGGACGCGAACCTTGTTGTGTAGCATGGCAGCACACAAAAAAATCATTGCCAATACTCTTATGTAACGATCAGTATACTCATATGATACATTTGGTTTGAGTGAAAAAATTTGAGAGGCGATGACCCATAGAGTGAATATAAGAATAAAAATATGGGGGGCAGTCGGTGGAAATGCTTTTGGCTCTCTTGAAATCAACCAAGCACCGATGCTGAAAACAGCAATGATCAGATTTAATCGAAATCCTTCCATGCCCCATGTTTCTCTATGGGGCTGCATCATTGTAAACCAAGCCCAGCCGAAAAGGCCTGCTATCGGGTAGGACAACGCCAATAAGATTATGACGGCCACGATGCCAAATATTAGAATCATGCGCATCTGAAAAATGATCCCTATTACAGAAACGCTAAAAGGGAGAGTTCATGCGTCGTAAAAATCTTCGACGTTGAGGTTTTCAAATTCACTTGGTATTTTCAGTAGGTTTTTTCGCCACTATGAGTAACTGAGAGGCAAAATTCTCGCGCTGTAATTTAAATAAAATAAAATCGTAAGCCAGCGATATCAATTAAAGGGGAACAAAAAATGAGAAATACACTGACTGATAATATCTATGGTGAACGTTGATTGGATAATAGCCGCTCTCTGTGAGGTTTCGCATTACGGCGTCATGATACGTGTCTTTATAAAAT
This sequence comes from Rhodospirillales bacterium, assembly GCA_007695045.1. Classification (GTDB taxonomy): domain Bacteria; phylum Pseudomonadota; class Alphaproteobacteria; order Rhodospirillales; family Defluviicoccaceae; genus REEP01. Next base: position 87,323 of record REEP01000087.1, on the reverse strand, counting down.
GCATAGAATCCGCAGTTTTGCCGATACTTTGGATGAAAAAAATAAAGTATTTTGGTGGCGACGCGATGGGGAAGGAGCCTGTTGAGAACGGCGAATGGCGCATAGCGGCCCGGGCACAGGTGGACAAAGTAGCCGCCTGTTCGCAGAATCCTGGCAGAATCTTTAAAAAAAGCGTTCGTATCCGAAATATGTTCTAAAAAAGAACGCGATGTCACCAGGCTGAATGAATTATCGGCAAACGGAAGTGTTTTCGTGGCGTCACCTATGACGCGATCGTTGACATCGGTGTTTTGTGACATTTCGATGAAGTCAACATCGAGGGCAGTAATCCGGTTGTCTGGGTCCGATTGGCAAAAACGGGCGATATGGCATTTCTTTCCACCGCCGATGTCCAGGATGCGGACGGGGCCAATATCGGCCACGATATCGCGGATGGTGTTTTCATAGGTCCGATTGAAATTTTCAGTAAATTCATCAGGCAACCTGTCTTCAATCCATGAACAAATGCGACGATTCCGATCAAAAAAACTGGATAACATCATGTGCCTCAAGCCAAAGTCGTAATGCCAACGTCAAATTGACCGTGCCGAATTTCGCTTGTGAGCGATGAGCACGTTTCCGGGCATCGGATGCATTGTCTGTCAGTTATCCTTTTTGTAGAATTCTATCGGCGATATGAGCGTAAATGTGGGCAGATCGTCGCTGTAACGCCACTGCAGTTGAAAGTTAGCGCGGGCATCTTGTATCCTTTGCTGCGTTGAAGAACTCTGCCGGATAGGGTCGAGTGGTCGGGGAAGCATCCAACCAATGCCGCATCGGCTTCAGATCTCCAGGTGTTTAATGTCGATCATTTGTAAGCCTGTAAATGCCGGGTGGTCCAGACAGCGCAAGGGACCGCCGGCGCGCGCGAGGGAGATGATGAGGCGTTTCGGCAATCGTTGGCCGCGACGCAAAGCGGCAGTGTCAAACCAATCGACGCTGTCCATCCCCTTGGTCGCCAATGCAGATCTGAGGCTATAGAAGCTGAACCAATGGACCGCAGGATACGTGGCGTAGTTCCCGAGTACGGGGCGGGTTGTTTTCGCGAGATGCTCATAGTGTCGCTTCAGGCTAGGTGGAGTCCAACTGTAAAGGGGGTTGAGTTCCTGGTGCATGGGACATTACGAATCCGTGGTGCTGAGATACAACACGCCGCGAAGCCGCAAGACCCTTGCGAATTCATCCAGGAAAGTCTTCCAGCTTTCCACGGTTCGAGGAGTTCAGGTGCAGCGCACACGTCAAACGAAGCATCGGGCCACGGCACGTCTGTAGCGGAACCGAGGCGGTAACCGACGGTCAGGTTCGCATCGGCCGCGCGTTCGCGGGCGATGGTGAGCAGAGGCTCGTTGATGTCGATGCCACATACGCGATGGCCGGGCTCGGCCCAGACCATGCTGTGGGCGCCCGCATTGCAGCCAACCTCTGGAACGTCCAGCCCTCGCTCAACCCCCTTCGCGCCGTAGGCGGCAGTCAGGGTGTCGCGCAAACCGGTGAAATTTGCAACCACCTCCGGTCGACTGCTCTTATTATCGTCAAATTCTGTGAATTGATCACGGCTATAGTGGTCGAATTCAGGCACAATAACGGCTCCGCCAGTAAACTCGCAAATTAAATGCCTTATGTACTTTTCGAGGCGCTCGGGCTGATGTTATCTCGATCTGCCTCTCGCGCCCGTTCTGCCGGTGGCGCCGCTGCGTTTACAAGTCCGCCGCATCATATTGGCTATAGCTGTGTCAGGCGGGCCAAGCTACCGAACCGCGCGAGGCCGTACCTCGTGGTCATTATTCCCTTGGCAACCAATGTAGCATAAGCTGCTTTCCAACGTGTGACCATTCCGCTCTTCGCCCGCAGGTCCAGGGCTCTTTGAGGTGGTTCCGGAAAATCGGACAGGGGGTTAAGGTGTATTCCACCCATGACGGAGGGATACGCGACGAGGAAGCGACGTCGGTTCAGGGCGGATTTCAAGGCAAAGGTGGCGCTGGAGGCGCTCAGGGGCGACACGACGGTCCAGAAGATCGCGGCCAAGCATCAGGTTCATCCGAGCCAAGTGAGCGCCTGGAAGCGCCAGTCGGTCGACGGCTTGGGCGCGGTGTTCTCGAACGGGGGCGAGGCGGCACGCCGGGACCACGAGGCGGAGAGTATGATCGGCAAGGCTGACGCCGTGCCGAAATCCCCACGGGCCCAGCAACATCAAAACGACACGACAAACGGGATTCTGGTAGCATGATCAGACAGCGGACTACACCGTGACCGAGCCGCCAATCTGTCCACAGAACTGGAACCACCTCTCAGGTCTCAGGTGCCAGTCCCGGATCGCACCGGGTTCAAAGCGTTGTGTTCAGTGGGGTCGCGTGTCCGGTCCCACGGCTATGGCGCTTGGTGGCGTTGCTCCCCGCGCACTGGCCGGAGCCGGTTTGGCCAGGGTGTTAGCATGATTGCAAGGATCATCGCATAGGCTGGTTGCCAAGCCGTGACCGGCGCCGCGACCGGCCCACACCACCGCCGCGCGCCGTTGTCACTTTTTGACAGGAAGCATATAAGGATCGTGGGCGCGTGGTTGTAAACCGCATCAGCAGCCGGGCAGCGGAAATGTGCAGGGCGGGTATGCAATGCTGATCTCTCTTGCCCGGTTACGAAAGGCGCTCTCGCCGCGAGCACCAGGCAATGAGGTGCGCGACGAACTCACTGCGGCGGCGCGGGAGCAGCGTGATCGCGACCGTGCGGGTTTACCCAATACTGATCCTGGGCCGGGTCCTGCGAACGAACTGGCCTTGACATGGTTGTGCCACGCCCAGGACCAGTCGCCGGATCGCGACGGCGGCGTGGCTCGGCATTTCAGTCTCCTCACCGGCTGGGGCCGGTCATATCCTGAGACGACCGGTTACATCATCCCGACCCTTTTGGCGCAAGCGGCGCACTGGCCCGCGCTTTCGCTGGAAGCGCGTGCCCGCCGCATGCTGGACTGGCTGGTGGCGATCCAGTTTCCCGAAGGGGGCTTCCAGGGGGGTGTCATCGGTTCGGAACCCAAGGTGCCGGTGACGTTCAATACCGGGCAGATCCTGCTCGGGCTGGCGGCGGGTGCAGAGGCGTTCGGCCCACCCTATGATTCCGCGATGGCAAAGGCGGCCGACTGGCTGATGGCGACCCAGGATGACGACGGCTGCTGGCGCCGCCACCCGACCCCTTTCGCCAAGCCGGGCGAGAAGACCTATGAGACGCATGTGGCGTGGGGCCTGCTGGAAGCGGCCCGGGTGGGCGAGAACCGGCAATGGCTCGAGGCGGCCTTGCGCCAGGTGGACTGGGCGCTGGGGCACCAACACGCCAATGGCTGGATGGCCTCCTGCTGCCTCTCCGACAACCGGCGTCCGTTGACCCATACCCTCGGTTATGCGCTTCGCGGCATCGTCGAGGCTTGGCGGCATTCCGGCGAGGCGCGCTACCTGGAGGCCGGCAGGCGGCTGGCCGACGGCCTGCTCACCGCCCTCGGCCCCGATGGGCACTTGCCGGGGCGGCTGGACCGCCGGTGGCGGCCTGCCGTCCCGTGGTCCTGTTTGACCGGTCAAGTGCAGATCGCTTGGTGCTGGCTCGCTCTCTATCAGGCGACCGATGAGGGGCGCTACCGCGACGCCGGGCTGGCGGCGAACCGGTTCGTACGCCGGACTCTGCAGACCGGGGGGTCACCGGATGTGGTCGGCGGGGTCAAGGGGGCCTTCCCGGTGGACGGCGACTACGGGACCTACGAATATCTCAACTGGGCGGCCAAGTTTTTGGTTGATGCCAATCAGCTTGAGACGGATGTTGGTTGAAGCTTCATGCAGGAACGGGACGCCTCCATGAGCACGGGGATCGCCCCCGTCTTCATGTTCGGGTTTGAGCGCAGCGGCACCACCCTGCTCACGATGATGGTAGGTGCGCACCCGGAGATCGCGGTACCCTTCTCGGTGACCGGCTTGTGGTACCGCTACGCTCGCCAAGTCGAGAGCGGGCAGCCCGCTCTCGTGAACGGGGGCATCGAGGCGCTGATCGACCGGATCGTGGCGGAAGAACGTATTCAGCTGTGGGACACGCGCCTGAGCCGCGACGATGTGCTGGCGGTGCTGGCCGGAACGACCTTTGCCGACGTTGTTCGCGCGTTCCATCTGGCCTACGCCGCCAAGTGCGGCAAGCCGTACTGGGCCAACATGGACATCGGCACCCTGGACCACATGGACGTCCCCAACCGCTGGTTCCCCGACGCGAAGTTCATCCACATCGTGCGCGACGGCCGGGACGTGGCACTGTCCAACCAAACAATGCCGTACGGTCCAGGCAACCTGTCCGAGGTTGCGGTGGCTTGGGAGCGGCGGCTATTCCTCAATCTGAACATGGCGGCGATGATCGACCCGGCGCGCTACCTCGTGATCCGGTACGAGGACCTGATCCTGAGGGCTGAGGCGACCCTTCAGCAGCTCTGCGCCTTCATCGGCGTGGCATACGCGCCGGCGATGCTGACCTACCCGGATCAGGTCGATGGCCGGGTCCCGAGTGAGAAGCGCTGGTTGTGGCCCGCCTTGGCGAGCGCGCCGGACGCTTCCAAGGTCGGGCAATGGAAGGCGCAGATGAGCCGGACCGAACGGGACTTGTTCGAGAATCTCGCCGGAACGATGCTGGAGCGTCTCGGTTATGAGACTCTTGGCATCCGGCGGGGCGGCCTGTCCGTGCATGCCCTCGAGTTGTGCCACTTTCTGGATCGCGGGCACCGGTTGAAGCGCTTCGGCGCGAAGCTTGGCATCCGACGGTTGACGAAGCTGGAACGGGCGGCACGCCATGGCGGCTAGCGGGTCACTGCAGGCATCACATCAGGTGCAGCGGGCCGAGTTCGGTCGGTTGGTCAACGCAGGGGAGTTCACCCCCGCGTTCAGCCACAGCGACGCCAACCAGCGTTTCGTCGCCGCCTGCATCGACGAGGTGCTCCCACGCTTTGCCGGCAGGGATCGCATCTCAGTGATCGATTGCGGGTGTGGGACAGGGGCGTGGATGGAGTTCCTGGCCGACCGGATCGGGGACGGAACGGGGATCGCGGTGGACCTGTTCGGCTTCGATCTCACGCCGGAGATGGTGGCGGTGGCGCACCAACGCTGGCAGGGGCGGGAGCGGCAGCCGCATCTCGCGGAAGGGAATATCCTGGACGAGCACAGCTACGCGCAGTTCCGGCCGACGGGCGGTGGCTTCGACATCGTCTTCGCTTACGACGTGGTGCAGCAACTGCCACGCCGGCAGCAGTGGACGGCGGTGGAAACGTTGCTTCGGCACGTGGCGCCCGGCGGCGTGATGATGGTGTTCGACCATGACTGCTGGTCGCGCTATGGTATCAAGATGGCGCTCAAGAAGGCGGTCACTTGGTATCTCCGCATTCCGCTGGTACCCCGCTACTATTGCAACGCGCGCTACCCGCCGCTGAACGTTTTTGTGGCGAAGATGAAGCGCCAATCCGTGGGTGCGCAACGTCAGGCTGCAAACTCAACCCCTAAGTGCGCATTCATCGTTGATGCCCCGTTGGGAAACGGGTAGCGGAAAAAATCGTCACTGAGTCGGGCTTGGCATGGGTTATCTGCCATAACTCAGAGGATCAGTCAGCAACATGTATTCTCTTGACAAAATATTCGCTTGATCTTCGACAAGAGAGCTCATTTGCGAATGGAGGCGTATCCTGTTTGCGCCGGCGCTGAAGGCGCCGATGTTGAAGCATGCGATCCGACGAAGCCCCCTAACCTTCGTCATTGACCGATCCCAAGCCGATAATCCACGGCATCTCAGCATTTGCTGACGTGGACCCGCAGGCCAAGCCCGCCGTTGACAAGGGGCGAGTACGAGCAATGGCGTGAGTATAGACAAGGCCATGTCAATGGTTGTTTCATTTTCTAATTTGCAATAAACTCTCTTAAAGTGTCTTCAGAAAAAGCAGTCATTATTGCGTTCGCCGTCGCGAGCTGGTTTCGGCCTTGGATGAACCGGCAACAAGTTCTTTCGCGTCTGGCGGCGCGCGGCTGGCCGGTCCTGTATTCGACGGGGCGTCTTGCCACCTGGGACATCGGGAGCGAAGCCTTTGCTTCTGCCCCGTGGTTTCCCGGCTTCATCGAGGATCATCAGGTTACGATCGATCGGCCTGCACGAATGCTGCTTCGGTGCATGCGCCTGCCGCCCCTTGAGTCGTTGAGCTTCAGACTGCATGCACGTCATCTGATGGGCTTTTGTCAGAAAAACGACGATACAAGACGCATTGCAATTGTCTACAATCCCGAGTTTCTTCCCTATGTACAAGCGCTGAGGCCGATTAAGACCATATTCTACATTCGTGATGCATATGCGGATGAGGGTGGCTGGTCTCAGAAGCGCGAGAACGAACTCAGAAGTCTTGCCGATTTGGCCGACGAAATCGTTGTGTCCGCAAGGGAGATGTCTAAAATATTGCCGGCCAAGCATCAGGAGCGGGTTATCGAGATCCCGAACGGCGTGGATTACGTGTCATTTTCTGCCGGTCACTTGACTCCAGAACCAACTGATTTATCTGATGTTCCAGAGCCACGGATCGGTTATATAGGTCGACTTAACCGAAAAGTAGACTGGAACCTTATTAGATTGATTGCGGAAAGTCGGCCCAATTGGAGCATCGTCTTCGTGGGGCCGGTTGTCGAAGGAGAAATGGCCCTAGGCGGCCGCCAAAAAGAAATGGATGCGGTCAGAAGACTCAAAAACGTACATTTATTGGGATTAAAGCAACACAATCAACTTCCAGCTTATGTGAATCGCATGAACGTTAACATCATGCCATATGATTTGATTAATGCCCCTTGGATGCGTTCGGGTTACCCCTTGAAGCTTCATGAATATCTGGCCACCGGTCTGCCGGTGGTGAGTGCGCCGTTATCCACCGTGCTGCCCTTTGCCTCGGTTGTTGCGATCGCGCATGGACTGGACGATTGGCTTCGGCTGCTGGAGGAAGCCATCGCCGGGCGCGGCGCCGGCACACCGGAACAGCGGCGCGCTGTTGCGCGGGAGAACACATGGGACGCACGAGTAGACCGGCTCGAGCAGGTGCTGGCCGGTCTGCTCTGAGGTCGGTGCAAATCGGGCAAGCATGCTATGGGCGAAAGCGCGGTAACCCTCCTCCCCCGCCTCTCCGCCATCACCCCGCGGTACGACGCCCTCATCCTGGATCTGTGGGGGGTGGTGCATGATGGGGTGGCGGCGTATCCATGGGCGGGGGAGACGCTTGCCCGGATGAAGCAGGCGGGGCTGCGGCTGGCGGCGCTCTCCAACGCGCCGCGGCGGGTGGGGCGGGTGGTGGCGCACATGGAGGCGATGGGCATCCCGACCCGGCTGCTGGATGTGGTCCATTCCTCGGGCGAGGCCACGTTCGGGGCGCTGTCGGAACCAGTACGGCACGGCCTCGGGACCCACGGCGTGCGGTACTGCTTCCACATCGGCATTCCCGAGGATGGCGAACTCGCGGATGAAGCCGGCCTCCGTCGGGTCGCCACGCCGGAACGGGCGGATGTCGTGCTGTGCACCGGCACGATCGAGCCGGGAGAAACCCTAGAGGATCACCACGCGATCCTGCAGCGCTGCCTGGCCCGCGGCCTGCCCATGGTGTGCGCCAACCCCGACCTCCGGGTGATGCACGGGCCGGGCTGGAAGCTCTGCGCCGGCGCCATCGCCACCTGGTACCAGGAGCAGGGCGGCACCGTGCACTGGTTCGGCAAGCCGCACGCCCCGGTCTACCGCCGCTGCCTGGACGAACTCGGCTGCCCGCCGGAACGGGTGCTGGCGGTGGGCGACAGCTTTCGCACCGATGTGGCCGGGGCGCACGCCGCCGGGCTCGACGCGGTGCTGGTGGCAGCCGGGCTTAATGCCGAACGCCTGCTTCCCCACGGCGATGACGTCATCGATGCCGGAGCGCTGGAGGCCCTGGCCGCCCGGCATGGCCACCGGCCCGAATACGCCATCGCCCGGTTTGTCTGGTAGGGCAGACGCCCCCGCCCGGCACGACGTCGGCGCGCCCCGGCCCGTCACGACGCTGCTGCCTCGCTGCGGTCGAGGGTTTCCTGCAATTCGCCCCAGGCCTCCTCGGCGACGGCGAGGGCCTTGTCCACCTCCGCCAGGCGCACCTGCACGCCCACCGCCGCGTCGCCACCTGCGGCATAAAGGGCGGGATCGGCCAAGCGCTGCGTCAGCGTGGCCTTCTCCGCCTCCAGCCGGGCGATGCGATCCTCCAGATCGGCCACGCGCCTGCGCAACGGGGCCAGGGCTTGGCGCCGTTCGGCCGCGGCCCGGCGCTGGGCCTTGCGGTCGAAGGCCGAAGGTTCCGAAGCCGTCGGTGGCGCCGGGTCGGCCGCATGCCCCGGCCCGGTGCCGGCACGGTCGGACCGGGACAGCAGCATCGTCCGGTAATCCTCCAGATCGCCCTCGAACGGGTTCACCCGGCCGTCCGCCAGCAGCCACAGCCGGTCGGCGGTGAGTTCCAGCAGGTGGGGATCATGGCTGACCAGGATCACCGCCCCGGCAAAGCCGTTGATCGCCTCGATCAGCGCCTGGCGCGAGATCACGTCCAGGTGGTTGGTGGGCTCATCCAGCAGCAGCAGGTGCGGCGCGGCGCTGCTCATCAGCGCGAACAGAAGGCGCGCCTTCTCCCCGCCGGAGAGGTCGCCGATCCGGGTCTCCGCCCGCTCCTGGGAGAAGCCGAAGCGGCCCAGGTGGCTGCGCAGCTTGAGCGGCGGATCGTCCGGCCGGCGCCGGGCCAGCTCCAGGATGGGGTTGGCATCCACGTCCAGCTCATCGGTCTGGTGCTGGGCGAAGTAGCCGATGCGAAGCTTGCCGGGCCGCCGCTCCTCCCCCGCCATCAGCGGAAGCCGCCCGGCCAGCAGCTTGATCAGGGTGGACTTGCCGTTGCCGTTGGCGCCCAACAGGGCGATGCGGTCATCGGCGTCCAGGCGGAGGTTCAGGTCCCGCAGCACCGGGCGGCCGTCGTAGCCGATCGCGCCGTCGTCCACGGCATAAAGCGGGGAGGGCAGGGGCGGCTCCGGTGCCGGAAAATCAAACCGCACCGCCGCCTCCTCGGCCGCGCCGGCGGCGATCGGCTCCATCCGCGCCAGCATCTTGAGCCGGGATTGTGCCTGGCGCGCCTTGGTCGCCTTGGCGCGGAAGCGGTCGACGAAGGCCTGGATATGGGCACGTTCCGCTTCCTGCCGGGCGCGGCGCTTCTCGTCCAGGGCCGCCTGCTCCCGTCTCGTGCGCTCGAACCGGTCATAGCCGCCCTGATAGAGCGTCAGCTTGCCGCCCTCCAGGTGCAGGATCCGGTCCACCGCCCGGTTGAGCAGGCCGCGGTCGTGGCTGACCAGCAACACCGTGCCCGGGTAATGGCGGAGGTGGTTCTCCAGCCAAAGGGTGGCTTCCAGATCCAGGTGGTTGGTGGGCTCGTCAAGCAGTAGCAGGTCCGGCCGGGTGAACAGCAGACCGGCCAAGGCCACCCGCATGCGCCAGCCGCCGGAGAACGCCCGGCACGGCTGCTGCTGAGCTTCTTGAGAGAAGCCGAGACCGGCCAGAATGCGGGCCGCCCGGCCTTCCGCCGCATGGGCGTCCTTGGCGATCAGGCGCTCGTGGATGTCGGCGATATGATGCGGGTCATCAGCGGTCTCGGCGGCCCGGGTGAGGCGAGCCAGTTCGGCATCCGCCGCCAGCACCGTGGCGATCAGGCTGGCGTCGCCGCCCGGTGCTTCCTGGCGGGTGATGCCGATCACCCAGCGGGGCGGCATGGTGATGGCGCCGCCGTCGGGTTCCAACTCGCCGGTGATCAGGCGCAGCAGGGTGGTCTTGCCGGTGCCGTTGCGCCCGACCAGGCCGACGCGCTGCCCGGCATCGATGCCGGTGGTGGCCTGGTCCAACAGCACCCGGCCGCCGATGCGGTAGGTCAACGTGTCGATGCGCAGCATGGCGGCAGGTGTATCACAACCGCCGGCATGGCACTATTGCCGGCGCGTCAGTGCCTTTTCCCCGTTAGTCCCGCCGCGTCGGGCAACGCGGTTCCGGCGCAGGTTGGCCCGGCGCATGTTGACCCGGCGCAGCCCGGATGTGCAGGTTCCTCTGCCGCATCGGCAATCAGACGACCCGCTCAGATATAATATTCCGCCATGGGTGCGAAGCCGTTGAAGCGCTGGGACGCATATACCGATGTGTAGGCGCCGGCGGTCAGCAGATCCACCCGATCGCCGCTTTTCAGTGCCAGCGGCATGGTGTAGGCGCAGTTCTCGTACAGGATGTCGGCGCCGTCGCAGGTGGGGCCGGCGATCTTCACGGGGCCCACGGCGCCGCCGTCATGCGGCGTCACAATGGGGTAACGGATGGCTTCGTCCATGGTCTCGGCGAGGCCGCCGAACTTGCCCACGTCGAAGTAGACCCAGCGGTCCGGGGCGTCGTAATCCTTGCGGGCCACGACCACCACTTCGGTGCGGATCACCCCCGCCTCGGCGGCGATGGAGCGGCCCGGCTCCATGATCAGTTCCGGGATGCGGTTGCCGAAATGGCGGTGCACGGATTGCATGATCTCGCTGGCAAACCGCTCGATCGGCGGCAGATTGTCACCGCGGTAGCGCGCGGGAAGGCCGCCACCGAGGTTGAGCATGGCGAGTTCCAGTCCCGCCTGGCGCAGGTCGGAAAATACCATGGCGGACCGGCCGATGGCGACGTCCCACCAGGCCGGGTTGGTTTGCTGCGAGCCCACGTGGAACGACAGACCATGTGGCTGGAGCCCGGCATCGGCGGCCCGCAGCATCAGATCCCGGGCCATGTCGAGGCTGCACCCGAACTTGCGGGAGAGCGGCCACTGCGCATCCTCGCTGATGGTCAGGATGCGGCAGTACACCCGCGAACCGGGAGCCTCCTCGGCCAGTTTGTCCAACTCCTCCCGGCTGTCGAAGGCGAACATGCGCACGCCGCGATCATAGGCATGGGCGATATCCCGGCGCTTCTTGATGGTGTTGCCATAGGAGATTGACGCCGGATTGGCGCCCGCGGCGAGGCACTCGTCCACTTCCCAGGCGCTGGCGGCATCGAAGCTGGAGCCGAGGCCCACCAACCGCTCCAGGACCGGCCGGGCCGGGTTGGCCTTGACCGCGTAATAGATGGCAACAAGCGGCAGGGCGCGACGAAGCGCATCATAATTTTCGGAAATCACGTCGAGATCGACCACCAGACAAGGCGTGTCGGGACGTTGGACGTGCAGGAATCGAGCGATCTTCGGTGTCATCGATGGAAACAACCCTTACCGGCCCCGGAGGGCGCAAACAGACGGACGGACGAAGGGCGTCGATCCCGCGGTATGCGGGACCGGCCGACAACCGCGCGATGGCGCGGCGGTCAGGCGACCGTCAGACTAGAGTGTGGGTTTTTCCGGCCGAGCAAGAGCATGTACGGCTTGCGATAGCCGCAGTCGTCATTCATGACCAACAACATCACGACCGCCCTCCTCAGCACCGCCGATCGGGCATGAAGGCACCGGCCAGCGGACTCACCGAACGAGAACGCCCCCGCTTGCGCCACCGGCGTCGAGAGCCTGGAACGCAGCAAGGGCGAGACGTGCTTAATACCTTAGCAACCGCTCAAAATCAAAGCAAAAAAACCGCTGCACGCCGGACCGCGCTCCCGCACCCGGAAGCGCCCCCGCGCACTGCCGCACCTCAACACCAGCGTGCCGCCTATGGCCACGCCGCCGCATATCCATCATGGTGATGCCGCCTTTGCCTTGGCCAATGAGGCAGTGTGTCCCGACGCGGGCGGCGGCCGCGATGCTTCCGGGGGCGCGTCGAAGCGCCCGATCGGATCAGATTTGTGGCCGCCTCACTTGGTGGCCAGTGCCCGCGCCATCTGGCTCAGCGCCTCGCGGTGGCGATCGCTCGTGATCTGCGTGAAGTTGCGAGCCAGTTCCAGACACATGCGCTGACGCATGGACATTTCCTCTTCGCCGTCGGCGCTGTCGATACCGTCGAAGAAGTAGCTGACCGGCACCCGAAGCACCTGGGCGATCTCATAGAGCCGTCCCGCCGAGATGCGGTTGATCCCGCGCTCGTACTTGTGCGCCTGCTGATAGGTCACGCCGATCATGTCGGCCATCTGCTGCTGGCTCAACCCCAGCATGACCCGACGCTCCCGAATGCGCCCACCGACGTAACGATCGACATCGGTCGCCCGGATGGTCGTGCGTTCCTCGACGACGCGGTTGTTGTCAAATGGCACCATCGTTATCGGTCTCCCCAGATGTCAATGCCCCACCGTGCGTCGCTCGTTCACGCCAGGCATGGCAACCGCTTCTTATCCGCAATTCCTCAAAGGTAAGGGAATGCGAGACAAATATCAACCCCTGCGTTCTGCTTCGGCGTGTGGTACGAGGCCAATCCCCAATCTGCCACTGCCATTTTCAACCGTTCTCCGCGTCCGGCGGCAAACGGTGACGGGACTATACCACCATCGCGGAAAAACCCCAGCGCGATGTGCCGCAGGTGATACCACTCATTGTAGGGGAAATCAGATCCCACGCCAGAGCACCACGCCGGAGCACCACGCCGGAGCACCACGCCGGAGCACCACGCCGGAGCAAGCCGATCGACGCCGGCAGTGGCCTTAGCGCTGCCGATGGAGGCGTTCGGCGACGACGTGCCAACAGGGCTGGAGGCGTCAGTCGGAGCGCTGCTGTGACACCAGCTCGTCGAGCTGCTGCTGGATCTTGTTGAGCCGACCGCGCAGCTCCTCGATCTCTTGGTTGGGCGTCCTTGCGGCACTGCGATCGCCCCGCCGAGCGTCCTCGTCGTCCTCGCTGTAGAATGGGCTGAACATTTTCATGGCCGTCTCAAAAATCGAGATGTTCTGTTTGCTGACCTCCTCAAGTTGACCGAACGGCATTAAGCCATCGAGGGTATCGCGCATGTAGTCGCGCATTTGCTCCTGGTTTCGGGCAAATGCTTGCATAGTGTGCTCAAGGTAGCGAGGCACCAGAACCTGAAGGCTATCGCCATAAAAGCTGATCAAATGTCGAAGGAAGCTGACCGGGAGTAATTTTTGACCCTTAGCTTCCTCTTCCACGATAATATGGGTCAGTACAGATCGCGTAATGTCTTCGCCTGTTTTGGCATCATATACGACAAATTCTGATCCTGCTTTGACCATGGTGGCCAAGCTTTGCAACGTAACATAGCTGCTTGTTGCCGTATTATACAGGCGCCGGTTCGCATACTTTTTAATGGTTACCGGCGTCGGCTCGGTGGAGGCCCTCGCCGCCGCAGTTGAACTCTCATTCATGATATGTGTGCCTTCGTTCGTTTCCCGAACGGGGAATACCCGCTAACAAAATAGCCCATCTTGTTGCTGCAACGCAATCAGCCTGATGCAGCGCGCGCAACCAAGCCCGGCGCCCCCACACCCCGGCTGCCATCGTCTTCCACGGTGCCGGTTCCAGCCGGTTCCCGACTTCAGGTAGCTTTGCGCGCCGGTTGCGGCAACCCCGTCCGCGGGTGGGAATCGCCGCCGCCCCCGGCCGGCATTGTGCAGACGCGAGCGGCCCCTTTATTTCCAACATGAAAGGCGATAAACCGGTGGTGGATATGGGGTGGGATGGACTCCGCCCAACAACGTTCGGGGGACGGGCCCGCTCGACCGGATCACCGATTATCGGCCGGGGCCGGAACTCGCCAGGGGAGAATTCAATCATGACAATCAGCAAGGTCGGCATCATCGGCACCGGAACCATGGGTCTTGGCGTGGCGCAGGTGTGCGCATCCGCCGGCCACGACGTCATCGCCGTCAAAGCCACTCCCGGGCCGGCGGAGAAGGCCAAGGACACGGTGGCCAAAGGCCTCGGCAAGATGGTCGAACGGGGCAAGATGGAAGCCGCAACCCGGGACGCAATTCTTGGGCGCATGACGTTCACCGGTGATGAAAATGCCGTGACCGACAGCGATCTGGTAATCGAATCGATCATCGAGGACCTGGAAACCAAGAAAGCCCTGTTTCGGCGGCTGGATCAGGTTTGCCGCCCCGATACATTGTTGACCACCAACACCTCCACCTTGTCCGTCACCGCGATGATGTCTGTGTGCCAGAAACGTGACCGGGTGGCTGGCTTGCACTTCTTCAATCCCGCTCCCGTCATGAAGCTGGTTGAAGTCATCCATGGCTTCGAGACGTCGGACGAGACGCTGCAGAAGCTGGAGACGTTCTGTAACGGCATCAACAAGGACCCGGTCATCGTCCAGGACACCACCGGCTTCATTGTCAACCGGCTTCTGGTGCCGTACATGCTCAACGCCATTCGCATGCTGGAACGCGGAACCGGTGCGATCGAGACTATCGACCACGCCATGAAGGCCGGCGCAGCCCATCCGATGGGCCCGTTCGAGCTCGCCGATTACATCGGGCTTGATGTCGTGGAGGCGATGTCCATGAACATTTACATGGATGTTCGGCACGAGCACCATGCGCCGCCCCACACCCTGACCCGGCTGGTGCAACTCGGTTACCTCGGCCGCAAGACCGGCAAGGGGTTCTACGATTATTCGGCCAAGCCTCCGGTGCAGAATCCGCAGTTGCAGCGTCCGGTCATCTGAGCGCCCCGCGGTCGCAAAGCCTTCAACCGGCGGGTGCCTGCCGCGATGTCGGTTCGTGGTGTGCGCTCGTCGGAAGGCGGCCCTGGTGCAGGTCGTGGTCCGTTGCCGTCTGTTGGCCCTCTTAAGGGCCGAGGCCGGCAAGGAGCACGTTTCCACCCGTCGCCGCGAGTCCCATCTATCGATCAGGATGGCAGGTGCCGCTACCGGCGATCGTTTGCCGTGGTTGGTTTGTCGTCGTGATGCCGAGCCCGGCGGAGGAAGTGCGGCGGCACGGCAAGCACGATGTGTGCCGGTGGCGGATCGAGCCGGCACGGTGCGCTTGCGGCGCCGGAAAGGGACGGCGGGAGGCTTCTGTCTGCCATGTTCATGATGAGCATCTGGGGCAAGATCATCGGCAGCTTCGCCGGGTTCGCCATGGGCGGCCCGCTCGGGGCTTTGATCGGCGCCGTGGCGGGCCATGCGGTCGACCGCATCCGCGCGGAGCAGGCCGGTATCCCACACGACGGGCCGTCGCTTCTGGGCGACGGCGCACGCCAAGTTGCCTTTACCGTCGCCGTGATCGCACTTGGTGCCAAGATGGCGAAGGTCGATGGGACGGTGACCCGGGCGGAGATCGACGCCTTCAAACAGGTGTTCCATGTCCCGCCCGGGGAGATGCGCAACGTGGCCCGCATCTTCGACATGGCCAAGCGCGATGCCGGCGGGTTCGAGCCGTATGCCCGGCAGGTGGCGGCCCTCTTCCGCGACGAACCGACCTTGCTGGAAGAATTGCTGGCCGGTTTGTTCCACATCGCCCAGGCGGACGGTCCGGTTAAGCCCGCGGAACTGGCCTACCTGCGGCAGGTGGCGGACATCTTCGGGCTCGATCACCGGGGGTTCGAGCGGGTGCACGCCATGTTCGCCGGCCGCGGAGAACCCGATGCCTACGACGTGCTGGGGGTGGATCGCAGCGCGGGCAGCGACGAAATCAAGGCGACCTACCGCCGCCTGATCCGTGAGAATCATCCTGACACGCTGGTCGCTAAAGGCATGCCGCAGGAGTTCATCGATGTCGCCAACCAGCGCATGGCTGCCATCAACGCCGCGTACGATCGCATCCGGAAGGAGCGTGCCGCCGGTTGAACAGTACCCGCGCCCGGGGTATTGGCTAGCGCCCCCGGAGCGGGCGCCATGAAACCGCTGGACTGGGCCGCCGCTTTCACCGTCATAGGCCTGTGGGGGTTCAACTTCGTCGTCGCCAAGGTGGGCGTGGGGGAACTGCCGCCGCTGCTTCTGCTGGCGCTTCGGTTCACCCTGGTGGCCGCGCTGCTGGTGCCATTCTTGAAGCCACTCGGCGATGCCTGGCGGCCGATGCTGGTGCTGTCGGTCGTGCTGGGCGGCTGCCACTTCGGTCTTCTGTTCGTCGGGCTGTCCGGGGTGGATGCGGGCCCGGCCGCCATCGCCATCCAACTCACCGTGCCGTTCAGCGCTCTGCTGGCCTGGATCGTCTATGGCGAAACCATGGGCGGCCTGCAAATACTGGGCATGATCATCGCTTTCACTGGCGTCTATGTCCTCGCCGGAGAACCGGCCTCGGCGCCGAGCTTGGTGCATTTCCTCCTGGTGGTGGGGGGTGCTTTGGCCTGGGCCGTGGCCAACATCCTCATCAAAAAGCTGCGACGCGTTCCGCCGATGGTGATGAATGCATGGTTCGCCCTGTTCACCGCGCCGCAGCTACTGGTGGTGTCCCTGGTGGTGGAGACGGGGCAGGCGGAGGCCCTCGCCGCCGCCGGCTGGCGTGGCTGGGGTGCTGTCGTCTATACCGCGCTCGGCGCCTCCATCGTCGCCTATGGCCTTTGGTACTGGCTTCTCGGCAAGCACGACGTCAATCGGATCGTTCCGTTGATGCTGCTGGCACCGGTGCTGGCGGTGTTCCTCGCCGGGGGATTGCTGGGGGAGCCGATCACGCCGCGCATCCTGGTGGGAGGTGCCGTTACGCTGGCCGGCGTCGCCATGATCCAGTTTCTGAAACCGTCACGCACACCGGCCATTGCTCCATGAGTTTCGACGACCCCTCCCCGAACCACGACGCCAGGCCGCCCGGCAGCGTGATCGACATGCTGGTTTTGCACTACACCGGCATGCGGACGGCCACCGCGGCGCGGGACCGGTTGTGCGATCCGGCCGCCCGGGTCAGTGCCCACTACCTGGTGGACGAGGACGGTACGGTAATGCGGCTGGTGCCGGAGGTCCGGCGCGCTTGGCACGCCGGCGTCGCGCGCTGGCGCGGCAATTCGGATATCAACGCCCGGTCGATCGGGATCGAGCTGGTCAACCCCGGCCACGACTTCGGCTACCGCCCGTTTCCGGACGCGCAGATGGCGGCGGTCGCGGCCCTGGCCAGCGATATCGTGCGACGCCACGGCATCCCCGCCCGCAACATGGTCGGTCATTCCGACGTCGCACCCACCCGGAAGCAGGATCCGGGGGAATTGTTCGACTGGCCCGGCCTGGCCGCACAGGGGATCGGCCTGTGGCCGGCGGAAGCGAACGATTGCCCGATGGACGCGGCGGTGATCACGGCGATGTTGGACGAGATCGGTTACGATGTGAGCGATCCGTCGGCCGCGCTGAAGGCGTTTCAGCGGCATTTCCGCCCGGTCCGGGTGACCGGCCGGGTGGACGCGGAGACCGTGCGCCGCTTGGCGGGCTTGCTGGGTCTGTGCCGCAACGACGGCGCTTAGGGTCAGGGTACCCCGACCGGTCACGTCAACGACGCCAACGTCTGAGCAGTCCGTCGACGGAGATGGCGCCGGCTCCCTTCACCACCAGGAAGCCCAACAGGAACAGCCACAGGGTGCGCTGATCCATGATGGCGCTGCCGGGGATGCGATCGAAGAGGCTGCCGATGGTGGCGTCGTCCACCCCGTGGAAGGCGATGTCCACGTACGATTGGACGAACACGAACACGATCATGCCGAAGGCGGCGATGCGGGTGAACAGGCCCGCCACGATCAGCACCGGCAGGAGAAACTCGGAATAGGTGCCAACAGTCACGACCAGCCCCCAGGGAAAGGTCGGTATCTGGGAGACGTCGTATCCGTACGCCTCCACGATCGGCGGCAGCATCTGGAAATAGGCGGCGTCGCGGATGCTGAGAAAACCGAACAGGCCGGGTTCGATCTTGGTCAGCGCGGAATTCCAGTAATAGCCGAACAGCACGCCGGCAAATGCGAATCGTGCGGCCAAGCCCAGAAACCAGCCGTCGAGTGCACGCTCGATCACACCGAACACGCCGTTATGCAGTCTCACGATCACATCGATGAGGCGGCCCATGATCCACTCCCGTTGTCCGCTGTGATTCCCGCCACCAATCCAGCCTGGAACAGCGCGCTGATTTCTGCCGTAAGGTCGAAGTCCGGTTCGTTCATGCCGGCGCCGGCGGCGGCCTCCAGCGGCTGGCCCGCCATCAGGGAGCGCAAGAACGCTGCACTTGCCGGTGGGATCGCGCGCACGCTCACGGTGTTTTCGCCCCTGGTGATCAGTGCGGTCTCGGCCCGCGACAGGATCGGGCGGGAGCCTTGATGGCGGCCGGTGACGTCGGCCCACAGGCTTGCCACCGGAAAGCGTGAGGCCACAAGGCGCACGGCCGGGTGCAGCGTGAGCCGGGTCCGGGGCAGCCGCTCCGGCGCTACGGCCGCCAGCGCCCGTGCGGCCAGCGACGGCATGTCGGCGGCGTTGTACGCTTCCGTGCGGGCCCATTCCAGGCGGGCCACGTCGCCCAGGTACGGCACACCGGCTGCCGGCGGGAACGCAGCGATCCAGTCCGGAAAGGCGCCGCCCCAGTGAATCAGGACGGGGCTCACGGGCGGGTGGGCGCGCACGAACACGGCCCCGGCGGCGCGAAAGAATTCGTCGCCCACCAAGGCGTGCACGGCCGGGAAGGTCTCAGCCAGAGCGTTGATCAGGCCGGCCACCACGTTGTTGCGGTGGACCGAGAAACGGAGGTCGTCTGGGCCGGGACGGGCAGGATCCAGCAGCGCCGCCGCCATGGCGGCCTCGCTGTCATTCCGCAGCGACATCGGATATCGCCAGAGCGGACCGCAGAATCGCCTCCGCTGCCTGCATCTCGGCCAGCAGTACGTCGAAGGCGGGGACATTATTGTCCCATTCGATCAGTGTCGGCTTCGCCCCGCCGCGGGCGATCACGCGGGCGAACAGGGCGTGCACCGCCGCATCTACCGCCCGGTCGTGGGCATCGATCAGCAGGCGGCGGCCATCCGCATCGACCTCACCGGCGTGACCTGCCAGGTGGATTTGGCCGACAAGGTGCAGCGGGAAGGCATCGAGGTAGGCGGCGGCATCGAAGCCCTGGTTCACCGCCGAGACGTAGACGTTATTGACATCGAGCAACAGGCCGCAGCCGGTGCGCCGGGCGATTTCGGTCAGGAACCCGATCTCGTCCATGGTGGCGTCGACAAAAGCTACGTACGCCGAAGGGTTTTCCAGCAGCAGGGGCCGGCCGAGAGCGGTCTGTGTCTCGTCGACATGATCGGCGACCCGCGCCAGGGTTTGCGCGTTGTAGGGCAGCGGCAGCAGATCGTTGAAATAGATGCCGCCATGGCTAGACCACGCGAGATGTTCGGAAAAGCTGGCCGGCTGGTAGCGGTCGATCAGGTGGCGCAGGCGGGCAAGGTGATCCGGATCGAGCCGTCCTTCGCTGCCGATCGACAGGCCGACACCGTGCAGCGACAAGGGAGCGCGCGCTCGCAGCCCCTCCAGCATCCGGTGAGGCGGCCCACCCGCCCCCATGTAATTTTCGGCGTGCACCTCGAAAAAGCCCACGTCCGGGTTGCCGGCGTTGATGTCAGGCCAGTGGCAGGGCTTGAAGCTGATGCCCGCGCGCGGTGGCAGCGCGCGCTGTTGCAGGCTCGGGGGTTCGTGGGTGGTCATGAGGCGGAGCTCGCGGTCGGGATGACGGGTGATCATGACGGAGAAAGGCGCCGCCCGGCCGGCGTCGTCCGGCCCGGGCGGCACGCATCCGTGTGTCAGGCGGGCAGATCGCGGTCCAGCGGCTCCAGCGAGCCCTTGCGGTCGCCCGGCAGATCGAACTCGGCGGCGGCATCCTCGGCGCCGTATTTCTCGCAGTCGCCGGCGGGGACCAGGGTCCAGGCATTGCCTTGGTAGTCCACCGTAGAGGTGCCAGCGCAGGTGGTGCCCGGCCCTGCGGCGCAGTCGTTCTGGCCGGCCGGCGAGATGCCGTAGCATTTCTCCTGCGCCTGGGCGTGCGCCGAGGTCGGCACGGTCACGGCGGCAGCCATGGCCACGGCCGAGGTGAGGGCGGCGGCGGTGACGAAAGTAGTCATGCTTTTCATCGCGGTATACTCCTTAAGTGATGGTGGGTTGCTTATCCGGTTGATGGTTCTCGGCCGAGTCAGCCGGTCACCGAGGCTTGTTGTTTTGATGTCGGTGTCCATCGCTCGGTCCTGGGCCGCAGCATCGCTTGCGTCGCGGAGCATATAACGACGCGGCTGCGCCGATGCGACAGAGAACTAATAACGCCTGGATAACAAGCCCGTGAGGTGGCCGGCCGGAATCCCGGTCACATTCATTGGTGTTTGTTTGGACGGCTTGTTGAGCCCATCAGCCATGGCGGGGCAGGGAGAGTTGGCACAAACAGCGCCGGTCGCTCCGGCTTCTGGGCGCTTCGGCCTTGGGGACAGCGGACGCACGTCCTGGCGGCTCGGGCGTCATCATCCGCGCCCGGCGCTACGGCCGAACTCGATTGTTTCGAAATGTGTTAAGGCTGTAGAAAAAAGCGTGCCGAGTCAGGACACCGGTGTCAGGGGGCGCCCGGCATCGGCGGAAGCGATGCCAATGAAGCGGCGCGGGCCTGGCCGGACCGGAGGCTCAGCATGAGACTTGTTCGGCGTCCTCACCCGAACCGGGCTCGACCGCGTCGCCCGCCTGACTGCTGGCCTGACTGCCTGCCTGACGATCCGGAGTCGGTTCACCCGGGCGGCGTGGCTGACCGGGCGCGCCGGCGCCGTTACCGCGATCTGCAGGTGCATCGGCACTGATCAGCCGATAGTAATGTTCCGCGTGCTGGAAAAATCCTTCCGCGGCGATCGGATCGCCCGACGACGAGGCATCGCGCCCGAGTGCCAGATAGCGTTCCAGCACCTGTTGTGCGGAACCGCGGATCTTGCCTTCGGGGCCGTTGCTTTCGAACGTCTGGTTTCTGGACGTGGTGTGACGCTTGCCGTTGCCGCGCCCACGGAGACGTCTTGAACTCGAATTCTGTTTCATCGCATCCCTGAATAGCTGGCTGCGAGCCATCCCCCGATCATACGGCCACACTTGGGACCGTTGCGCCACGCACGTCTACCACGCCGACCTGCGGGTCTGCCGCATGCTTGGGGGTTCTCGGCTGGCGACCTGGCACCGCGGGTCGTGGGTAAACGTGGCAGGACAAGCCAGCGGTGCCGTGCGCAAAAGTTAGTCGGGTCCCGCGAGCTTTCCAAGCTTTTTTTCGCCGTATCGATGCACGCCGATCGCTTTCTTGCCAATTTCTCTCCGCCCCTGACCGTCTTTAGCTCCGGGTCGCCCGAATTTGCTGCGATCTCCAAGCCCGGAGCGGTGACGGTCCGGGCCGCCCACCTGCTATGCGTTTCAAGCCTCGCCGAGCGGTTGGGCCAATTATCCGGTTGCGCCGAGGCCACTCCCGTGTAGAGTGCCTGAGCCTCTTGCCGGCGGGTGAGCCGGATATGCTCGTGCTGTGCCGCGGGCTGAGACAATCCGAAAGGGGAAGGGAACCAACGTTGCCACTCTACGAAACCGTCGTCATCGCGCGCCAGGATATCGCCGCACCGCAGGTGGACGCCCTGGCCGATACCATCACCAAGATCATCGAGGACAATGGCGGTCGCGTCGCCAAGCGTGAGCCCTGGGGGCTCCGCCCCCTCGCATTTCGAATCCGCAAGAATCGCAAGGGCCATTACGTCCTGTTCGGTCTCGATGCGCCACCGGCTGCCGTCCATGAGATGGAGCGGCAGATGCGGATCAACGAGGATGTGCTGCGCTATCTCACCATTCGTGTGGATGAACTGGAGGAGGGACCTTCCGCCATCCTGCAAAGCCGGCCCGGCCGTGACGAGCGCGGCGGTCGCCGCGAAGGCGGACGTTTCCGCGAGGGGGGCGGCGATGGCCGCGGCTTTCGTGACGAAGGCCGGCGTGACGAAGGCCGGCGTGACGAAGGCCGACGTGACGAAGGCCGGCGTGACGAGTATCGGCGGGGCCGGGAGGCGGAGGATCGGCCTGCACTGGCCGAGACCGAGGAGACCAGCCGATGAACGCCGCCCGCAGGCCATTTTTCCGCCGCCGCAAGTCATGTCCGTTCTCCGGCCCCAATGCGCCGAAAATCGATTACAAGGACATCAGGCTGTTGCAACGGTTCGTCTCAGAGCGCGGAAAGATCGTGCCGAGCCGGATCACGGCGGTGTCGGCGAAGAAGCAGCGGGAACTGGCGCGGGCGATCAAGCGGGCACGTTTTCTCGCCCTACTGCCTTACGTCCTCAAGTAGTCAACTGACGGCGTTGGTGCCGGTGGCGCATCCCGCCGACTGTTGGGCGCTTGGGCGGCCTATCGCTCCGGAACGTTCAGGTTCGGGCCGGGTTTGCGCGCGGAGGCCGGGGCGCGGGGAATGGATGACGGCCCGCGGCGGGCGTTCTCGCCGAGACGGCATGGCGTTGCGCTGCGTACGGGAGAGCACATGCTGCAGACCGCGATGATGGCCATCGGCGGCGGCGTCCTCAGCGCGGTCGTGTCGCTGATGGCAATGACCGGCGCGCCGGGTGGCATGCTCCTCGCCTACTTCTCGCCATTGCCGCTGATGCTGGTGGGCCTGGGGCTGGGCTCGGCGGCCATTCCGATCGCCGTCGTGGCGGGAATCGGGGTGGTTGCGGGCTTCGGCGGGATCGCCGCGGCCGGGGTTTACGGCGGTCTGCACGCCGTGCCCTCGCTGCTGGTGGTGCGGCAGGCTTTGACCCGCCGCCCCGGCGATGCCAGTGATCCCGCATTGTGGTATCCGCCTGGCGGTATCCTGACGGCGCTGAGCGTGTTCTGCGCGGTGGTTATCGTCATCGGCGCGCTGTTTGCCGGTGGCGGGATCGAAGCGGGCGTCCGTCACGTGATGGATGAGGCGATGCGGACGGCGGCCCCCGATCTGCCGGCGGCGGACCGCGCGGCCGTGGTGGCGCAGATCGCGCCGGTCTTTGTCGGTGCGGCCGGTGCGATGTGGGTGCTCATGATCGCGATCAATGCCGTGCTCGCCCAGGGGTTGCTGGCAGGCCGCCGCTGGAACCGGCGGCCGTCACCCCGGTGGTCCGAACTGGCGCTGCCTGAGTGGTTCGCTTGGCCTCTGGTGACGGCGGCGGTGGTCGGGCTGCTGGCGGCCGGGGATGCGCGCTATGTCGCGCGCAACCTTGTGTTGGTGTTTGCCGTGCCGTATTTCCTGGTCGGGCTCGCCGTCTTGCACACGCTGGCGCGACGCACGGCGGCGAAGGGATTGTTGTTGGTGACGTACTATGTCCTGTTGGCGTTCGCCTTTCCGGCCGTGGCCGGAGCGACCGCCGCGGCTGGCATGCTCGAGCAGTGGCTGGGGATCCGCCGGCGCCTGCCGACGCCACCGTCAGCGTGAGGCCGCATCAGCGCGCTTGGGGCTCAGGCACCAGGGGTGCACCGGATGAGGCCGGCAAGATGAGTCGGATGGAGGGACTGAAAAGATGGATGTGATCCTGCTGGAACGGGTGGCCAAGCTCGGCCGGATGGGTGATGTGGTCAAAGTGCGGCCTGGTTATGCGCGCAACTATCTGCTTCCGCAGCGGAAGGCCGTGCGGGCGACGGACGAGAATCGCAAGCGGTTCGAGGTGGAGCGGGGGCAGCTGGAGGCCGCCAATCAGGAACGCCGAACGCAGGCGGAAGCGGTGGCCGGCGGGCTCGAGGGCATAAGCGTGGTGTTGATCCGCCAAGCCGGGGAGAGTGGGCAGCTCTACGGCTCGGTTCAGCCGCGCGACATCGCGGAAGCGGTCACGGCGGCGAGCGATCTCACCGTACACCGCCGTCAGGTGCTGCTGTCCCAGCCGATCAAGAGCCTGGGGCTCTACCCGGTGCCGATCAGCCTGCACCCGGAAGTGGTGGTGGAGGTGACGGTGAATGTGGCCCGCTCGCCGGACGAGGCCGCTCTGCAGGCCAAGAGTGGTCGTGCCATCACCGGCGTGGGCGAGGAGCGGGAAGCCTCCCTGGCACCGTTGCTGGAGCCGGAGCCGGAGATGGGCGAGGCGGAACCGTTCGGGGCGGCGGGCGGGGCGGCGGACGAGGTCACGGAACCCGGCGGCGTGGACGACCGGGCCCTGCCGGAAGACGTAACCGCTGCGTTGGAACAGAAATAACAGATGGCGGCGTGCCGGCTGAAAGGGCCCTAATTTTCCGAGGGTCTCGCCACCACGATGCGCCCCCTGAGGCCCTCGCCTGCTGCGCGGGAGGGTGAGGGCCCTTAAAGCCCCTCGCCCGCGGAGCCCCTCGCCCGCGCAGCGGGAGAGGGAGGGGCCCGGCCGGCCGACAGGCCGGCTGGGAGGGTGAGGGTTCGTGACGGGGACTCCAAGGAGAGGGCGCCGTGCTGGCTCGTGGGGGATTTATGTTACGACCCCTTGTAACTTGACCGGAGCGTCATCGTGTAAGCTGCGAGGCGCGGTGGCGGGCGGGGGTTGTTGTTGACCGTGGCGGCAGGGATGCCTATAAGCGGGCCGGGCCACGACCTCCCGACGGGTCGCGACCCATCTGCAAGGATGGGAGATACATCATGACTAATGTCCGACGGCCGGACACCCGCCCGGCCAATCCCCGCTTCTCTTCCGGCCCCTGTGCCAAGCGTCCCGGCTGGAACCTCGACGTCCTCTCCGATGCCTGTCTCGGCCGGTCCCACCGCGCCAAGGCCGGCAAGGCCAAGCTTGCCGCGGTGATCGAGCTGAGCCACGCCATTCTGGAGGTGCCGGCCGACTACCGCATCGGCATCGTCCCCGCTTCCGATACCGGGGCGGTGGAACTGGCGCTCTGGTCGCTGCTGGGGGCGCGCGGCATCGACGTGCTGGCCTGGGAAAGCTTCGGCAAGGGCTGGGTCACCGATATCACCAAACAACTCAAGTGCGCCGACGTGCGGGTGCTGGAGGCCGACTATGGCCAACTCCCCGACCTCGGCCAAGTGGACCCGGCCCGCGATACGGTGTTCACCTGGAACGGCACCACCTCGGGCGTGTGTGTCCCCAACGGCGACTGGATCGCCACCGACCGCGAGGGCCTGACCATCTGTGACGCCACCTCGGCCGCCTTCGCCATGGACCTGCCGTGGGACAAGCTGGATGTCACCACCTACTCCTGGCAGAAGGTGCTTGGCGGCGAGGCCCAGCACGGCATGCTGATCCTGAGTCCGCGCGCCGTCGAACGGCTCGAATCCTACACCCCGCCATGGCCGCTGCCGAAGCTCTTCCGGCTCACCAAGGGAGGCAAGCTGCAGGAAGGCATCTTCCGGGGCGAGACCATCAACACCCCCTCCATGCTGGCCGTGGAGGATCAGCTGGATGCCCTGGCCTGGGCCAAGCTGGCAGGCGGGCTGCCGGGCCTGATGGCCCGCAGCCGCGCCAATCTGGCCGCCCTTGAAGCCTGGGTCGACAAGACGGCTTGGGTCGACTTCCTTGCCGCCGATCCGGCCTCGCGGTCCTGCACTTCGGTCTGCCTGACCATCGTCGATCCCTGGTTCCTCGGACTGGACGCTGCCACCCGCGCCGCGGTGGCCAAGCGCGTGGCCGCCGCGCTGGAGACGGAGGGGGCGGCCTACGACGTCGCCGGCTACCGCGACGCTCCGCCGGGGCTGCGCATCTGGGCCGGCGCCACGGTCGAGACCAGCGATCTGCAGGCGCTGTTGCCGTGGCTCGACTGGGCCTGGGAAACGGTCAAGGCCGAGAACGCGACCGCCGCCTGAAACGCCACCGCCTGAAATACCACCGCCTGAAATACCACCGCCTGAAACGCCACCACAGGGGAAAACCCATGCCCAAGGTCCTGATCGCGGACAAGATGAGTCCGCGCGCCGCCGCTATTCTGCAGGAACGCGGTGTCGATGCCGACGTGAAGACCGGCCTCGCCCCGGACGAACTGAAGGCCTGCATCGCCGAGTACGATGGCCTCGCCGTGCGGTCGGCCACCAAGGTCACCGCCGATATCATCAAGGCCGCCAGCCGCCTCAAGGTGATCGGCCGGGCCGGTATCGGCGTCGACAATGTCGACGTCGCCGCCGCAACGGCGCACGGCGTGGTGGTCATGAACACGCCGTTCGGCAATTCCATCACCACCGCCGAGCACGCCATCGCCCTGATGCTGGCCCTGGCCCGTCAGATCCCGCAGGCCAATGCCTCGACCCACGCCGGGAAGTGGGAGAAGTCCCGCTTCGTCGGCGTCGAGTTGTCCGGCAAGACGCTTGGCATTATCGGTTGCGGCAATATCGGCGGCATCGTCGCCGACCGCGCCCTGGGCCTGAAGATGCGGGTGCTGGCGCAGGACCCGTATCTGTCGCCGGAGCGCGCCGCCGATCTGGGTGTGGAGAAAGTGGACCTGGACACGCTGCTGGCGCGGTCCGATTTCATCAGCCTGCATGCGCCGGCGACCGACGCCACCCGTGGCATCATCAACGCCGGCACCATCGCCAAAATGAAGCCGGGGGTGCGCATCATCAACTGCGCCCGCGGTGCTCTGGTGGTGGACGCGGACCTCAAGGCTGGGCTGGAGAGCGGTGTCGTCGCCGGTGCCGCCCTCGACGTGTTCGCCGAGGAACCGGCGCGGGAGAACCTTCTATTCGGCATGGACCAGGTGGTCGTCACCCCGCATCTCGGCGCGTCCACCACCGAAGCGCAGGAAAAGGTGGCGCTGCAGGTTGCGGAACAGATGGCGGACTTCCTGATCCACGGCAGCGTCGTCAATGCCCTCAACATGCCGTCGGTCAGCGCCGAGGACATGCCGCGGCTCAAGCCCTACATGACCTTGGCGCACCAGATCGGCAGCTTCGCCGGCCAGGTGACCGAGACCGCGATCAGCGCCGCCACCATCGAGTACGAGGGCGACGTGGCCGAAGTGAATACCCGTCCGCTCACCGCCCTGGTACTGGAAGGGTTGCTGCGGCCGCTGACGGAGACCGTCAACATGGTCAACGCGCCGTCGGTGGCCAAGGCCCGCAACATCGCCGTGAGCGAGGTCAAGCATGGTCGCGGCAGCGGCTACAGCACCCTGCTGCGGCTGGTGGTGACCACCGAGAAGCAGACCCGCTCGGTCTCCGGCACCCTGTTCAACGGCGATCAGCCCCGCATCGTCGAGATCAAGGGCATACCGATGGACGCGGCGCTGCATCCGCACATGCTGTTCGTCACCAACCAGGACAAGCCGGGCTTCATCGGCGCCTTGGGCACGACGCTGGGCGACGCCGGCATCAACATCGCCACTTTCAACCTAGGCCGCAACCGGCCGGGTGGGGATGCCATCGCCCTGGTGGCCGTGGATGAACTGCCATCGGAAGGCGTGCTGGATCGTGTGCGGGCCCTGCCGCATGTGATGCGGGCGCGCGCACTCAAGTTCTGAGCGCGTGACTGGACCGGGCATGCTCCGCCGCATGTGACGGCGGAGCGCCCCGCTTCGGTCTGCCTTCGTCCGCGCTTCAGTGTTCCGGGTAGGAGCGCACCACATCGACGCCGAGTTCGTGCACCAGAAGCAGGAAATCGGCGTTGCTGCGATCGTTGGTCCATACCGTCAAACGGGTGTGGTGACGACCGATCTCGTCCGGTGTGATGGTCTGGTCGTCGGCGCGAATTTCATACGGGGCGCGCAGCGATCCCACCAGCCAGGCAATCTGCTCAATGATGTCGCACCCGTTCTGACCTGACAGATCGAGTTCGAACGCATAGGTGCCGGCCGGCGGCAACACTCCTTCGTCGAACGCGATGATCGTCCGGACTTCGCTCACAATCACCTCTCCCACGCTCATGCCGGGTATCCCCCGGAGCGCGAGGAGTTTACATCAGCCGACGACGCGACGGAACAGCCGGTAGGGGGCAGTGGCCACCGCCGGCCGCGCGGGTTCAACCGGCGAGGCCGCCCGGTCCGGTCACGATCATCCGCACCAGTTCGGCCTGACGGTCGGTCTGCGCCTTGGAGAGCACCCGCTTGAGGTGCTTGCGCGTGGTCTCGTAGGCGACGTCCAGCATTTCCGCAATCTCGTCCAGCCGGTACCCGGAGGCCAGCAGCGCCGCCACCCGGGCCTCTGCGGCGGTGAGGCCGTATAAGTCCCGCAGGCGCTGCTCGTCGATGTCGCCGGTATGATCGGGATCACCGATGAACACCACCGCCGCGGGGTCCTCCCAGCTGTGGCGTTCCAGCACACGCACCGGCGTCACCAGCACGGACAAGGGTCGCTGGCCGCTGGGCCGGTTCACCGAGAAGCCGAACGGGCCCGGAGTCTGGTTGTGCCCGTGCGCCTTCAGGGCTTCAGCGATGAGGTCGCGCAGGCGGGAAAGCTTGCCATCGCGGGAGATTTCGAGCCCGGACCGCCCGACGTTGAAGACCTGCCGTTCCGCCATGACCGCCCGGGCGACCCGGTTGGTGGCGAGCACGGCGCCGCCATAGCTCACCAGGATCACGCCCATCGGCATGACGTCGAGGGCGTCCAGCGCAATCTGTCGAACGTTCTGGCTGTGCCTGAGGACCTGGCCCGCGCGCAGCCCGCGCTGCAGATACGGCAGCAGGCGCCGGAGCAACGCCTTTTCGGCATCGCCGAACGGACGCGCCTGCGCCGAGCGGGCCACGAACAGGTATTGGGTTTCCATGGAATTCCGTTCGAGCACGCCGAACAATTGGTGCTCCAGGTTTTGCGGTACCATCCAGCGCTGAAAGAATTCGCTCCCCCAGGCATCCTTCTCATTGACCATCTCGCTGCCGATCAGCACCGTTCCCGGTTCGCGGAACAGGTCATCCCGCCTCAACCACGGGTTGCCTTCAGCATAGAGATCGCCGTAGCTGTTCATCAGGTTGATGTCGACGCCCACGCTCTGCTCCAGCCGACCGCGGCCGCGATTGAAGTCATGGCACGCCAGCGCGCACAGATCGGCGCCCAGCGTCTCCTTCAGCTTGGCCAGCGCCGCCGGCCAGAAGCGTTGATCCATGCTGGCGCTGTAGAAGTCGGCGACCAGGTTGAGTGCCTGTTCGGGCGAGAGCCGTTCGCCGAAGTCGGCCCGGATCCAGCCGACGCCGACCCGACGGTCGATCCCCGCGCGCCGATCGATCCCCAACCGCTTGTCCTCGCCGGACCTGCGGTCGATGCCGCTGCGTCGTTCGACCACGCCCACGGCCGGGGGCCACTGATTGGGATCGATCCATCCGGACCTTCGTTCCGCACCCGAACGCCGGTCCTGGTTCGTGCGCCGGTCGGCCATGTCGCGGCGATCAAGTTGGCCTCGGCGGTCAGCAGCGCGTCCTTCAGCCAACGGGCACTCTCCTGCTAAACTACTACGTGTGGATTACGGGAACGTACATCCAAAGTCAACGTACGCTTGCCGCTCGTCTCGACCACCTATGTCTCCCCATCGCACCGATCAACCAACACGCCGACGGCGTCGATTGTTGCTTCCGACGTGCCGATGGGCGCATGGTTTTTCGACCCGTTATGGCGCCGACAGCACGTCATGGCCTCAGTGTTAACCCACGTGGGGTTTTCGGTCATGCCTCAAATAGGGGCTGGACCGGTGAAAATCCAATCAGTTTACGCCTATCGGCCGGGTATTTGTAAAAGCCCGCCTCACGGCAGCCTGCCTCGACAGCCCTTTGATGAGACACAGTGTCCGGCAGGAGACGCAGGATCAGGTGAGGCGGCGGGTTGTGAGGCGTCTATGAGCGAAGTGACGAAAAGCGCGCCGCGCGTGCGCCACGTCGCGCGTTGCCATCACCCGATGGTTATGGATGGTATGAGGCATCTCCTTGTCTTGCCACGGATACGAGCGGTCCCTCTCCGCGGCACTGCGCGGCGGATGGCGACGGAAAGCCCCAAGGCAACATCGCCCCTCGGCGACTCCGGCTGTGACGACCTTCTTTTACTAAACCTTTTTTTACTAAAATGCGGACTAATCGGCCCAGGTTATCCCTCCGCCAAGGCCCGCGACGTTATCGCCACGGCCAGACCAAAAGCGGCGAAACCAGTGAAGGCAGCAGTGTAGCCGACGGTGTCGATCATCCAGCCGGACAGCGGGGAGCCCACCGCCTGGCCGATGGCGGTGGCCAGGAGCGGCACGACGGGACCGAGGGCCGGCCGCTCGGCCATGATCCGCACGCCCTGGACCAGATAGAATCCGGTCAGGGTCATGTAGGAGGCCCCGAAAGCTGCGGCGGAGATCAGTGCCAGACCCAGATTATGGGGCGTAGCGGCAGCCAAGCCAAGGGCACAGGCCATCAAGGCCAGCGCCAGCGCGTGGGTCCGGCCTGGGCCCAGACGGTCGATCAGGTCGCCGGCCGTGCTGCCCATCAGGCCCGCCAGCCCGACTGCCAGCCACATCCAACCGCTGTGCCCGCTGGGCAGGCCGCCCTGGCGGACGACCAGATCGGGGGCGAAAACCCAATAGACGCTGCTGACCAGTCCCATGCCGCCGGACAGCGTACTAAGCCGCGCGATGGCCCGCCACTGCGCGCGGCTCACCGCCGGCAGCGATTCGGTGGTGCCGGGTGCGGTCCCCTTGGCCGGGCGCCCCGGAAGGTAGGCCAGAGCTGCCATTGCCCCAACGGCGGCGAGCAGCGCAAAGGCCATGTAGGCGGAGCGCCAAGCCCCCAGCCACCAGGCCATGGCCGGCATGGCGAGGGCCACCCCGAGGCTCGTGCCCGCATTGTGGATGGCATTGACCCGCCCGCGCAGGGCAGGGCGCACGGCCCGGTGCACGGCCGCCGCCATGATCGGTGACGACAACCCGGTGCTGATCCCACACACCGCCACACCGATGCCGAGCACCAGCACGCCGGGGGCACTGGCGATGGCTAACAGGCCCGCCGCCGCCAGGCCCGCCGCCAATCCGCCAGCCCGCCGCGGGCCCAGCCGGTGGCACACCGCCGGCCCAATCAGAATGGCGCCGACGAAGCTGATGAAGGGCAGGGCACCAATGATTCCGGCGCCGGTGGCATCCAGCCCGAGATCATTGCGGATGGCCGGCAGGAACAGACCGAATACGAACCGGGCCAGACCATACGTAATGGCGATAATGCCACTCCCGAGAATGGCGATACCGAGGGTAGAAACTTGACGCACAATCAGTTAGCCGTGCCCGCTGCTTTCGAGAATCCAGCCGGCCACACTATCGCCCGGGCCCTGGGCGTCCTGCTGCTGGTTGATAATGGAGATCAGCATTTCCTTATCGTATCCAGTCACTTTGAGTCACTGCAGGCAAATCACTCCATTGCAAAACCATCGTCTCTCATCAGCCCAAACTCGGTTCGTATCAGCACCGACTCCGGAACCGAACCGCACTGGAATGGACTGCGGATGAACTGCGGATGGACTGCGGATGGAGAGCCACTGAACCTCCACGGGCTGAGGAGCCTTCTGGATCAGTTTCCGACACCGGCCAAGGCTGAGGCCATCGACCAGCGCCCCTCGAACATGTCTGTTGCGACACGGGCGCGACACGGGCGAACACAGGGTGAAGCACCGGCCGGCGACGGGCACGGAGCCCGGTGGTGCGCACACTCTCGCACCAGGTGCGAATCTCGGATGCGAATTGCCGTGCCGCCGAGGCGTCCGTCCGGCTTCGGCCGCTGTGCTGAATTGGTCACACGCTCCCGGAAACAAGGGTCATTGCGACGCAAAAGCAGAACTGAAGCCCGGATGAGCTGACCTGCGTATCCGGCCCTCAAACCGCAGAGAGAACAGGCTTAACCGTGCGATGCTGCACAGGCGAATGCGCAGCATTCAGCGACGCCGCTGCAACCGAGCCTCAAAGCGTTGCCGCGAAGCCCTATTGACTCACGGGTCATTTGCGTCCACTTCGCGAACCGAAAGCCGGGGTGCCCCACACACCCCGGCTTCCTACCAATGCTCGACGGTTGATTGACGAAAGGAGAGTCGAAATTGGCAATGGTCATCTATAACATGGAAACTGACGCTGTCGACCCGATTTTTTACCCCGTAGTCCCGGATTCGTTCATGCGGCGCGGGGTCGGGAAGAAACCGGCGTTCCCGATGCCGCACCGCTTCGGCGACTGGCCCGATGAGGTCGATCGGCCGCTCATCTCCCCTGGCGATCGGTGGAGTTTCTAGCCAGCGGATGAGAAGTGCCGTTGCAGCACCACCCCGCCCCGTCCTGCACGCGCGGCCTGCGGGCCCCGCCAGGGCGGGGCGGATCCATCTGCGTTCAGTCCCGGTTCAAGGGGCGGCGCCAACGCGGCCCGGCGCGATGTGGCCGTCGCCGTGTCGGCGCGTACGCATCGCCGTTCATCGCTGTTGAGGGGCCCACGCCCGTCTGATGAGCCGGGTTGTTCGCGCTCTTTCCCTCGTGGCGGCGGCCCTGGCCGGGCTTGGCAGCGTCGGCGGCTGCTCGCCCGCCGTCCTGCTGAACGCGGTCATCCCGAGCGACGGATACAACCTGCACCGCGGACTGGAGTATGGCACCGACGACCGCCAGCGGCTGGACGTCTACGTGCCGCAGGGCGCAACCGCGGACCCGCGACCCGTGGTCGTGTTTTTTTACGGCGGGAGCTGGAAGAGCGGCACGCGCGATCTCTATCGGTTCGTCGGCGAGGCGTTCGCCGCGGCAGGCTACGTCGTGGTCATTCCGGATTACCGAGTCTACCCTGCCGTACAGTTCCCAGCCTTCGTCGACGACGGTGCCGCGGCGGTGCACTGGGTCCAGGAGCGGATCACCGGGTTCGGCGGTGATCGCAGCCGACTGATTGTGGCGGGCCACTCCGCCGGGGCGCATCTGGGCGCGCTGCTTCTGCTCGATCCCCGCTACCTGGAGAGGGCCGGCGCAGACCGGGAATCGCTGTGTGGCTTCGTCGGACTGGCCGGGCCGTACGCTTTTGATCCCGACCGCTATCGCAGCACGCGGCCCATTTTCGCAACCGCACCGGACAGCCGCGAGACCATGCCGGTGACGTTCGCAGATACCCCGGCCCCGCCCATGCTGTTGCTGCACGGCGCCGATGACGGCACGGTCAGGCCGGTCAACAGCCTGACTCTCGCTGAGCGCCGCCGCGAGGCCGATGGCGAGGCTGACTACATCAGTTATCCCGATCTCGGCCATATCGGCATCGTGCTGTCGCTGGCCGCACCCTTTCGGGGTCGCGACGCGGTCTACACGGACACCGTCCAGTTCATCGAACGGACAGCCAACGCCTGTTCTGGCGACGTGATCTCGGAGCCGCGGTCGTCGGCCGGGTGATCCGAGGGACCGCCGGCAGGGTATCTTTTCCGACACACTGATGCCGGAGGATACCATGGGATTGGCAAGGACCGTTTTGGGCATGGCCGCCATGTTGGTGGCTGCGCAGGCCGGCCAGGTCGGCGCGACCGCAGGCAGTGCTCATGATTTCGCCTTCACCGCCATCGACGGGTCGCCTCTGCCGCTGTCCCGTTTCCAGGGCAGGGCCGTGCTGGTCGTCAACACGGCATCCTTTTGCGGTTTTACCAGTCAGTATGCAGGATTGCAGGACCTGTGGCAGCGGTACCGCGATCGCGGCTTGGTGGTGTTGGGCGTCCCGTCCAACGACTTCGGTGCGCAGGAACCGGGCGACGAAGCCGAAATCCGAGAGTTCTGCGAGGTCACGTTCGGCATCGACTTCCCCCTGACGACCAAGGTGTCTGTGAAGGGCACCCAGGCGCATCCTTTTTACCAGTGGGCTGCGGCGGAGTTGGGCGTGGTGGCGCAACCCCGGTGGAACTTTCACAAATACCTGATCGCGCCAGACGGGCGACTGGTCGACTGGTTCTCCAGCATGACGCCGCCGTCCTCCACGCGGCTCAGGTCAGCGGTAGAATCTCACTTACCGCGATCCTGACGAGACCCGGGGTTCCGTGGCGCCATGCGAGATGGATCGACCGTTCGGGACACTTCTCGTGTGATCCGTCCGGGTGGACCGCGCGTAGTTCTGCATTATCGGTTGACGGTCGGGCTGGACATGAGCACAGCGTTCGTCATTGATGGGGTGCCGCAGTTAAATCTTGGGGTTCGGTTCCGTTCGCGGGACCGGGATGCGGCGACCCGGATGATGCAAGCGGGGGCTCGCTTGGACAACGATCGTTTGTGCGACCTCATCGAGGCGGTGGCTCAGCATAAGGATCGGAGGGCATTTTCGGAACTGTTCCGACACTTTGCCCCGCGCCTGAAGGCGTTCGGCATTCGGCAGGGATCCGATGCGGCGACCGCGGACGAACTGGCTCAGGAGGCGATGCTGGCGCTGTGGCGCAAGGCGGCGACGTTTGACCGAAGCCGCGCGTCGGCAACCACATGGGTGTTCACGATTGTACGCAACAAGCGGATCGACATGTTCCGCCGCCAGCGCCATCCGGAGGTAGCCTTGGATGAAGCAGCCGAACAGCCGTCTGAGGAGGCCGCTCCGGACGATCGATTGCAGTGGTCGACGGCTGGCGATCTTCTGAGCCGCGTTCTGGCGACGCTGCCGCAGGATCAGATCGTCGTCCTGCAGAAGGCGTTTTACGAGGACAAATCACATTCCGTGATCGCAGAAGAATTGAATTTACCCCTTGGAACCGTCAAATCCCGGATCAGGCTTGGGCTCGCGCGACTCCGTCAGGCCCTCCCCGAGGAACAGCTATGATCAATCACCACCCGCCTCTGGAACTTCTCTTTGACTATGCGGCCGGCACTCTGCCCGAGCCGGTGGCGCTGGCGGTAGCCACGCACGCCGCACTGTGCCCCATGTGTCGGGACGACATCGACGCGGCGGAGGCATTGGGCGGCGCGATGCTGGACACGCTCACGCCCGTGCCGATGCAAGAGGGGGCACTCGATGCGGTTCTCGCGCGCCTGGACGAACCCGAGGTGGAGACGTTGGCGGCCAATTCCATCGCGGCGTCGGAGGAAGGGGCGCACATGATCCCGGGGCCGCTGCGCCGCTATCTCGGGGCGGTCCGCGCCGGCGGCTGGGACTCGTTGCCGTGGCGAGGGATTACCCGGGCCCTTGAGGAAATCCGGCTGCCGATCCGGATGCCGGGATTCAAGGTCTCGCTGATGCGGCTGGCACCGGGGGCTACCGTGCCGGTGCATACCCACCGTGGCGTGGAGTACACTCTCGTTTTGTCGGGCGGCTTTTCCGACGAGACCGGGGAGTATCTCCCCGGCGATTTCGCCTGCAAGGATCAGTCGCATGTTCACCGCCCGGTCGTCGACACCGATGAGCCGTGTATCAGTCTCGTGGTTCTGGATGCGCCGGTGAAGTTGACCGGCATGGTCGGGCGGCTCGTCAATCCGTTTTTGCGGATGTGAAAACCTTTGCTCTGTCTGAAGGCCCTGCACCATCGACAACCCGGATACGGAGGTTCGATTGCGGATCCGTCACCCATCTGGATACTGTTCCGACAGACCGGCAGGGTCGTCGATGCGCTTAGTCGCAGCTACCGGGGCGTTGGCGCTCGCCATGAACGCCACGGCACCGTCCAGCGGCAGTGCCGCCGCTCCTCAGGAAGGCTGCGTCGACGCTGTGTCTGATCCCCGCGGCCTGTACGGTGACGAACTCCGCTTCCGCGTCCTTCGCGACGGAAGGCCGGTTGGCGCGCACCGGGTGCACTTTCGCAACGACGGGGATCGCGTCATCGCAGACACCCGGTTCGATCTGGAAGTGCGGGTCTTGTTCTTCTCGGCCTATCGTTACAGCTACCGCTCTCAGGATGTCTGGCGGGATGGCTGCCTGGTGTCCCTCTCGGCGGAAACCGATGACAACGGCAGCCTCAGCCGCGTCACCGCCGAGCGCCGCGGCGATGAGCTGCATGTCCAGGGACCGACCGGGGGCTAC
Organism: Rhodospirillales bacterium; assembly: GCA_007695045.1. Classification (GTDB taxonomy): domain Bacteria; phylum Pseudomonadota; class Alphaproteobacteria; order Rhodospirillales; family Defluviicoccaceae; genus REEP01. Next base: position 51,573 of record REEP01000087.1, on the reverse strand, counting down.
GTCACCGATCCGGCGATTTTTCCCACCACCCACTGGAACGCATCGGTGGTCGACAGCGACCGAGTGCTGAACACGATCAACGGCCGGGTCGCCCGTGTGACGGTGGAGCCGCTCGGCCCCTCGACGGTGATGGTGGCGGGACAACCGGTGACAGCACGTCACTATCGCTACTCCGGCGACCTGCACACGGAGGTCTGGTACGATCCGGACGGGCGCTGGGTGAAGATGCGGTTCGAGGCCAAAGACGGATCCACCATCGAATACGAGTGCGAGGTCTGTCGTCCCGAGCACGGAACGTCGCCCGGATCGGCATGAGCCGCATTGTCTGGCTGACAGGCGCGAGCAAGGGGCTGGGGCGTGCGGTTGCCGTCGCGCTGGCGCAGCGCGGCGATACTGTGGCTGCCAGTGCTCGCACTCAATCGGATCTCGAGTCATTGGCCCAGGAGTTGTCGGCTCTCCCCGGAGAGATACATCCGTTTCCGCTGGATGTGGGCGATGCGGCCGCGACGCTCGATGTTGTCGACGCCATCGAGGAACGCCTTGGTCCCATCGATCTCGCCATTCTCAATGCAGGCACCCACCAGCCGGTTCGCGCCACGGAATTTTCCGTCGAGCCGTTTCGCACCCTGGTGGAGGTGAACCTGATGGGCACCGTGAACGGCCTTGCCGCTCTTCTGCCCCGGTTCTGTGCACAGCGCCGGGGCCATGTGGCGGTGGTGGCGTCCGTGGCCGGCTACCGGGGCCTGCCCACGGCGGGGGCTTACGGGGCCACCAAGGCCGCGCTGATCAACATGTGCGAAGCGCTGAAGCCGGAGCTGGATCGCGCGGGCGTGCGCATCTCAGTCATCAACCCCGGCTTCGTCCGTACGCCGTTGACCGACCGCAATCCTTTCCCCATGCCCTTCCTGATGGAGCCCGACGATGCGGCGCAGCGGCTCGTGCGCGGCCTGGATTCCCGCCGGTTCGAGATCACGTTTCCCCGCCGCTTCACCTGGACATTGAAGCTGCTGCGCTGCCTGCCCTACGCGCTCTACTTCCCTCTCACGCGCAGGCTGGTGCAACGGCAATGACAATGACCGCCGGCGAAGCGCCGGGTGCCGGCTACCTGGACGTGCTGCAAGCGCTGACGGCCGACGGCCTGGATACGTTGGCGTCGGTGACGACGTCGGACGTGCGATTTCGCGATCCCTTCAACGACGTGCGCGGCCAAGAACGGATGCGCCGGGTTTTCGCGCGCATGTTCGATGACGTGGCCGACCTTCGGTTTCGGGTCGCGCACGCGGCGTGTCAGAGGGATCAGGGGCTGGTACTGTGGACGTTCTCCGGCCGATTGAGGCGCCTGGGCAACCGGCCGGTGCAGATCGACGGCGTCGCCCACCTGTTGTTCGACGCGGAGGGGCGGGTGAGGCAACACATCGATTACTGGGACCCATCGGAGGTGGTGTACGATCAGATCCCGTTGCTCGGGCCGGCGCTGCGATGGGTGCGGCGAAGGCTCGCGGTCAGCGAACAGCCATAGCCAAGGTGTTCCGGTCGCCCTGTGTCATTTCAGCGTCTGGCTGCTCTTTCATGAAGAACAGGGTCACCTCACCCAGTGTTATCCCCAGCTTCGAGACGCGCGCGCGATTGATCAAGACGCCGTCCTCTTGCAGGAACATCCAATCTTCGAAGTGCACGCGCCAGGTGCGGTCCCCGACTTTCAGATCCATGTCGTAGCGCCAGTTCAGCGCGTTGCCGGCAGTACGTCCGACGGCGATCCCGACGATGTCATCGGCACGTCCGTGATAGGTCTCCGCATCGACCTTGGTTATGCGCCAGACACGGCGATCCGTCTCCCCATCCGCGTAGACGAAATGCTCGTCCAGGGTCAGAACGGATCCGTCCCATGACCCATCGATCGTGACGGAAAACTGTCGTCGGACAGTGCCGAATCGATCCTCGAAAAGACCCCAGGCCTGCGTCTTCCCAAGGAAATATTCTTCCAGTTTTAGCTGTGGTGTCGCTCCGGAGAAGTCTTCAACCTTCATATTCGTGCACCCTGAAATCATCAACGCGACGATCAACAGGCTTCGCTTAAGCATGTCGTTGCTGCGCCCTGGATCGACCGCGACCACGGCGCGACAGCCGTTCGCGTATGATCCTCTGACGATGAGCCGTGATCGGGTGGTGCCACACCAGGGCAATCGCCACCAATTTCAGTACGGTGGGTGCGGCGGCATAGATCAGGGTGAGGGCAAGAATGGCGCCCGGCGGATTGCTGGCTCCGGCCTGGAAGCCCACAAGATCAAGTGCCGGGAAAGCCAGGCCGACGGCCGCGGCGAGGGCCAGCTTGTAGGACATGCTCCACAGCGCGAAGTACAATCCGGCTCGCTGCTGACCCGTGCGCAACTCGTCCAGGTCGATGACGTCGGCCTGCATCGCCGGCGGCAAAGCCAGATCGGCGCCGAGCGCCATGCCGGTGACCACACAAATGACGAAGAACGGACCGATCTGGCCATATTCGAGGAACGGTACCCAGATGAATGCGGCGCAGGCCAGAGCCATGGCAATGCACCAGGCGCGATGCTTGCCGAATCGCCGGCTCACCTTCAGCCACAGCGGGATCGCCAGCACGCCCGAGAGAAAGTAGACGAAAATCAGCACGCCGCTCGCGACCGTTCCCGCCCCCAGAGCGTGCTGCAGATAGAGCGGGAACACGACCGCCGGCACACCGTTGGCCAAGCCGTTGACGAACCAGGCACTGAGCAGGCGCAAGAACGGGCGGTTCTCCACCGCGGCCCGCCAGCCATCCCGACGCAGGATGGGGGTCGCCGGCGCGGTCGACACCGCGGCTTCGGGCACGCGCCACAGCATCCACACCATGGCGGGCCCGCCGATGCCCACGGCAAGCCAGGCGACGGCCGCTAGTCCCAGTGCTTCATCTCCGCCGAGCCCGGTCACGACGGCCGGCAGCGAACCGGCTGCCAGGATGCCGAGGATCATGGCCGCTTCGCGGCTGCCGGTGATGCGCGAGCGCTCGTCGTAGTCACTGGACAACTCGGCCCCCCAGGCCGTGTACGGCACGGCGACCAGGGTCCAACCGACGTAGAGCACGATCGCCCACAGCACGAGGTATCCACTCTCAACGACGTCGGGCGGCTGGAGCAGGCGCACCAGGGCAAAGGCGGCAATCAAGCCGCCAATGGCGATCCAGGGTTTGCGCCGGCCCCACGGCGTGCGCCACCGGTCGCTGACATAGCCGACGGCGGGATCGGTGATGACATCGAACAGCCGCGCCATCAGGAGTGCCGCGCCCGTGGCGGTCAGGCCAAGGCCCAGAGTCTCCGCGTAGAAAGTTGGCAGGAAGACGTAGACCGGTATGGTCGGCATCGCCAACGCCAACGCCGGCAGCGCATAGGCGACCAGGGTGCGCCGGTCGAGGGTGGTGTCCACAGCCGCCGCTCCGGCGCCGGTCAGGCTCGCCGGAAGAGGTACTGGCCGACGTCGATGGAACCGTGGCGGAAACCGGCCTCGCAGTAGGCCAGATAGAATTCCCACAAGCGCTTGAAGCGAAGGTCGAAGCCGCAGGCCCGGACATCCTGCCACGCCTGCTGGAACCGGTCCTGCCACATCGCCAGCGTGGTCGCGTAATCGCGTCCGAACCGGGTCGCACCCGCCGGCCGCAGCCCAACCCGTTCCGCCGCCGCCGTCATGGCCGAGGGAGACGGCAGCATGCCGCCCGGGAAGATATGCGTTTGAATGAAATCGGCGTTGCGCCGATACGCAGGAAAGCGCCAATCCTCGATGGTGATCACCTGCAGCCCGGCGATCCCGTCCGGCCGCAGGCGGTCGCGGACGACGTCGAAGTACGTGGGCCAATTCGCCTCTCCCACCGCTTCGAACATCTCGATCGAGGCGATGCGGTCGAATCTGCCCCGCACATCGCGATAATCCGTGAGCCGGATATCGATCAGCCCATCCAGGCCGGCTTCGTGAACCCGCTTCGTCGCCAGTCGCGCCTGAGCCTCGGACACGGTGATGGCGGTGACGTGGCAGCCGACATCGCGGGCGACGCACAAGGCGAAGCCGCCCCAGCCGCAGCCGATCTCCAGAACCCGATGACCCGGGCGCAATTCCAGGGCGCGCGCCAAGCGGCGGTACTTGCGTGCCTGAGCCGCCTCCAGGCTGAGACCAGGCCGATCGAACAGGGCCGATGAATACGTCAGACTCGGGTCCAGCCACGCTGCATAGAAATCATTGCCGAGGTCATAGTGGTAGGCGATATTGCGCCGGCTGCCGCGGCGCGTGTTCGGACGGAGCCGGTGGCGAAGATGAGCGAGCCAGCGCATGACCGCCAAACCCTCCACCCCATCGCCCAGGGCGTCTTCGTTGGCGAGGGCCAGGTGCAGCAGGGCCACCAAGTCCGGCGTGTGCCAGTCGCCGTCCATGTAGGCTTCGGCAAAGCCGTTGATCCCGCCGAACAGAAGGCGACGCACCGCCCGCGGGCGGGAAATCTCCAGCACGGCGCGCAGCGGCGACGGCTTCTCACCGTCAATGGTATGGCTGCTGCCGTCGGGCAGCACCAGCAGCAGTCGGCCGTACTTGAGACGCCGTGCCAGTCGCAGCAGGGGACGAGCCCACAGGCTGGTGCCCCGCGCCGCCGGCAGGTCGAAACGCCGGGGCTGTTCGTTGGGATTGGTTCCTGGCATGGATCAGGCTCCCGGGGGAAGGCTGGTGGCGGGGGCGACGATGGTGACCGGTTCCGCAGGCGGGGTCGGCCGTTCGACCAGGCGCAACCCTTTCCGCCACAGGCGAAACGCCTCCCAATGGATGCCGGCGATCACCTTCACCGTCATCAGCGGATAGCGCATGAACGCGGCCAGCAGCGCGCGATCGCTGAGCGGCGTGCGGTTCGCGTTGAACGCGGCGTAGAGTATCGGCCCGTCCTCATCGTGCTGGTTGATCACGACCGAAACCTGCGCCTCCGGCGGGACGACCTTAAACCGGTAAGACCCTGCCACCGCGTTGAACGGCGACACGTAGAACCGCTTGGCACACGTCTGACGGATCGGTCCATCGGTCCCGTCGACGACCGGGATCAGGTACGAATGACGCTCACCGAAGGTGTTGTTCACCTCGTAAAGGATGGCCGCGAGCGTGCCATTGCGATGGTAGCAGAAAAATACACTGAGCGGATTGAACACATAGCCGAGAATGCGCGGGTAGCACAGCACACGAATGGCGCCCCCGGCGAGATCGATGCCGGCCCGCCTGAGATGGTCCTCGACGAAGGGACGGAGCGGATGCTCTTTGCCCGGACCGTGGTCACGGTCCCGGAAGCTGAACAGCGCGAAGCGGTTGTGGGCGAACAATCCGAGGGCGCGATGCAAGCGCGGCAGTTCGTCCAGGTCGATCAGCATCGAGAAGACGCGATACCTCAGCCGATGCCGGCGCGGACGAACCCGCTGGTGCACCACCACACCGCGATACAGAGCGGATGCGAACGCGGTCATGCGGCGACCGGCGTCACCGCTGCCGGTGGCAGGTGGAGCCGGCCAGACTCGTTGTCCACGGACCAAGGCCGCCGAACACCGCCCAGAGCTTCCGCTACGGCCAAGCCCGCCTGCAAGCCGTCCTCGTGAAAACCGGCGCCGAAATAACTGCCGCAAAACCACGTGTTGCGCTGCCCTTGTAGGCTCCACAACCGGCGCTGCGCCGCCATGGCGGCGAGATCGAAGGTGGGGTGATCATAATCGAATGTGGCAATCACTGCGTCCGGTCGCGGCTGACGATGAGCGTTCAACGTTACGAACAAAGGTGTCGCCGGATCCAGCCCCTGCAACCGGTTCATCCAATAACTGACGCATACGGCCGAAGAACCATCGTCGCAGCGTCGGCTGAGATAGTTCCAACTGGACCAGACCTTGCGCCGTTTGGGCATCAGCGCCGCATCACGGTGCAGTACGGCGCTGTTACGGGCGTATTTGAAGGCGCCCAGAACCGACCGTTCACGATCGCCGGCATCCGCCAGCATGGCAAGGGCCTGATCGGCGTGGGCCGCGATCACCACGTGATCGTACGTCGCTTCGAGCCCGGTTTCATCGACGACCAGTACCCGCCCAGCCACGCGCCGGACCGACCGGACCCGGGCGTTGAGGCGCACGCGATCGGCGTACCGGGCAGTGAGCCGGCGCACGTATTCCCGGCTGCCGCCCGCCACCGTCCGCCATTGCGGCCGGCCGTTCATCTGCATCAGGCCATGGTTGGTGCAGAACCGGATGAACGCACTGGCCGGATGGGCGCGCATGTCAACGACGGCGGTGGACCAGATCGCGGCCGCCATGGGCAACAGGTGATTGTAAACGAAACTGTGGGAGTAGCGCTGATCATCCAGATAGGCGCCAAGAGTGATGGCCTCGGCCTCCGGCCGCTCCAGCAATCCGGGCCCGTGACGGTAGAAGCGGACGATGTCCCGCACCATGCGCCAGAACCGCGGGCGCAACAGGTTGCGTTTCTGTGCGAGCATGCCGGCGATGCCGGTGCCGGAATACTCCAGGTCGCCATCGTCGATGGAAGCCGCGAACGACATGTCGCTCGGTTTGGTCGGCACCCCGAGATGCTCGAACAGCGCCACCAGGTTGGGGTAGTTGCGTTCGTTGTAGACGATGAAACCGGTGTCCACCGGGATCGGCCCATTGGGCCCCGGCGCCTCCACCGTATTCGTGTGTCCGCCGATCCGGCCTTCGCGTTCGTAAACGGTCACGCGATGGCGATCGCTGAGCAGCCAGGCCGCGGCCATGCCGGAAATGCCGGTACCGATGACGGCAATGTCGAGAGGACGCGCGGGGGGAGCGGAATCGAAGGGCATGGTTTTCCGGATGATTTTACATGTAGCGACCAAAGGCGTTTACGTATCGGGACGGATAACGGATTAGACCCGCGCGATCAGCGCCCGTAACGCCTCGACGGTGTCGGCTTCTCCGGCCGGTTTGTCCCAGCGGATACGCTGCACCCGCGGAAAGCGCATGGCCAGACCGGACTTGTGGCGGGCGGAAGGGTGCACGCTGTCGCAGGCGATTTCCAGCACGAGTTCCGGGCGCACCGCCCGGACGGGCCCATACCGCTCCATCGTATGGGCGCGCACCCAGCGGTCGAGTTCGGCCAGTTCGGCATCGGTGAACCCGAAATAGGCCTTGCCCACCGGCACCAGGGCGCGGCCAACCCCGTTATCCTCCTGCCAGCAGCCGAAGGTATAGTCGGAGTAGAACGACGACCGCCGGCCATGGCCACGCCGCGCATACATCAGGACACAGTCCACCGTGAGCGGGGCCCGCTTCCACTTGAACCAAGGCCCTTTCGGCCGGCCCGGCACATAGTCACTGTCCCACCGCTTCAGCATCAGCCCCTCGATGCCGTCGTCGCGGGCCGCGGCGCGCATGCCGGCCAGATCGTCCCACGTCGAGAAGGCGACCAGCGGCGACAGCGCCACTTGCGGCAGGCTCAATTGGCGGGTCCACGCCTCCAGCCGGCGCCGACGCTGTTCCATCGGCCGCGGCCGCAGGTCCTCCCCGTTTTCCATCAACAGGTCATAGACCATGATCGCGGCGGGATACTCGTTCAGCCGCTTCGCGCCCACCGTCTTGCGGCCCAGGCGCTGCTGAAGGTGGTTGAACGGGGCGACCACGCCGTCGCGCACCACCAGCAGTTCGCCGTCCAGGACCGCGTCGAAGGTCATCCGGGCGACAACGTCCGGAAATGCCCGGGTGATGTCCTCGCCGGTGCGGGACCACAGCCGCGCCTCGCCGCCCCGGGCGGTGACCTGCACCCTGATGCCGTCCCACTTCCACTCGGCGGCGAAGTCGGCCGGATCGAGCGCGTCCAGTTCCGCTTCGGCCAGGGACGTGGCCAGCATCATCGGCCGGAAACCCAGCCCGTGATGCCCGGTCGGACGGGCGCCACGACCTTCCAGCCAGGCGAACAGCTCCCCGTAGGGCGGCTTCAGGCCATGCCACAGTTCCTCGATCTCGGCCACGTCGACGCTGCCCAGTTCGGCCAGCGCGGTCTTGGCCAGACGGGCCGACACGCCCACCCGGAGTCCGCCGGTGATCAGCTTCAGCAGCGCGAACCGCCCGCTCTCGTCCAGGGCATCGAGGAACGCCGTCACTTGGCCCGGCAACTGCGCCTTGTCGGCGCAACCCAGCGTCGCAACCACGCGGGCGAGCGGTGGCGGCGTGCTCGCCTCACCCTCGGCCGGCCAGAGCAGCGCCGCCGTCTCCGCCAGATCGCCCACGTAGTCATAGGACAGCGCGAACAGAACCGGGTCCGTCCGCGTGCCCACCAGGCTCCGGATCAGCGCCGGCTTGGCATGGGGGAACGTGAGCGTTCCCGTCAGCGCGGCGAGGCCATAGCCCCGGTCCGGGTCCGGTGTCTCCCGGAAATAGCGCTGCAACAGTCGGAGTTTGGCGTTGCGCTGCGGCGCGAAGGCGAGGGCGTCCAGCAACGCGGCGAAGGCTTTCATTCGCCCTCGTCGGCGTAGCCGGTGAGCGACAGGGCATCGGCTTCCACCCCAATCCCTCGCGCCCAGTGCACCAGTGCATCCTCCTGGCCGTGGGTCACGAGCACGCGCGGGGCGCCGACGTCGCGGATGGTTTCGGTCAGTTGATCCCAGTCGGCGTGGTCGGAGATCACCAGCGGCAGTTCCACCCCGCGCTGGCGGGCGCGCTGACGCACCTGCATCCAGCCGGACGCCATGGCGATGACCGGATCGGGAAATCCCCGGCTCCAGCGGTCGGCCAGCGCCGAGGGTGGGCACAAAACGATCTCTCCCGCCATATCCTTGCGCCTTCCGCCGCTGCACAAGGCAAGGTCGCCCAGGGGCACGCCCCGGTCGCGGTACAGGTCACACAGCCGGACCAGGGCGCCGTGCAGCCAGATGGTGCGATCGCAGCCGGCCTGGCGCAGCAGCGCGATCAGCCGCTGCGCCTTGCCGAGGGCATAGGCACCGACGAGGTGGGCACGGTCGGGAAAGGTATTGAGTGAGGTCAGGAGACGATCCACGGCCACCGCGTCGGGCGGATGGCGGAATACGGGCAGCCCGAACGTGGCCTCGGTGATGAACAGGTCGCAAGGGACCGGCTCGAACGGATCGCAGGTGGGATCGGCCCGCCGTTTGAAGTCCCCCGACACGACAACGCGGGTGCCGGCGTGCTCCAGCACCACCTGGGCACTGCCGAGAATGTGGCCGGCCGGGACGAACCGGACGCTCACCCCGTCGATCCGCCGGATTTGGTCACAGGGCAGTGCTTCCAGCGTGCGGCCGGCGCGGTCGCCGTAGCGGGCCTGCATGATCGCCACGGTTTCCGGTGTGGCCAGCACGTGGTCGTGGCCGGCGCGGGCATGATCGGCATGGCCGTGGGTGATCACGGCGCGCGCCACCGCCCGGCCGGGATCGACAAAGAACCCGCCCGGCTCGCACCACAGACCTTGTCCGGTGAGCTTGAGCCATGTCGGCAACAGCCTGGTGGGCGGCTCCTGCCGACGGTCAGCCGTCACCTGCAATGGATCATCCCGATCGGGTCGGTTGGCTTCCATCTATTGGCTCATGCGAGGATCACTCACCGATACGGCTCTGCCCGCTGCGTTCGCCGGCTGGTTCATGGCACGCGGCTGGGCGCCTCATGACCATCAGATGGCCATGCTGGCGGCGGCGCGGGAGGGGCGGCATGCGCTGTTGGTCGCCCCCACCGGCGGCGGCAAGACGCTGGCCGGGTTTCTGCCATCGCTACTCGACCTCGCCGACGGCGCTCATCGCGGCCTGCATACCCTGTACGTGTCGCCGCTCAAGGCGCTCACCGTGGACGTGCATCGCAACCTGGAGCGGCCCATCGCCGAGATGGCGTTGCCGATCCGCGCCGAGACCCGCACCGGCGACACGCCGGAGGCCAAGCGGCGCCGTCAGCGCCGGCAGCCGCCGCACATCCTCATGACCACGCCGGAGTCCCTGGCGCTGATGCTGTCCTACCCCGACGCGGCAACGCTGTTCGGCGGCCTTCGGGCGGTGGTCATCGACGAGGTGCACGCGCTGGCCGGCAGCAAGCGCGGCGACCTTCTCGCATTGGGCCTCGCCCGGCTGTCCCGGCTCGCACCCGACGCCCGCCGTGTCGGCCTGTCGGCCACGGTGGCCTGGCCGGACGATCTGAAGCGGTGGTTGGCACCGGACGCGGACGCGGTATCGGTAGACCTCGTGGCCTGTACCGAGGGCACAGCGGCGAAGATCGTCCTGCTCCAAAGCGATAGCCTGCCGTGGTCCGGCCACACCGCTCACTATGCGCTGCCGCAGGTGTATCAGGCCATCGTCGAGTCCGGCACCACCATCGTGTTCGTCAACACCCGCGCCCAGGCGGAGATCGTGTTCCAGGGCCTATGGCGACTGAACGACGCAGCGCTGCCCATCGCCTTGCACCACGGCAGCCTGGCGGCGGAGCAGCGGCGCAAGGTGGAAGCGGCCATGGCGGCGGGCCGGCTGCGGGCGGTGGTGGCCACATCGTCGCTGGACCTGGGCGTGGACTGGGCCGCGGTGGATCTGGTGGTGCAGATCGGGGCGCCCAAGGGCGTGAGCCGGCTGGTGCAGCGCATCGGCCGGGCCGGCCACCAACTCGACCGGCCGAGCCGTGCCCTCCTGGTCCCCGGCAACCGCTTCGAGGTCCTGGAGTGCCAAGCGGCCCTGGACGCCATCCGCGACGGCGAACTGGACGGCGAACGGCCGGGGCCGGGCGGCCTCGAGGTGCTGGCCCAGCATATCCTCGGCACCGCTTGCGCCGGGCCGTTTACCGCCGATGCGCTGTACGCGGAGGTCCGGCGCGCCGCCCCGTATGCCCACCTGGCCCGCAACGACTTCGACGATACTGTTCGGTTCGTCACCGACGGCGGCTACGCCCTCGCCGGCTATGACCGCTACTGCCGGCTCACGCGTGGCGAGGATGGGTCCTATCGGCTGGCGGCGCCCGCGTTCGCCCGGCTCTATCGCATGAACGTCGGCACCATCGTCGAGGCGGTGATGCTGCGGGTGAAGCTGAAGAAGGGCCCGGTGTTGGGTCAGGTGGAGGAATATTTCATCCAGGGCCTGTCGCCCGGCGACACCTTCCTGTTTTCCGGTGAGGTGCTGCGGTTCGAAGGCGTGCGCGACACCACCGTCCTCGTCACCCGCGCCGACGGCTCGGAGCCCAAGGTGCCGGCCTACGCCGGCGGAAGGCTTCCGCTGTCCACGAACCTGGCGTCGCGGGTGCGGACCATGCTGGACCGGCCCGGGCACTGGCACGCGTTGCCACCACCGGTACACCGTTGGCTCGACCTGCAACGCCGGCGCTCGCTCCTGCCGGCCGGCGACCGCTTGCTGGTGGAGACGTTTCCCCGCCGTGGCCGCGAATTCCTGGTCGCCTACGCTTTCGAGGGCCGCAACGCGCATCAGACGCTGGGGTTGCTGCTGACCCGCCGGATGGAGCGGGCCGGGCTCGGGCCGCTCGGGTTCGTCGCCACCGACTACGTGCTGGCGGTCTGGAGCCTCCGCCCCGCCACGGACGTCGCGGCCCTGTTCGGGCTGGACATGCTCGGGGACGACCTGGAGGAATGGATGGCGGAATCGGCGGTGCTGCGCCGGACCTTCCGCAACGTCGCGGTGATCGCCGGGCTGATCGAACGGCGCCACCCGGGGCACGAAAAGACCGGCCGGCAGGTGACCTTCAACACCGACCTGATCTACACCGTGCTCCGCCAATATGACCCCGGTCACGTGCTGCTGCGCGCCACCCGCGACGATGCCGCGCGCGGCTTCGTCGATGCCAGGCGGTTGGCCGCCCTGCTCACCCGGGTGCAGGGGCATATCGACGTGCGCCGGCTGGAGCGGGTTTCACCGCTGGCGGTGCCGGTGCTGCTGGAGATCGGCAAGGAGACGGTGGAGGGCGGCGGCTGGGAGGAAGCGCTGGACGATGCCGCCCAGGCCCTGATCGATGAGGCCATGCGCGCGCCATCGGATGGCCTCGTCGCCGGCACCGCGACGGCATGAGTGCTGCCGCCTTCTCGTTCGGCGGGGAGCCGGTCATCGCCACGCCAATGGGCGCCTTGGTGCTGCCCGACCATGCCGCCCTGGTGGTGGCCGACCTGCACCTGGAGAAGGGCTCGGCGCTGGCCCGCCGCAATCGGCTGCTGCCGCCCTATGACACCCGTGCCACCCTGGAAAGGCTGGCCGCCGCCGTCCACCGGTGGCAGCCGCAGGTGGTTGTCTGCCTCGGCGACAGCTTCCATGACGGCGGTGGCGAGGCCCGTCTCGACCCGGCCGACCGGGACGCACTCACAAACCTGATGGCCGGGCGGACCTGGATCTGGGTCACGGGCAACCACGACCGGGACGCAGCCGGCGCGCTGGGCGGCCGCGTGGTGACGTCCTGGTCATTGGCCGCACTGACCTGCCGCCACCAAGCCGAGGCCACGGCGGACACCCCGGAGCTGTCCGGCCATTTCCATCCCAAGGCGGCAGTGGCGCTGTACCGGCGTCGGCTCAGCCGACCTTGCTTCGTGGAGGACGACCGCCGCTTGATTCTGCCCGCGTTCGGCGCCTTCACCGGCGGGTTGGACGTGTTCGATCCCGCCCTGACCGGGCTGCTGGCGCCGCACTTCCGCGCTCATCTTCTGGGACGGGATACCGTCCATACCTTGCCGGCGGCGGCCTTGCTGCGGCCACGGAGGTAGCGCCCGAGTGCCGAACCTGGCAGCCGGGCGACGGCGACGTTCAGGAGGTTGCGACCTTGGACGCGCGGCGGCGGGCGGCGGCGAACAACGCCACCAAGCCGGTCCCGAGAAACACAACACTGGCCGGCAGCGGGATCGGATCCACCGACTCCGCGAACAAGGCCCGGGTGGCGACGCCGATGTCCGGGGTGTCGGTGATGATGCCGTCCAGCCCCAGGGCATAGAGCTGGGCGTACTGGTTCTGCCAGTCGATCGGCAGGCTGGGGTCGAACGCCCACGGCACGTACTCGGCTTCGAAATTAACCCCTGGCGGGAGTGCCAGCGTCCACACCAGCACCTCAAGCCCCGCGGCATGGGCGGCGCCGACCACGTCCAGCGCGTTGGGGTTCAGGACCGAGAAGAACTCGGCACCATCCACCGGGAACACGTTGATGTTGAGGGCAAGCCCGTCGAACATCCCGTAGGTGTCGGCGAACGCCACGCTCAGTTCCTCGTCGGTGGTCGCCCCGAGATCGAGCAGTAGCCGCCAATCGAGTTGATAGGTGGGGATGCGCATCCCTTCCGCGTCCAGTCGCGCCTGCATGTCGGTCATGAACGGGAGGTCGAAGGACTGCACCCGCACCGGGGCACCCGGACCGGTGTAGCCTCGAGCCTTCCACTCGTCGATCAGCAGGTCGATCATGGTCTCCCGTTCACCCGGCCGCTCACCGCCCAATGTCTTCACTTCCGTGAGCACCTGAGCCGCCGGGGTGGTGGCCAGAACGTCCAGCGCTTCCGCATAAGTCGGGATGCGGAACACAGTGTCGGCGCCGACCGCGTAGGGATTGACGGCCGGGTTGCGGATGAACTCGTCGCGGGGCGCGTCCACCGCGAGTGTGCGCAACTCGTCCATGGTGAAGTCGGCCACGTGGAAATTGCCGTCATCGCGCGCCCGTTCCGGGCCGAAGAGGTCCTCGACGTTGGTCCGGACGTTCAGGGTCTGGTCGTGAAAGACCGCCAGCTGGTTGTCCCGGGTCAGCACCAAGTCCAGCTCGAAACCGTCGGCGCCGAGACGGTCGGACAGCTCGAACGCCTCGATGGTGTTCTCGCGGGAGAACAGACTGGCCCCACGATGGGACCAGATGTCCGGTTGCGTCCCGGAAAGGGTGTTGAAGCCGGCCGCGCCGGCGGGTGTGGCCAGCGCCACGGCTGCCAGCAAAGATACTGCTGTCATAACCTGAGCAGAGTTTGTCACGGTGAGGTCCTTCGTCTGCCGTGGGGTGACCGTATTCGGGACAACGAAGCGCCCGGGCACGTGAGTACCCGGGCGCAGAAGGTGACATGCTTGGGTGGGAGGCTATCCTAAGACAGCCTCTCACTGTCCTGATGTCAGGCGGCGAGCTTGTTCATGCGGCGACGGGCCACGGCGAACAGCGCCACCAGGCCGGAGCCGAGGAAGATCACGCTGGCCGGCAGCGGCACCGGCTCCAGGGCCTCCATCATGACCATGCCGATCGCGTCATTTTCGATGAACGCACCGTCGTTGTGGCGAAGGAACAGGGCCAAGCCGGCGTCGTAGCCGACGATGTGGTTGTACAGCATCTCCGTGCCCGCACCCTTGGCGAACAGCAGGGTGTTCTCGTTGGTGTGGGTGCCGGAGTGCCACAGCACGCCCGGGAGTTCACCCTTGCCCCGGTTCTCCACCGGCTCGAACGGGATGGTGTCCGAGTTCGGGCCCATGGGGATGGCATTGCCGTGGTCGGTGACGACCAGCAACATGGTTTCATCCCAGTCGCTGTACATCTCTACCCAGTCGACCACCGCCTTAACCGAGTGATTGAAGTCCATCTGCTCTTCGATGATGCGGGCGGTGTCGTTGGCGTGGGCCGCCCAGTCGACGGCGCCCCCCTCCACGTGGAGATAGAGCCCGTTTTCATTCTGGCCGAGGACGTTGAGCGCCGCCTGGGTCATGGTGGCCAGGGTCGGCACCGAGTCGATATACGCGATGCCGCTCGGTAGGGTGTCGTCCGTCCCCATCACCGCCGGGTCACGCGAACGGTTGTATTGCAGCGTGGCGGCAACCTCAGGAATGCCGAGCAACGGACCGGTCGGCAGGTCGATGCCGGCAGCCAGTTTTTCAAAGTCTTCCTTGGCCGAGATCAGGGTCCAAGGCGTCTCGCCGTCGATCACTCGGTTGAGGTCTTCCTCGGCGATCCAGCGGTAGTTCGGTGTGTCGCGAAGCTGACCGTTGCCGTCATAGAACGGGTGACCGCCGCCCATCCACACGTCGAGGATGCCGTCGTCCAACATCTGCTTCGAGATTTCGTGCAGATTGCCGCGGGTGATGTTCTGGGCGCCGCCCAGAGCCGCCGGGGTGGCGTGGCTGATCGGCACGCTGGAGATGGAACCGGTGGCCCGGCCCTTCGCCTTCGCCTTCTGCACGATCGTATCCAGCGGCAGCGCGAAGTCGTCGAAGTTGATGGCGCTGTTGTAGGACTTCTCGCCGGCTGCGAGCGCGGTGCCGGCGGCGGCCGAGTCCGTGTAATCCTTTTTGATGTACTCGTAGCCGGCGAAGTAGTTGGGATTGCCGCGATAGTCGAGGGTATCGACCGGCGTCACGTCCCAAGCCTGCGTCCAGTCATAATCGACCTGCGGCACGCCGCTGAACTGCGGAGTGCGTGCGGTGTTGAGGGGGGTGGTGGTCATGCCGAGCTTGACCGGGAACGAGTCGTAGGGCTGGTGCCCCAGCTCGCCATACTCCCAATAGCTGGCCATGTCCCAGGTGCCCCAGCTCGCGCCGTCGGTCACCATGATAATGACGTTCTTGGCGATCGGCGGCAGATGCTCGTCGGCGTTGGCGGGAGCGGGCATCACCAGCGAACCGGCGACGAACCCGCTCAGCACCAGCGCCGAAGCGACGGTCTTGAAGTGCATTGATGTTCCTCCTGCCCAAAAGATGTGGAACGAGGAGCGGACTGACCGGTCTGCATCCCCATGCATGACGGCCTTGGGCCCGATCCCGTGCCGGCCCACCCAGGTACTGAGCACTCGATTGGGTTGGTCCGGCCGGGGCAGGAGTAGCCTTTTTAGGTTACACTCATATGACGCAGGCTTTACCCTTTTGGGAAACCGTTAACGCTCGGTAAAGGTCTCGTGCCACGGACTCGCGACCGCCGACCGCTGGCCCCTCAAGTCCGATCCCGCCGTGCCAGAGGCCAAGCCAGGAGCGCTGCACACCCGGCCGCCACCGCCATGGCCAGGAACGCGGCGCCGCCGAAAGAGGCGTAGAGCGGCCCCGAGGCCGCCATCATCAGGCCCAGCGCGAGCCCCATCACCACGGCCGCGTAAAGTCCCTGTGCGGTCGCCGACAGGCCGGGCGGCACGGTCCGGGTGATGAAGTGGATCGCCGCCAGATGCGCGGCCCCGAAGGTGAAGGCGTGCAGCGCCTGCATCAGCACGAGGGCCGGCAGGGCGTCGGTGAGCCCGGTCACGGTCCAGCGCACCACCCCGGCGAGCCCCGCCGCCACCAGCAGCCGGGCCGGCCCGAAGCGGCGGATCAGGCGTTCCCCCGCGGCGAACAGGAGAATCTCGGCAATGACGCCTTCCGCCCACAGCGCGCCGATCACCGCATCGGAATAGCCGGCGGCCCGCCAGTGGAGGGTGCCGAACGCATAGTACACCGCGTGGCTGCCCTGAACGGCGGCGGCGGCGGCCAGAAACAGCACAAAACCCGGCACGCTCAGGACCTGCAGCAGCGGAATCCGCCCCTGCGGCGCCGGGGTGTCCGGTCGCACGTCCGGCAGCAGCGCCGTCACCACCGCGGTGGCCCCGACCGCGGCCAAGGCCAGGAAGAACACGATCTCCGGCGATCGCCCTTCCAGTACCGCACCGGTGCCGACGGCGGCGGCAATGAACGTCCACGAACCCCACAACCGAATTCGGCCGTAATCCAAGTTGCGCGCCCGCACTGCGAGCATGGTCAGGCTCTCGCCCAGCGCCATCACCGGCGGCCATGCGGTGAAGAAGAGGAACGTGACCAGGACGATGGCAAAGAACCCTGATACGGGCGCGAACAGGGCGAACGCGGCCACGGCGATCAGGGCGAAGGCCAGCATCGGCCGCCGTCGCTCGCCGGCGCGGTCGGCAATCCCGGCCGCCACCGGGTTGCCCACGATCTTGGCGATCACGCCGACCGCCAGCACGAACGCGATCTGTTCGGCGGTCAGCCCTTGCGCTTGCAGCCAGACCGGCCAGAACGGCAACAGGATGCCGACCACCACGAAGTAAGCGGCATAGAACCAAGAC
The DNA here is from genome assembly GCA_007695045.1 of Rhodospirillales bacterium. GTDB lineage: Bacteria > Pseudomonadota > Alphaproteobacteria > Rhodospirillales > Defluviicoccaceae > REEP01. The sequence continues at coordinate 34,566 of REEP01000087.1, read as the reverse complement.
AGTCGTCGGGCGGGGGACGGTTCCTCGGCAGCCATGCCGGTCGGACCATACCGAAGCGCAATCGATGTCGCCACCGCCCGGTCATGAGCGCTTGCGCCGGCATGGTTTTTGCCGCGGTCGCGGCCTTAGGGTTGGCGCTCGACCGGTTCAGGGGGTAGGGTCGGCCCCCTTGATCAGGGGAGAGGAGTCGATGGCGCGTATCGCGGTGGTGGGGTCAGTGGCCCGCGACGAGGTCATCAAACTGGATGAACCACTGCGCGAAGGCACTCATCTTTCCGGTACGCCCGCCGGCGCCCGCCTCGGCGGTGGTGCTGCCTGCACCGCGGTGCCGCTGGCCTATGCCGGGCACGAGGTCGCCGTGTTCGGGTCCATCGGCGATGATGACGTCGGCACGGAACTCCTGGCGGAACTGGCGGCTACCGGGGTCATCACCACGCCGATTGTCCGTCTGAACCAGCCTTCCACCCGTTCGCTGATCCTGTTGGACAACTTCGGCGAACGCACCATCGTCAACGTCCAGCGCACGCATGAGGAAAAGCCCCCGCGCCGGCTTCTGGAGTGGCATGCCGATTGCGTCTATGTGCGGAGCCGGCGCCTGGACCTGGGGCCACTCCTGGCAGAGCAGGCGGCGACCGCGCAGGTGATCGCCCATGTGCCCCCGTCGGCGGACGGCATGCGGCCGGCACATGTCCTGATTGCCTCGGCCTCCGACGTTGGTCCTGAGCTGCTGGAAGACCCGTTCGCTGCCGGCCGGCGCATCGCCGGTGACGTGCTGCAGTGGATCGTGGTCACGCATGGTGCCCGCGGCGCGGTCGCCCACGGCGCCGGCACCGTGCTGGAGGTGCCGACGCGCAAGGTGTCACCGGTCGACACCACCGGCGCCGGCGATTCCTTCGCCGCCGGTCTGGTGCACGCCTTGGTCGGAGGCGCGCCGATGGCTGCCGCCCTGACCTGCGCGGTCGATTGGGGCGCCGAGGCGACGCTGTGGGAGAGCTCCGTGCTGCCGCAGGCGGCGGTGGCGGCGCTGCTTCAGTAACGGGCGTGGGAACTGAACAGCCAGCCGGTCAGATTATCCACGTCCAGCTGTGACCACTGGTAGAGGAATTCCAGCGCCTCGCGCCGTGCCACCAGCCCGGCCAGCTTGCCGTCCTGAACCACCGGGGCGTGCCGCACACCGCGCTCGGCCATGTTGCGCAGAACCTCCTCGAGCAGGGTATCGAGCCCGCAGGTATAGACGTCCGGGGTCATGATATCGGCAACCGTCATCTTGGCGGCGGCGCCTTCATGCTGCCCGATGGCGTAGACGATGTCTCCCAGTGAGACGATCCCCAGGACCGCGTCCTCGGCATTGACGACCACGGCGACGGAATAGCGCTTGCCCCCGGTCATGTGACCAAAGCGGCGCGCGCACTCGGCGATGGTGGTCTCGGGCCTGACCGTGAACACCGGCCCGCCGTATTTCCCCAGATAGCGTTCAACCAGCATGGTTCCTCCCAATGCCGGAGGCGGCAGGTCCCGCCCCCCGCTTAAGATGCCAAAACATTAATGACCCCCCTGTGAGCGGGTGCTTTTAGCTCAAGTCATCATGTCGCATCAAGCCGGCGCGCGCAATCGACCAGGCGGAACGCGGCCGCTATTCCCGGTCGCCGGCAAGCTCGCCCAGATAGCGGAGGCCGGCCACCGCCCGGCTTCCGTACCACGACACCAGTTCCCCGTCGATCAGACGGGCCTTGGCGGCGTGGCGCGGGAACGCCTCGCGGAATGCCGCCACGTGACTGTCCTTGAATGGAAACGGCTCGGTGGCGAACAGAACCCGGTCACACTGGCTCAAAAGCGCCTCGTCCATGGTCACGGCGGGGTAGCGGCTGGCCGCGACCACGGGTTCGGTGTGCAAGCCGATCAGGGACAGCATGCGGGCGATATAGGTTTCGCGTGAGACCGTCATCCACGGGTCCCGCCAGATCAGGTACAGGACCCGCCGCTGCAAGTCCAAGATCCGGCGCGCGCGCAGCAGGTCCTCGTAGGCCGCCTCGAACCGCTGACACAACGCCTCGGCCTCCCGGTCCCGCCGGAACACCGCGCCGATCAGGCGGTAGAGCCTGAGGTTGTCGCGCACCTCGACGGGGTGGGTCACCACCACGGTGATGCCAAGGGCCGCGAGGTCGTCGGCCAGATGTCGCGGCGTCTCGTCGATGTTGACGATGGCGTGGGTCGGTGCCAGGGCTTCCAGCTTGGTCATGTTCACTTGCTTGGTGCCGCCGACGCTCTTGGCGCGCCGCACGGTGCCGGCCGGATGCACGCAGAAGGCTGTCCGACCGACCACTGCCGGCCCCAGGCCCAGATCGAACAGAAGCTCGGTGATACTGGGGACCAGGGAGACGATGCGGGGTGCATCGGCGACCGGCGCATGCGCGACCCCGGCGTCGTCCACCAGGGCGGGCGCGGGCGCTGCCGCGCCGGCCGAGTGAGGACCTGTGGCCGGGGGCATCACGTTCCGCTGCCTCGCCGACCCGATCGGGCCTCGGCCTCAAACATGGCAAAAGTGTGCCGAGTGTGACGCAGATTACAGACGCACACCCCCTCGCCCGCTAGTCTCCACGGTGGATGGCATGCCATCCGGAGTTCTCCCTTCCCTCAAGATTGACAACTTCCGGGGCCGATGGCGACATCGGCCCCGTTTTTCTCGAGACCCGCGCAGACCGGCGCAGACCGGCCCGAGAACGGTCCGGGGTGGTGTTGATGTCATCGCAACCGTGCCGCCGATCCTCCCCTCATCTTGCCAGTGGCGATCGGCAGGGTCTATAAGGCGCCGGCCGAGACAGTGGGGGAACCGCCGCATGGGGTGGCGGTGTATTCGGCGGAATGTCCGCGAAGGATCGCCCCGCGACGATTTTAGCCAATCGCGACCATGAGAAGGGGAGAACGTCGACCATGGCTGTCGCCAGAACCTTATCCATCATCAAGCCGGACGCCACCGCGCGCAACATCACCGGCAAGATCAACGCGCTGCTGGAAGACGGTGGGCTTCGCATCGTCGCTCAGAAGCGGGTCCGCCTGACCAAGGAACAGGCTCAGGCGTTCTACGCGGTCCATCAGGAGCGCGCATTCTACGACGAACTGTGCGAGTACATGATTTCCGGCCCCGTGGTCGTCCAGGTCCTGGAGGGCGAAGACGCCGTCCAGCGCAACCGTCAGATCATGGGCGCGACCAATCCCGCCAACGCGGACGAAGGGACCATCCGCAAGGCGTTCGGACAGAACGTCCAGGAGAACTCGGTCCACGGCTCCGACTCGGCGGAGAATGCCGACAAGGAAATCCGGTTCTTTTTCAGTGAGATCGAAGTGGTCGGCTGAATCCCGGCCGACCGTGCGGCACCGGACCGGCGCGGCCAGCCGCGCCGCCGGTCAGCGCGCCCGGGCACTCTGCGTATGGTTCGGCGTTTTGCTGGGCCCGACCCGGTGCAGGGTGGGGCTCACGAGAGCACCGCGAGGCGTGCCGGCTCCCTGGACGATCACCCGGTCCTGAACCACACGCACCCGTTGCTCGGCGACCATCCGCACCGCCAGCGGGTAGATGATGTGCTCCTCCCGGAGGACCCGGGCGGCCAAGGCTTCCGCAGTATCATCCACCGCCACCGGGACCACCGCCTGTACGATGATCGGCCCGTCATCCATTGCCGGGCGGACGAAGTGCACGGTGCACCCGGTAAACCGGGCGCCGTACTCGAGCACACGCTCGTGCGTGTGCAAGCCGCGAAAAGCCGGCAGCAACGACGGGTGGATGTTGATCAGACGGTCCCACCAGCGGTTGACGAAGCTTTCCGTCAGCAGGCGCATGAAGCCGGCCAGACAGATCAGTTCCACCCCCGCGTCCTTCAGCGCCCGGTGCAGGGTGTCCTCGAATCCTTCCCGGTCGCGGAAGGCCCGATGATCGATCATCTGCCATGGAATGCCGGCTTCTTCGGCATAGGCAAGGCCGCCCGCACCGGTCACGTTGGCGATCACGCGGACGATCTCCGCCGGAAAATCCTCCGCGGCGCAGGCGTCGATCAGAGCCTTCAGATTGCTGCCCCGCCCGGAGATCAGGACGCCGATCTTCAGCTTGGCCATGTCCGCTCCGCCCCCGCAAGCGTGACCCCCGGCGCGCCGTCCGCCCGCGCAACCACATGCCCGACGGCGAAGACCCGCTCTCCGGCGGCCTCCAGTTGTGCTTGCACCGGACCAACCCGCGACGGCGCCACCACCGCCAGCATGCCGAGGCCGCAATTGAAGGTGCGGGCCAGTTCCGGTGCGGCGACCGGACCGGCTTCGGCCAGCCACCGGAAGACCGGCGGCAACGACCACGTGGCGGCGTCGAGCACGCCGGCGAGGCCCGACGGCAGCACCCTCGGCAGGTTGTCGATCAAACCGCCGCCGGTGATGTGGGCCAGCGCCTTGATCCCCCCCGCCCGGATCGCCGCAAGGGCGCTCTTCACATAGATCCGGGTCGGTTCCAGCAGCACGTCGCCGAGCTTCACGGTAGGATCGAACGGGGCCGGAGCCCGCAGGTCCGCGCCGGTTTCGGCCACAATGTGCCGCACCAGCGAGAAGCCGTTGGCGTGCAGGCCACTGGAAGCAAGACCCAGAATCACATCTCCGGCGGCGACGTCGGCACCGGTCAGCACCGCATCGCGCGCCACCGCACCCACGGCGAAACCGGCCAGGTCATATTCCCCGCCGACGTACATGCCCGGCATCTCCGCCGTCTCGCCCCCGATCAGGGCGCAGCCGGCCATGCGGCAGCCCGCCGCCATGCCGGCGATCACGTCGCCGGCGCGTCCCACGTCGAGCCGGCCGGTGGCGAAATAATCCAGAAAAAATAGAGGTTCCGCCCCCTGGACCACCAGGTCGTTGACGCACATGGCAACCAGATCGATCCCGATGGTGTCATGGCGATCCAGCCGCTGGGCGAGTTGCAGCTTGGTCCCCACGCCATCCGTCGTCGCGACCAGCACCGAATCGCGATGGCCGGCTGCCGCCAGGTCGAACAGCGCACCGAATCCGCCGAGGTTGGAGGCCACGCCGGGACGGCGGGTCGACGCCGCCATGGGCTTGATCGCGTCCACCAGGGCAAGGCCGGCATCGATGTCGACCCCGGCATTCCGATAGGTTTCGCCGCTAATGGCTTCCTCCCTTTGCGCGTCGTGATAAAGTGGCGCCGGTTGCGAGAAAGCGCGAAGATACTGGATCGGGAACCGCATGCAATGACCGAGACGCTGCAGAGGCGACGCCCACGCGCCATGCCGGTTTCGCTCGCGCTGTCGCTACTGGTGTCGCTGCTGGCGCTGGTCCTTGCCGCGACCGCCGCGGCGGAAACCATTGCGGTGACCGATATCGCCGTGGACGTGCAGGCGGAGACGGCCGCAGCCGCCCGGGATGCCGCCATTGTCCAGGCGCACCGGCAGGCGTTCCGTCAGGTGGTGGCGGAATTGTCGCCGGGCACTGCGGTCCCCGAGGTCTCCGATGACCGCATCGCCTCCCTGGTGCGTGATTTTTCCATCGTGCAGGAACGATCATCGGCCGTCCGCTACCTCGGTACGTTCGAGTTCCGGTTCGACGCCGCAGCGGTGCGCCGACTGCTGGGTCAGCATGACCTGCCCGTGGCGGCACCGGCGGATCCGGTGGTCGTCGTGCCCGTCTACCGCGCCGGGGACGTGATGACCCTTTGGGACGAGCCCAATCCATGGCGACGCGCCTGGGCTGCCGCGCAAACGGACGGCGCCCTCGTTCCGACGATGGTGCCGCTGGGGGACTTGGCCGATGTCACCACCATTGCGCCGGAAGAAGCGCTGGCCGGCGACCTGACCCGGCTCACCACCCTGGCCGGGCGCTATGGGGCGGCCGCCTCGCTGGTGGTGACAGCCACCACTGATGCCGATCCGCCGGCGGAAGGCGAGACGGTGACGGTCAGCGCCACGCGATTTGGTGCCAGAGGGGCCGACTTCCGCACCGAAAGAACGCTCCGGCGGGACACCGGCGAGTCGGCGGAGGCTCTGTTCGGGCGTGCCGTGGCCGCGGTGAAGGAAGATCTCAAGAGCTGGTGGTCGGCCGGGGATCGTCTGGTGGCGTCGGGGCCGGCTTCGGTGCTGGCGGTGCGGATTCCGGTCGAACAACTGCGCGACTGGGTTAACGTCCGGCGGCGGCTTTCCGCCGCGGCCGCGATCCAGGATCTGGACGTGGTGGTCCTCACCCGTCAGGAAGTGCGTGTCAACCTTCGCTACGTGGGCGATATCGATCAGCTTGTGGCAAGCCTTCGCCAGGCTGACCTGGACTTGGCGGATGATCCCGATGGCGCCGGCTGGACCCTTCGTTCCGCCTGGTCTGACGCCGCCCCCCGCTGATTAGGGCGCCGGGCCATGTCCACCCAGCCGCGATCAATGCTGCCCTGGGTCCTCGCCGCGGTGGTGGCCGCGGCGCTGCTCTATTTGCTGCGAGGTGCCCTGTGGCCGTTCCTCGCCGGCATGGCCATCGCCTATCTGTTCGACCCGGTTGCGGACCGCCTGGAACGCCTGGGCGTGCCGCGCGGCGCCGCCGCCGGGATCATCGTGATCATGGTGGTCGCCGCCATCATTGCCGTCCTGGTCATCCTGGGGCCGCTGCTGGTAGGCCAGATTGCCGGCCTGATATCCCGCGTGCCGGGCTATTTCGAACAGCTTTGGGACTTCGTCCGCCCCCTCGTCGCCACCTTGCGCGAACGCGTGGGCGACAGCGAGATGGAGCGCGTGCAGGAAGCCATCCGGGCGCAGTCGGGTGAGGTGGTGGCGTGGCTGGGCCGGCTGATCGCCGGCCTCCTCGGCAGCGGAATCGTGCTGTTCCAGGTCATCTCGGTCCTGGTGATCATGCCCTTGATCGCATTCTTCATGCTGCGCGACTGGGACAGGATCGTGGCCTACGTCGACTCCCTGGTTCCGCCGCGATTTGCCGCCAGCGTTCGGGAGCAGGCGACCGAGATCGATGTGCGACTTGCCGCCTACCTGCGCGGGATGGGCCTGATGTGCGTCTTGCTGGCGGCCTGGTACGGCATCATGCTCTCGGTCATCGGTCTGGATTTCGGGCTCGTGGTCGGTATTGGCGCCGGCCTGATCTCGTTCATTCCCTACATCGGCACGATCGTGGGCATCGGCGCGGCACTCGGTATCGCGTTTGCTCAGTATGCACAATGGTGGCCGATTATCGCTGTCCTGGCGGTCTTCGTGGTGGGCCAAATTGTCCAGGATTACGTCCTGTATCCCAAGTTCCTGGGGGACCGTATCGGCCTGCACCCGGCCTGGGTCCTGTTCGCTCTGTTCGCCGGTGGCACTCTGCTGGGCTTCACCGGGGTCCTGCTGTCCATTCCCGCGGCGGCCGTGGTCGGCGTGCTGGCGCGCCACGGCATTCGCCGCTATCGAAGCAGCGGGCTGTTCGGCACCAGCAGCGGCCGCGTCTCGGCTGCCAAGGTACCGCGAGAAGAGGCCGGTTCGTGAGCGCGGAACGGCAGCTGGTGCTGGACCTGATTCACCCGCCCGCCTTGGGCGCGGAGGATTTCCTGGTGGCAGAGCCTAATCGCGAGGCCGTTGCCTGGATCCAAAGCTGGCCCACCTGGCCGGCCCCGGTTCTGGTGATTCATGGCCCGGCGGGTTGCGGCAAGACTCACTTGACCCGCATCTTCCAGGGACAGACCGGGGCTCGAAGCCTGGTCCTGTCAAGCGCGAGTGACGTCGACTGGACCGATGCGAGCGATACCTCGTGTTCCCTGTTCCTGGACGATGCGGACGCTGCGCTCACGCCTGCTACCGAGGAAACGCTTCTTCACGTCCTGAACACCCTGCGCGAAGCCGGCCGCCATCTTCTGCTGACTGGGCTCAGGCCGCCGGCGCAATGGCCCGTTGGGCTGCCCGACCTGCATTCGCGTCTGGCTGCATCGATGGCAGTGGCCATCGCGCCCCCGGACGACGGTCTGCTGCGCGCCGTGCTGGTCAAGCTGTTCACCGATTGTGGGCTTCGGGTGGATGAGTCTGTGATCAGCTACCTGGTCCCGCGCCTGGAACGGACTTTCGATGCCGCGCGGGGCATCGTCAACGCCATCGAAGGTGCCGCCATTCACGACCGCCGCCGGATCACCGTGCCGCTCGTGCGCAGCCTGCTTCGGACCGAGGGGTCGTGAAGCCTGCGGCGCCGGCGGGTTGCAGGTGTGGTGCAAGGCGCGTTACCCTCGCGAATAAAACCGAAGCGCATGTTCGTCGGGCCGTTGCCGTTAGTGACCGCGAAGCCGGCGCCCGGCGGATTCAGCGCTAACGATGGCGAGGACGAAGCTTCATGTCTGGCCGCACCCGCTGCCGCACTCCCGGTTGCCGTCTCATTGCCGTACTTGTCGCCTCTGTCTTGGCGGTTCTTGCCGGCACGGCCGAAACGCGGGCCGAGGCGGAACGCGCTTACACGCTGGCGACCGCGACTACCGCCGGAACCTACTATCCGGTGGGTGTGGCCCTGGCCACCCTCACCAAGGTGAAGCTGGAGCCGGAGCGGCACATAACGATGTCAGCCATGACCTCCGCCGGTTCGGATGAGAATGTCCGGCTGTTGCGCGAGGACCGGGCGCAGTTCGCCATTCTTCAGGGCCTGTTCGGGGCCTGGGCATGGACAGGAACCGGAGCCCTTGACGACATCGGACCGCAGACCGACCTCCGGTCGATTTCCATGCTGTGGCAGAATGTCGAGCATTTTACCGTGCACTCGGAGCATGTGGTCGACGGCACCATCGCTGACCTTGCGGAAATGGCGGGGCAACGCTTCGCCATCGGGGCGCGTGGATCAGGCGCGGAGGGCTCGGGGCGCACGATCCTGGCGAGCATCGGTATCGATCCGGATGCCGTCCTGGATCTTGTTTATCAGGACTACGCCGCCAGCATCGAGGCTCTGCATGACGGCACCATCGCGGGGATGAACACGCCGGGCGGTGTCCCGGTTGCCGCCGTTACGCGAGGGGCTGCCATGCTTGGCGATGCCATCCGCGTCCTCGACATCACCGACGCGCAGATGATCGCAGCCAACGCCGGGGCCGGCCTCGATCTGTGGACCCGCTATGTCATCCCGGAGGGAACCTACCCCGGTCAGTCGGCAGAGATCCGGACCATCGCGCAACCGAACTTCCTCGGGGTTCGTGCCGACGTGGACGAGGACGCAGTGTACTGGATCACCAGGACAATCTACGAAAACCTTTCTTTCCTGCAGGCGATCCATCCGGCCACCAACGATATGGCTCCGGAGCGCGCTTTGGCGGGGCTGCCGTTTCCGCTTCACCCCGGCGCGTTGCGTTATTACCTCGAGCAGCGCCTGACCGTACCTGACCATCTCATCGCCCGGTAAGCAGAGGCCGGCTGAGAAACCGATCGCCCAACCGGCAGGAAAGGGTTTGGTGCTCGCCTGTCGCAACACGGAAAACGGATCGTGGGCGATTCAACGGCCAAAAGACACAGAATTTCATAAAATAAAATACCCATATTTTGGATCCGTGAGAATTGTTAAAATAGAATTCGGGGGTAGGCGTAGGGTTCGTTGGGATGGAATCGAGTGCTCTGATTATAACATTTCTTGGGTTACTATTGATCATCAGCATAAGCCTCGATGGTATATGTCAGCGCACCGGACTTCCCCGCATATCCGGTCTGGTTTTGATTGGTGTCGCTTTCGCAGCGGTCCAACAGTATTTTGGACTGCCCCCCGGTGCTGATACGCTCGGTGCGCTTACCGACCCTTTGGTGACCATCGCTCTGGTCATGGTGGCGTTTCTCCTTGGCGGAGACCTCGGCTTTCGGCAGCTGAGTGCCTTGGGCCGCCCCATCATGATCATATCCGCAGTGCTCGCCATCGTGACGGCCGCGGTCGTGATGGCGGGGCTGGCCGGACTGGGTTTTCCGATCACGGTGGCGATCCTTCTCGCGGCGATCGCCACGGCGACCGATCCGGCCGCCGTCCAGCAGGTCGCCCGCCAAGCCGGCGAGAAGTCGCCACGGATCCGACTCGTTCTCGGCATCGTTGCCATCGATGACGCCTGGGGCATCCTGGCATTCGGCTTGGCCCTCGCAACCGTGGGCTTGCTGACCAACGGGGACGGCCTTTCGGCACTGACGACAGCCGCCTGGGAACTGGGCGGCGCGGTGATCCTGGGGGCTGCGATCGGCTTCCCCGCGGCTTGGCTGACGGGCCGCTTGCAGCCGGGCGAACCGACCCAGGCCGAAGCCATCGCCATCGTGCTGCTGATCGCCGGGCTGTCGGAGTGGCTGGGAGTGACGCCGCTGCTCACCGCTATCGTGGCCGGCATGGTCGTTGCCAACCGATCTCCCCATCACAACCGCACATTCCGAGAGATCGAGAACATCGAATGGCCGTTCCTGGTATTCTTTTTCGTACTGGCCGGCGCCAGTATCCGATTCGACAATGTGTTGAGTGTCCTGCCCCTCGCTGTTGTGTACATCGTCCTGCGGACGGCCGGGCGGTGGCTGGGCGGATGGGTCGGCAAATCCTTGGCATCAGCCGATGACCGGATGGCACCGCGCGATCTTGGCATTGCCTTGACCCCGCAAGCCGGCGTGGCCATGGGCATGGCACTGCTGGCGGCCGAGAAGCTGCCCGCAGTCGGACAGGACATCGTCGCTGCGGCCGTTTTGTCGACGGTGTTCTTCGAACTCGTCGGCCCCGTCGTGGCACGAAAGGTTCTGCTCCCGAGGCCGGGTTCCTGACCTGTAATGACCCGCTCGCCCGGTCAGCCGCCGGAGTCGTCCGGGCTGATCGGCACCACGCAGTTCTAACGGGATCTCAGGGCAGCCGAGGGCGCATCGCCGGCCTGCCCGGGCGCCCAACGCTCCGCTACCACCGGCTTGCCGCTCTGTGAAACCAGCACCCGGGCGCCGGCAACACGCGATGGGCTCGGCGTCGCCGTGCCTCCGGCAACAGATCGGCACATGACATCGAAGGCGATCTCGGTGCCAAGGCCGCGTGCGCGGGCCTCGCGGTACGCCGCCGACTCGCAAGCTAGGTGGGAGAGCCGATCGGCGGAAAGATTTCCGAGGCGGCGCCACACCCCCTTGAGAACCGTCTCGGCCGCTTCTGAAAGGCAGGCGGCGACGTCCAGGTCGGGGCGGCCGCGGGACAGCGCCAAGTGGACGTTGGGTTCCACCGGGCCCAATTCGTCGGCCACGAACACGGCCGGCATGAGCTTCCGCCCGCCATTGAGTGCCCCGAAATAGGCCTGCGCAAAATACATCAGCCGCTGGAGCTTCTGCGGCTGAAGGTACTCGTTGTCGTTCAAAGCGGCATCGAGAAACCAGAACGCCACGTCGAAAGCGGATTTGCAGGCGGCAGGCATGGGCAGGGCTCCCGCAGGTCACGATCCCGGTGCAAGCTCATCGATGAGACGTCACCATAGGGTGGTGGCCTCACCCGCCGGTTAACGGTAGGCTCATCATCTTTGAGTGCATCGCGAGCAGCGGGAGGGCCTCCCAAAGGTTCCGTCATGGCCGTGAGCCATCACACTCTTGCCGGTATCGGCCTGTTGTTGGCCTTGTGTTTGATCGGCCCGCCGCCCGCGGCGGCCGCGGTGCCGCCGCCGACGTTTCCAGTGGCCGAACCTGGGGTCGCCGAGCCTCCGATCGGACTGCGCGCCCGCCTTCACGTCGTCCGCGCCGACGGCACGACCCGCATCACCGCCCTGTCGCCGGTACGGTTCAGCCGCCATGACGGCGAACCGCTGAGCGTCGAGATCGAAGCAGCGGCCGAACCGCTCGTGGTGGTGCACCAACAACCCGACGCGCCTGCCAACGCCAGCGTCACCGTTCCCTCTGCACGGGCTTTCGCCGGCGGCGAACTGATCGAGGTCATGGGGCTGCAGGCCGAAGCCGAACTCGCCGATCCCGCCAATGCGAGGCTGCGCATCCGTCGCCTGGTGGCACCGTCGCTCCTCGCCTGGGTCCCGCCCTTGAGCGTGACCGCCGACCTGATGTGGGAGGGCTCCGGCCTGAGCCTCACCGGCACCACCTCCGCCCTGGATGGCCGGCTCGGCGCCCGGATCGACGGTTCCGCCGACCTGGCCGAGGGCTCGGGTCACCTGGTGCTGGACGTGGCCCCGGTTCGCTTCCGCCCCGGGGCGTTGCAACCGGTCGATATCGCTCCGGGCCTTGCCGCCGAAGCCGATCTGAGCGGGGTCAGCGGGCAGGCGGGCGCCACCGTCAGCCTGCACTGGAACGAACGGCCGGCGTCTATACGGGTTCGCGTGTCCCTCCGGGATGTCGGCTTCACCGTCTCGGGCGTCCGGGTCGCCGGCTTGGCCGGCAATGTCACGGTCGATCGGCTGTCGCCGCTGCGGACGCCGCCCGGCCAGCGTCTCGACGTGGCCCTGATCGATCCGGGGATGCCGGCAACGGACGGCAGCATTCGTTTTCGCTTTGATCCGGCCGGCCGGCTGCGGGTCGATCGGGCGGGTATCAACCTCTCCGGCGGGCGCCTCAGCGTCGATAACGTGGTCATCGATCCACGCGCCGGACACCACGACGTGAGCATCGTCGCCGAGGGCCTTGATCTCGGCGAGGTTCTGGCGCGGGCGGACGTCGCCGGCGCCAGTGCCTGGGGCCGTATCAGCGGGGTGATCCCGGTGACGCTCTCGCCCGACGGCATCGCCATCCGTGGCGCGTCGCTCGCAACCGATGCGCCGGGCGTGCTGCGCTATCGCCCGCCGGCACCGCCGACGGCCCTGCCCGGCGACGACCCGCGAATCCGACTGTTGCGCGGTGCCCTGGACGACTTTCGCTACGATGCCCTCACCGTCAGCCTGGATGGGCGCACCGGGGCCGTATGGCGGAGCCGCTTGCGTCTGAGCGGCCACAATCCCTATTTCATGGCGGCGCAGCCCTTCATCCTCAACGTCAATCTGGAGGTGGTGCCGGGGCAATCGGTTTTGGAAGTCGGTGATACAGCATTTGCTGTGGGCGACGCGTTGCCCATCTATAATGCTCTTTTTGGTGTGAGGTTCCTGGAATGGCTCGGCAATACCCTGGGCGCATTGCCGCCCCCGGCACCTTGAGCATGATCGTCGTCGCCGGACCCGCGGTGGCGGCTGTTCTTGCGGTCGTCACGCTTGCCGGCGGCTGTCAGCCGCGGGTGGCGCTCGAGGCCCCGAAGGATCCGATCGTGATCGACCTCAACGTCCGTATCGAGCACGAGGTGCGGGTCAAGGTGGATCGCGAACTTGAAACCCTGTTCGACGAGAATCCGGAGTTGTTCGCGCAATGACCTCAACCCCCGTCCCGCGGCGACGCCTGCTCACCCTGCTTCCCCGCGCGGTCCTGGCCGGTGCCATCGGCCTCGCCATGGCTGGCATCGATATGGCCCCGGCGTGGGCGCAGAGCCTCGACCAAGCCAAGGACGCCGGCTTCGTCGGTGAACGGCCGGACGGCTACGTCGGCTTGGTTCGCGGCGATGCGCCGGACTGGGCGCGCGACCTGGTCACCCGGATCAATGCGGAGCGGCGGGCCCGCTACGCCGAGATCGCCCGGCGGACCGGTGCCAGTGTCCGAGATGTGGCCATCGTTGCCGGCGAGAAACTGGTCGCCAATGCCCCGCGTGGGCACTACGTCATGACGCCGCAGGGCACTTGGGTGCAACGCTGAGGGCGGATGGGCAGCGACCGCCGACCGGCACCACTCCTCTGATCGACGCGGAGTCGCCGGTCCGGCAGGCATTGGATTGGCTGGCAGCGGGACGAACGGTGGCGCTGGCCACTGTGGTGCGAACCTGGGGGTCAGCGCCGCGTCCGGCCGGCTCCCTCCTGGCTGCGACCGCCGACGGGGATTTCGCCGGATCCGTCTCCGGCGGCTGCGTCGAGGCCCAGGTGCTGGATGCTGCTGCCCGGGTGCTGGCACGCCGACGCGCCGAAATCCTTGAGTTCAGTGTGGCCGACGAGCGGGCGTGGCAGCACGGGCTCGCCTGCGGCGGCGACGTGACGGTGTTGGTCGAACCGGCGCCCGACGCCTCTATTCTCAGCGCCATCATGGTGCGTCCGCCGATCGCGCTGGTCACCGATCTCGCCAGTGCCACGCATGCTCTGGTTGGTCCGCAGTCGATCGAGGGGCCTCTGCCGCTGTCGGCGGAGGCTGTGGCGGCGGCCCGGGAGGCATTGCGCGACGACCGGAGCCGGCCCATCGACACCGAGGGCCGCGTTCTGTTCGCTACCGTGTTCAATCCGCCGCTCCGGCTCGTCGTCGTGGGCGGGGTGCATATCGCCCAGGCCTTGGCGCCACTGGCCGCCGGGCTCGGCCTTGCCATGAGCGTGGTCGATCCGCGCACCGGCTTTGCGTCTGCCGCCCGCTTCCCCGGGGTTGATGTCCGGACCGACTGGCCGGACGATGCCCTTGCCGCTCTTCGACCCGATTCGCGAACGGCCGTGGTCAGCCTGACCCACGATCCCAAGCTGGACGATCCGGCCCTGGAAGCCGCTCTCGGTTCCGAGGCCTTCTACATCGGCGCGCTCGGCAGCAGCCGGACCCACGCCAAGCGGCTTGAGCGGCTTCGCGCCCGCGGCTGGGCCGAACCGGCACTCGCCCGTATCCACGGGCCCGTTGGCCTCGATCTCGGAGGCCGGAAAGCGGCCGAAATCGCGCTCTCCATCCTGGCCGAACTCGTCGCCGTCCGCTATGGCCGGCCCTCGCGGGCTGCGGCGATTTCCGCTTCCGGCCGCCACACGGTTTCCGCCGGAAATACCTTGAGGTCGTGAAAGATCGGAAACGCGTAGTCCGGATCATCGGCGACGCGTCCGAAGTAGGCCGGCACGCCGAGCTGGTTGTCGATGTCCCGAAAGGTCAGGCGGCCTCGCGTGGTGTCCACCGTGGCTCCGGTCAGCCCATCCTTCACCCGGTCGCTGTCGAGACGGTCCACCGCTTCAATGCCCTGGCGCAAGGCATGGACACCGTCATAGGCCATCACGGCCCAGTCAGACGGATAGCGCCCGTAGCGTTCCAGGTGGCGGTCGATGAAGGCTTGCATCATCGCTTCGTCCGAATGCGCGAAGAATGGTGCCCGGGTCCGCGCCCAGGTGCCCCGGCGGATCCAGCGGCCTTCGAACATCAGTTCCGATACGCTGACGAGCCCGCCCGGCACCGCCACCTGGTCCGCCAGCCGATAGTCCCACACGGCCCGATGCCACAGCGCGTTGTCCACGCCGGCGAGGGACTCCAGCACGAAATCCGGTTGCAGGTTGGCGACCGCCACCACCAGCGCGTTGAACCCGACGTAGCCCAGCGGCGGCCAGAGTTCCTCGATCAGCTCCACGTGTGGCACCAGGCGGGCGAGTTGCTCGACCAGCACCTGTTGACTGGAGCGGCCCCAGGAGTAGTCCGACGCGATGGTGGCGTACCGTCGCCACTCGTACTCCTGGGCGAGGTCGGCCACCGCCAGCGCCACCGCCTTCGCCATCATGTACGTGTTGGGCACCACGGAAAAGGTATAGGGACTGGGGTCGAGGCGGGTGAGGTCCTCGGAATTGCTGATGGTGGCGATGTGCAGCACGCGGGCGTCCCGGCAGATCGGCTTGATGGCGAGCGCGGTGTCGCTGGAGTAGGTGCCGATGATGGCGCGTACGCCGTCACGTTCGATCAGTTCCCGTGCCACCACCTCGGCCACATCCGGCCGCGTCCGGGTATTGGCCAAATGGATCTCGATGCGGTGCCGGCCGAGCATGCCACCCGCCTCGTTGATCTCGTCAACGGCGAGCTCGATCGCGTCCAGAGCCTGGCGGGAGTAGGGCGCGCCCGGCCCGGTCAGGCCCAAGGCCACGCCCAGCCGGTAGGGTTCGTCCGCCGCCGCGTGCCCTGACGCCCCGAACGCCAGGACCAGGAAGAGGAGACTGGATCGCAACGGCCGCATCGGACCCTCCTTCACCGGCGGTGCGAAGGGGACGTCGTCGGCTGGCCCCGCCGGCGGAGGGTCAGCGTCCGTAGGCTTGCTGCGGCAGCCAGGTGACGATTTCCGGCCACAGATAGACGACCGTCAGGCCGATCAACTGCAGCACGATGAAGGGCGCGATGCCGCGGTAGATGTCGCGCACCGTCACCTCGGGCGGCGCCACCCCTTTGAGGTAGAACAGCGCGAGGCCCACCGGCGGCGTCAGAAACGACGTCTGCAGCGCCACCGCGAACAGGATTGTGAACCACACGATATCGAACCCGAGCGCCTTCACCACCGGCGCCACCAGCGTGAGCAGGATCAAAACGATCTGGATCCAGTCGAGCACGAAGCCGAGCAGGAACACGATCAGCATGATCACGATGATGGTGCCGTGTCGGCCGAGGTCGAGCCCGAGCAGGGCATCGGCGATGAGATCGTCGCCACCGAGGCCGCGCAGGACGATGGCAAAGGCGCTGGCCCCCACCAGGATGCCGAAGATGAACGCGGTGGTGGTGGTGGTTTGGCGCACGACTTCGCGCCACACGGTGAGGCTCAGGCGCCTGTTCCCCCAGGCGAGCAGGATCGCTCCGAACGCACCGACGCCGGATGCTTCGGTCGGGGTCGCCACGCCGAAGAAAATGGTGCCGAGCACCGCCAGGATGAGGAATGCCGGCGGCAGCGCGGCCTTGACCACCCCCCACAAGACGGCAAGCGACATTCGGGCCACGTTCGGCGGTGCCGGTGCCTGACTGGGATACAGCGCCGCCACGGCGATGATGTAGAGGATATACAGGCCGCCCAGCAGCAGCCCCGGGAAGACGGCGCCGAGAAACAGGTCGCCCACGGACATGGCCAGCCGGTCGGCCATGATGACCAGCATGATGCTGGGCGGGATGAGGATTCCCAGCGTTCCGGAAGCGCAGATGGTGCCGACCGCGAAACCCTTATTGTAGCGGTTCTTGATCATGATCGGCAGGCTCAGCAAGGTCAGCAAGACCACCGAAGCGCCGATGATCCCGGTGGATGCTGCCAGCAGGATACCGATCACGGTGACGGTGATGGCGAGGCCGCCGCGCAAGCGCCCGAACAGCTGGCTGAAGCTCTCCATCATCTGTTCGGCGATACCGGAGCGGTCGAGCATCAGGCCCATGAAAATGAACATGGGTAGCGCCACCAGCACCCAGTTCTGCATGGTGTTCCACAAGTCGTCCACCACCAGGGAGACGTAGAGCCAGTCGATACCGATCCAGGTGTCCAGATACATGTCGGCCAGCATGGAGATCGCCGCGAACACGATGGCGATGCCGCCCAGCGTCCACGCGACGGGAAACCCCAGAAACAACGTGCCGATGAACGTCACGAACATCAGGATCGCCAGGATTTCGTTAATTTCCATGGCGCATCAGCCCCGTTCGCGATCCCGGATCATCGGCGGCTTGAGGAACAGGTAGGCGATCACCCGCGACAAGCGGGACAGGGCCGCCACAAGGATCAGGATGTAGGCGAATAGCATCGCCGACTTGATGACCCAGCGATAGCCCAGGCCGCCGGGCGCGGTGGAGACTTCCCTCGTGATGATGGAGTACTCGATAAACGGCGGGGCATAAATCAGGATCACAGCCACATAAGGAATGAGGAAGAACAGGATGCCGAAGAATTCGATCCAGGCCTTGGTCTTCAAACGGAACCGTTCATGGAAGATATCGATTCGGATATGCGAGTCGTTCTGAATGCAGTACGACAGCCCGACCAGGAAGCCCAACGCGTAGAGGTGCCACTGCAATTCCTCGAACTCGATGCGCCCTTGGCCGAACACGTATCGCAGAACGACGTTGAGAACGATCACCCCGATGAGGGCCACCCACACCCAGGACACCGCGTTGCCGACGCCCCGGACGACGTCGTCCAGGGCATCGGACAGACGGGTCCGGGGCAGTTCGACCGGATGGAAGAACTGGTCAATGTCGACGCGTGGCCCGGTCTCGGGGTCGGAACCGGTGCCGGTCATCGGTCGCTCCCAGTCCGCCGGCGGCGGTCAGGGTGTCAATCACTCGCGGTCGTAAAGCGTGGTCGGGAAGTCCCGCGGCAGGTAACCGTACTGCTTCCACAGGTCATAGTTTTTGCGGAAGGCGATTTGCGACTCGAGGATTTTTGAGAACATCTCATCCTTTTCGGCCTCTTCCCGGAGGACCTGCGTGCTAACCTGTTCGAGTTCGAGCAGGATCTCCTCTGGAAGCACGACGGGCGTCACGCCCTTGTCGGGGAACTGGGCGATCACCGGCCCCTGATTGGCTTCGGCCTTGCTGAGGCCGTACATGGTCCCGGCCATGCAGGCCATGTTCATCAGTGCTTGTGTCTGCTCCTCCAGGCCGTCCCACAGGCCTTTATTGACAAGCAGATGCATGGTCGTGAACGTCTGATGCCAGCCGGGGAAGTAGTTGTACTTAGCCACCCGGTCGAAGCCCAGTTGCTGGTCCACCTCGGGCAGGGAGAACTCGGCGGCATCGATCGCGCCCCGCTCCAGCGCCTGGTAAATCTCGGCACCCGGGATCTCCGTCACGGATGCGCCCAGTTCTTGCAGGATCTTGCCGCCCAAGCCGGCAAACCGGATCTTGAGACCGCGCACATCGTCAAGACTGGTAATTTCGAACCGGAACCACCCGGCGGTCTCCGGGCTGATGATGCCGCACAGCAACGGGTGGATGTTGTGCGGCTCGTACAACTCCTGGCCCAGTTCCTTGCCGCCGGCATGATACCACCAAGCC
The DNA here is from genome assembly GCA_007695045.1 of Rhodospirillales bacterium. Lineage (GTDB taxonomy): Bacteria > Pseudomonadota > Alphaproteobacteria > Rhodospirillales > Defluviicoccaceae > REEP01. Next base: position 15,850 of record REEP01000087.1, on the reverse strand, counting down.
GTGAACGCCCACGGCTCCATCCCGAACGGCACCGCGGAGATCAGCGGCAGGGCCGGGATCTTGCCGGCGTCGTAGCCGATCCAGGTGAACCCGGCCTGAACCTTGCGGTCCTTGACGGCCTCCATGATCTGGAACGGCGGCACCAACTGGCCCGGTTCGGAAATCCGCAACTGGACGTTGCCGCCACTGACGATGTTGAGTTGCTCGAACACCCATGGCGCGGTGTCGCCGAGCGCCGGCAGCGCCGATGGAAACGCGATCGGCACCCGCCAGCGGACCCGCTCCTGAGCTTCGGCGGGGGCGATGGCGCTGCCGAGCACGGCCGCGGCGACAGCGGCCCCGATGGCGCCCAGCGAGATGCGGCGCCGGAGATTTGGCGTAGTCATGGTCTCGTGACCTCCTTCAAGGGATCGGGATGCGGCAGGACGGCCCGAGCGGCCGCGAGCCCGCTTCGGACCTCGGGATCGAGCAAACGGACGAGGTGCGGGGAAACGGTTCGGGCCCGGATCACGCCGGCGCATCCGGCCTCGGGCCATCGCTGAGGGCAAACAACAACGCGAACGGCGCGTGCCTTACGGACACCCCAAAACACGTTACCTCCCGTCGAAGTCGCTTGGTTATGTTTATCGCCGGCGTTTCGGCCGGGCGCGACTTGCTCTAGGTTCAACCAATACATGAGGCGGCACTCGGCGACAACCGGGTTTCACCGGCGCCGGCGAAAAAATGCCAACGGCGGCGCTGTCGTCGTCCGGCGCGGCCTGCGGCCGGCCTGACCCGTCGCTCCTGCAAACGCCGCGTGCGATGCGCTTGCGCGCGGCCGGGTGGCTGGTTAGGGTACCGCCTCCTTTCGGTTATGGGCACTTGCGGTCATGGAAGCATTCGTCGGACCCCTCTATTGGCTGGTCGATACCCTCCTCAACCTCTACGTCTGGGTCATCATCATTCAGGTGGTTTTGAGCTGGCTGGTGGCGTTCAACGTGGTCAACACCAGCAACCGTTTCGTCTATATGGTCGGTGACTTCACCTATCGACTGACCGAGCCGGCGCTCCGGCCCATCCGCAATGTGCTGCCCAACCTCGGCGGCATCGACATCGCACCGCTGATCCTGATCCTGCTCCTGATCGTGGCCCGGCAGTTCCTGGCCAACCTGTACGCATCCTTCGTTCTGTGATGCCTGCCGCTACCGCCCGCGCCCGGCCGCCGGCGTACCGGGGCGGCGATGTCTGAAGCCCGCCTGCTCGATGGCAAGGCCCTGGCCTCCGCCCTGCATGCCCGTGTCCACGACGCGGTCCAGGTCGTGAAATCCCAGCACCACCTGACCCCGGGTCTCGCGGTGGTGCTGGTGGGGGAGCACCCGGCCAGTCAGGTCTATGTCCGCACCAAGTCCGCACGCTGCCGCGAGGCCGGCATGGCCTCGTTCGTGCACCGGCTTCCCGCCGACGTGCGCGAACAGGATCTTCTCACCCTGATTCGCGGCCTCAATCGGAACGACGATGTGCATGGCATCCTGGTGCAGCTGCCGTTGCCGGACCACATCGCCGAACACCGGGTGCTGGACGCGATCGACCCGGACAAGGACGTGGACGGCTTCCACGTTCTCAATGCCGGACGCCTGCTCACCGGCGTGCCGGGGGCCCTCACACCATGCACGCCGGTGGGGTGTCTGCTCCTGATCCAGAGTGCCGTGACCGAACTTGCTGGCCTGCGCGCCGTGGTCGTCGGCCGCTCCAACATCGTCGGCAAGCCCATGGCCCTGCTGCTGTTGCAACAGGACTGCACGGTGACCATCGCCCATTCCCGCACCCGCGACTTGGCGGACCAGTGCCGCCAGGCGGACATCCTGGTGGCCGCGGTGGGGCGCCCGCAGATGATCGGTGGCGACTGGATCAAGCCCGGGGCGATCGTGGTGGACGTGGGTATCAACCGGATCGACGGCAGCGACGGCAAGACCCGGCTGGTCGGCGACGTGGATTTCGCGGCCGCCCGCACGGTCGCCGGCGCCATTACACCGGTGCCGGGCGGAGTCGGCCCGATGACGGTGGCCAGCTTGCTCCGCAACACCTTGATCGCCGCCTGCCGCCAGCGAAGGCTCGAGGCGCCGGGTTTGTAACGCGCGGCCCCCCAAGAGGCGAGTCGCCGTGGCGCCCGATTGCTGCCGGTGCTATTAAGCGCGCCATGACCGACCTCAGCCACGTCCGCAACTTTGCGATCATCGCCCACATCGACCACGGCAAGTCGACCCTGGCCGACCGCCTGATTCAGCTCTGTGGTGCCCTCACCGAGCGCGAGATGCGCGATCAGGTGCTGGACACCATGGAGATCGAGCGGGAGCGGGGCATCACCATCAAGGCGCAGACCGTCCGGCTGCTCTATCCGGCCAAGGATGGCCATACCTACCTGCTTAATCTGGTGGATACGCCGGGGCACGTGGATTTCTCGTACGAGGTCAGCCGCAGCCTTGCCGCCTGCGAAGGGGCGCTGCTGGTGGTGGACGCGACCCAGGGCGTGGAGGCGCAGACCCTGGCCAATGCCTACCTCGCCATCGACGGCGGGCTCGAAATCATTCCGGTCCTCAACAAGATCGACCTGCCGGCGGCGGAGGTGGAACGCGTCACCGCTCAGATCGAGGAGGTGGTGGGGCTGGATGCGTCGCAGGCCCTGCTGATCTCGGCCAAGACCGGTGTGGGGGTTGCCGACGTGCTTGAGGCCCTGGTGCAACGGGTGCCGGCGCCCGTCGGCGACCGCAGCCTGCCGCTGAAGGCGTTGCTGGTGGACAGCTGGTATGACCCGTACCTGGGGGTGATGATCCTGGTGCGCATCGTCGACGGCGAACTCCGTCGCGGCATGCGCATCCGCATGATGGCGAGCGGCAGCGTGCACGTGGTCGACCGGGTGGGCACGATGAACCCCAAGCCGGTCGCCGCGGACGTCCTCGGGCCGGGCGAGATCGGCTATATCACCGCCGGCATCAAGACGGTGGCGGAAACCGACGTGGGCGACACCGTCACCGAAGACAAGCGCCCGACGGACACGGCATTGCCCGGTTTCAAGCCGTCGATCCCGGTGGTCTTCTGCGGCCTCTATCCCACCGACGCCGGCAATTTCGAAGACCTGCGGGAATCCCTGGCCCGCCTCCACCTCAACGACTCGAGCTTCCATTACGAGCCCGAATCCTCCGCGGCACTCGGCTCCGGCTTCCGCTGCGGCTTTCTCGGCCTGTTGCACATGGAAGTGATCCTGGAGCGCCTGGACCGGGAGTTCGATCTGGATCTGATCGCGACCGCGCCGAGCGTGGTCTACAAGGTGCATCTGCCGGACGGTACGGTGGCCGAGTTGCACAACCCCGCGGACATGCCCGATCCCGGCCGCATCGATCACATGGAGGAGCCGTGGATTCGCGCCACCATCCTGGTGCCCCAGGATTATCTCGGCGCTGTGCTGCAGCTCTGTACCGACCGCCGCGGCGAGCAGATCGAGCTCACCTATGCCGGCAACCGGGCGATGGCGGTGTACCGTCTGCCGCTGAACGAGGTGGTGTTCGATTTCTACGACCGGCTCAAGTCCATTTCCCGCGGCTATGCCAGCTTCGATTACGAGATGGACGGCTTTCGCGAGGGGCAGCTCGTCAAGGTCGGCATTCTGGTCAACGGCGAACCGGTGGATGCCCTGTCCTTCATCTGTCACCGGGCCCAGGCGGAGAATCGCGGCCGCATGATTCTGGCCCGGCTCAAGGACCTGATCCCGCGCCAGCTGTTCAAGATCCCGCTGCAGGCCACCATCGGCGGCAACGTGATCGCGCGCGAAACCATCAGCGCGCTGCGCAAGGACGTCACCGCCAAGTGCTACGGCGGCGACATCACGCGCAAGCGCAAGCTTCTTGAGAAGCAGAAGGCGGGCAAGAAGCGGATGCGCCAGTTCGGCAAGGTGGAGATCCCGCAGTCGGCGTTCATCGCCGCGCTGCGCATGGACGACAGCTGAGGCGCTGGCGGGAGCCGACCCGGCCTGCCACAGCGGTCGGGCCGGGGGCCCCGGTTCAGGTGGCGCGGACGGTCCCGGGCGGCGGCGTCGGCGCCCGGCGCGGCTTGTCCAGCCCGCGCCCCTTGATCGCGCTGAGGATGACCTCCACCACGTCGTCGCTCTTGCGGAAGTTGTCGGTGTTGATGGTCAGGTCGAAGCTGATGGGATCGTCGTAGCGGGAGCGGAACACCTCCCACATGAACCGTTCGCGGCGCTTGTTGGTGTCCACCACCGTCTGCTTCGCCTCGCTGTAGCTGATCCCCCGTTCCTCCGACAGGCGGGAGGCGCAGGCTTCCACCGAGCCGACCACCCGCACCCGCAGGATATCGCGGCCGGCCAGGATCACGTGGCCGGCGCGCCCGCAGATGACCCCGCCGGTGTGGTAGAGTCCGCGGACGATGGTGGTGAGGAAACGGGCATATTCGTCGCGGCTGACGTGCTTGCCGAACACCACCGAATAGACCCAGGAATCCACCGCATCCATCTTCTCGGTCAGGCGCTCGATCAGCGACTTGCTGACGTTGGCTTCGGCGGCGATGCCGTCCAGGATCTCGCGGTCATAGCAGGCGAGGCCGAGGCGCTCGGCCAGGGCCCGGGCGATGGTGTCGCCACCGCTGCCGAGAGTCCGGGAGACGGTGATGACCGGCTTCACCTCCCTGAGGGCCTCCTGCGGCGGCGCTTCCATCGCCCGGATCATTGCGTTGATTACGGCTTGGGCATCGACGGCCATGGGCACTTCTCCCCCGATCAGGCGATCTTCATAACACCCTGTGACAATGGGGGGAAGGGTGGGTCGGCGTGGGGCGATGGAAAACCGACGGCGGCGACACGGCGGTGTGCGCTTCGGCGGCGGCCTCGGCGCGGCGGGCACGGCTCCGGCCCGGCTCCGGCACGGCTCCGGCTGGCAAAGCCGTTGCGGCCGGCGGCGGCGTTGGGTACCGTCGCGTCCGGGTGCGGCGTGCCGGAACCGGCGCGGTGCCCTGCTTCACCGGAGGGATGGCCGAGTGGCTTAAGGCGCACGCCTGGAGAGCGTGTTCACGGGGAACCGTGTCGTGGGTTCGAATCCCACTCCCTCCGCCATTTCGCACAATTTCGCGACACCTTGCCGCGTTTCGCCGTTTCGCGCGAGAATCGACCGCAGCGGTGCGCAACCGTTCGCCCAGTTGAGCGAGCCTCGGACCGTGCGGTGCGGGTCGGCCATGATCTACGCGGTGCCGGTGAAGTGGCTCGTGCGCCGCGTGGTTGCGCAGCGATGACATGCGCCAAACCTTGCGCTGTGTGCATTTTTGATTATATCGAAGACAGTATCGTTCATGGAGGCCCGCCATGTCCCGCACCACGACAATGACGGTCCGTCTCAGCGGCGCACTCAGCGACTTTGTCGCTGCCAATGTCGGCGAGACCGGCTCCTATGAAAACGTCAGCGAGTACATCCGCGATCTGATCCGCCGCGACAAGGAACGGGTGGAACGAGAGGCGTTCGACCGGCTGAAAGCGGAACTGGCACATGCGTTCGCTGCTCCCGAATCCACCTACCGTCCGCTGACGGCAGCCGAGGTCATCGCGCGCAACAAGGCATGATTGAAGATGACGTCGCTCCGGATTCAAGAGGCGGCGTCTCATCGTGTCGACGAGATATACCGCTATACGCGCGACCGATGGGGTGCTGAGCAGGCTGACCGCTATATCACCGGCCTGTTCGCCGCCTTCGGTAAAATCGAAACGCACGAGGTGATGTCGCGTCCGGTTCCAGCGGAGTTCGGCGTTACCGGATACTTCTTCCGATACGAAAGGCATTTCGTCTATTGGCGCAGGCTAAGCAATGGCGACATCGGTATCGTGACGATCCTCCACGAACGAATGCATCAGATCGATCGCTTCCGAGAGGACTTCGGCTTGTGACGGAGTGCCGCTGCAGCCAAGAAATTCCAGGAAATCGGCGTATTTGCTGAAGTTAATGCGGGCGTCACGCCATTACGCAGCGCTCCGCCAGGACAGTTCGTGGCTGGGCTGTCACCCTCCGCCATTATCCTGTAGCGAACCCGAGATGAGGTTCTCGTTGGGGCCCTTTTTCTTTTTGTTTCAAAAGCGTTTGGCCGAGGCGTCCGACCCTCGTCTGGCCCGGTTCGGCTTCGCGAAGACAAGCGTGTTCAGCGGGTTTCGCAGGTTGCGGGGCGGTGTCTTCAGCGGGCGTTGTTCCGGTTGGCGTGGCCGCCCAGAGAACGCCGGGTAGGCGTGTCATGACGGGCTTATGGCCGGGTGCCCGCAGTCTGGCGTGGTCGCGACAGTTCCACCCGGCCCATCCTATGTCCTACCAGAAAGCGGGATCGTTGAGCGCCTCGACACACCCGCAGGGGCTCGGCAGCGGCCTCATCTTCGCACCCGTCAGGGATTGTCCGATCCAGCCCTCGGGATATTTGAGCGGCAGCGGTGCGGGAGCGACGGTCTCGGAAATGGGCATGAACCCGACCCTGCCATAGAAAGACGGATCGCCATAAGTGATCGCGACATCGACGCCTTGTGCACACAACGCCGCCAGCGCGTGACGCAGGAGTGCCTGGCCGATGCCTTCGCCCTGCCTGCCGGTCGTCACCGCCATGGGCGCGAGGATGAAGACTGTGCGGGGGTCTTCTGCATAGGTCAGCCGGGTGAATACCGCCCCGCCGATCAAGGTGCCGTTGTCCCAAGCGGTGAAGACTCGGATGTCCTCCGGCGCCGTATCGGCCATCTCGTTGCGCACGAGCCCGCCGATCAGCGCGCCCTCCTCGGCGCCCTCGGAGGCGGTGAAGGTCGCGGTGAACAGGTCGATGATCGCCTGTTCCCGTCCTATGAACCCGGTGGACAATTCCATTGGTCTTTACCTTTGTCGTGCCGGCCTCTCTCGGGGCCATTGCAGGACGAACATCTCGAAGCTGAACTGCCCTTCGCCCTCACGCCATACGCGGCGGTCGGCGCGAAGGTCTGCGAGGACGCGGCCGCTGGTCATGCGCCCTTCGAGAGCACCCCACCCGCACCTCGAGCGGGCGATAATAGGTGTCCATCGCCTCGGCCCCATGTCGAAACGAAATGGCCGGGCACGCGGTAACCGGTGGGCTCCGCCTGCGCGAACCGCGCCGCGGGCCCACCGCGCCGCTGGGATCAATCTGCCATGACCCCTGCCATGCCCCCTGCCATGACCCCTGCCATGCCCCCTGCCATGACCGGGGCCATGACCGGCTCGATCAAGGCGGCGACCGTCGCCCGACAGACGAATGCCAGCGGGCGATGACGCCAGCGGCCCCCTTGCTCTCCCGCATCCGGCGGAGGGGTGCCTATTCCATCAGGGCCTCGGCGATGGCGGCCGAAAACTCCGGGATGTCGTCTGGAATGCGCGAGGTGATGAGATTGCCGTCTCGGACCACCGGCATATCGAGATACCGTCCACCGGCCGCCGTCACTTCATCGGCCACGCCGGCGTAACACGTCACGTCTCGGCCCTCGAGAACACCTGCTTCAATCAGAACCTGCGGACCGTGGCAAATAGCCGCCGTCGGCTTGCCCGACTCGAAGAACTCCTTGGCAAAGGTGACAACCTGTTCGTGTTGCCGAAGCCGGTCCGGCGCCTGACCGCCCGGGATCACCAGCGCATCGAAGTCATCGACCTGGACGTCGGTGACGGACTTCTCAACGATTGCCGTCATCTGGCTGTTGTAGGCGGTGACGATGCCGGGCTCGACCCCGATTACCGTCGCCGTGGCGCCTCTGTTGAGAAGGTACGCCATGGGCATGAACGTCTCTGCATCCTGGAAGCCTTCTCCGACCAGGATGGCAACGTGCTTGCCGCTGAGGTCGGTGGCCTCCCCGCTTTCGGCCCTGGCCGCATGGCTCCCGGACGCGGCGGCAAGGAATACAGTTGCGACCATGGCCGCGGCGATGGCCGGATAACGTCTCTGTTGTTCCCGAATCATGGCATTCTCCGATCAGTGTCTAACCGTGCCGGCCACCCCCAGCGTTGGCGTCGCTTCTAACGAAACGTAGCCGGTCTCCGACCGTTCCGATGGTTCTGTCGATCGGCGTGCAAAACACAGCCTCGGGGGCGACGGGGGTCGGACCTCTCGGCGCTTCGCGTCCCCTGGCGGGCACGCGCCATGCGCCATCACGATGCCGCCGCACGGCTGAGAACCGGCTTAACCGCAGCGGCCCACCCGGATTTTCCCCACCACCCCGTTCCGCGACTTGGCCGGGCCTGTCCCGGCCTGTCCCGCCATCCATGAAAGGCCTCAGCACCGGTACGGCATCGCCCGGCCCTCACACCATCAGCGCGGCGCCCGCCTCAACCGAGCCTTTCCCGCCGCGCCTGCCCGCCGCGCCTGCCCGGTAACCTCGGCCATCCACGAAAGCGGTGGCGCGAGGACGATGCCGTTGTAGGATCAAATACCTGGACAGCCGCCGAAATCCACGCTATTATTCCCGGTTGCCTCGACGCAAGCCCGGAACGGCCCTGGCCCGAAAACACTAACCCTCTGATTCAAAACAGGAAAATCTTCAAAATGATAACAAATGATAACAAATGCATACATCAGCGCGCGCCGGGCCCGCTGTTTTTATTTTATATCAATAGGTTAGGAAGAAAAAACGGGTTTTAAGTCGACCGAATCGCACTTTTTCGGATCAAAACTGCACCGCGCGTGCCACTGCGACGCCGGCCGCGGCCGATGACCGGCCGGCGGCGGCAGCCCCTTTGGGCGGATCGAAGCGACGCGTACTCCGACGGATGGTTTGGGATCGTGCGCGACGACGTCCGGCGAAACACGCCTTCGGCTATTCCGCCCTGCGTGTCGCCGCTTGGCGGGCGCCTGGATGGAGACCTTGGCGATGGACCGGAATCGGCGACGCGGCGGCAGAGCGGGTTGCGCCCTCGGCCCCGAACAGATGGCGCCAGCAGGCGGCCGCTTCGGCCTCGCGGTTGTCCCGTTCCAGGCTGGACGCCAGGGCGGCCGTGGTGTGGGCCGATTCCGCCGCCGCGCGCCAGGCGAGGCCCGGGTCGATCACCTCGCCGGTACCCGGCAGGGGCAGCGGCCGGCCGGCCTGGGCCGCGGCCCAGAAGAAGAAATCCCGCACCATCCAGTCGTAGAACAGCGCGCTCTGGGCCCGGTAGATCCACGCGTGGACGAAGCCGGTGGCCAACAACTCCAGCGCCAGCGGTGCGATCGGCACCGCCCGCGCCCGACGCCAGGCCTTCAGCATCAGGATCAGATGCGTCGCCTTGCCCGACGACACGGCATCGGCGGCATCCAGCGCCGCGATTTCCGCCGCCGGATCGATAGGCTGCCAGGGACCGCCGTGGCCTGCGGGTGCCGGCGTGAGGAAGCCGCCCCGTCTGCACGCAAAGCCTGGACGGAGCCGCACCCGGGGTATGGGGGAGCCGCCGGCGCTGCTGCTGCGGCCGGGGCGGACCGTCAGCCAGCCGTCGCCGCCCACGTGCACGCCACCGTGGCGCCGGCCCAGCACCGCCGCCAGGGGCGTCAGCACGCGCCGCCGCTCGCGCTCCGCCGCCAGGCCGACGGCGGAAAAGTCCGGGCGCAAGGACTCGGGCAGCACCAGCAGCACGTCCACGGTGCGGGAGAAGCCGGGCGCGGTCGCCTTGGCGTAGCCGCCCAGCAGCACCGCCTGCCCGGCATCGTCGCGCACGGCCGCTCCCGGCAACGCCCGGCGAAGGCCATGCGCCACCAGCCGTGCCACCGCACCGGCCTGTGCCCGCTCCGCCGCCGACGCCGGCAGGCGATCCAGCAGCAGCCCAAAGCGCCGACCGACCCGGCTCCATTCCGTCATCGCGCCCATGGCCTACCCTCGCGCATGCCCGCCCGGTTGACAAGGCCGGCCGCCCCGAAGGCACAGACCCCCGGAGGCGGCCGCAGGTGACGCAGGGAAACCGGCAAACCGGCCAAACTGATGGCGCATGGTCACGAGCATCCGGTGGTCGCACCACACGTCACGCATTTCAGGCAGGTGCCGTTGCGCACCAGGGTGAAGTTGCCGCATTCGCCGCACGAATCGCCCTCGTAGCCCTGCATCAGCGCGGCCTGGGCCAGGCGGCTCCGCTCATCGCCCGTCGTCGGCGCCGGTTGGGCGGCCAGGCCCAGCGGGCTTCCGTCCAGAGCGAACTCCGCGCCTGCGGCCGCCACCAGGGCTTCCCCGGCGGCCCGCGCCAGCATCGCCTCGTCGGCCCGGGGCTCGCTTGCGGTGGCGCGGGCCCCGGAATAGACCCGGAAACGGTTGCGCACGTAGCCGTTGCTGGCGAGCCGGCGGACGAAGGGCAGCGGGTCGTCGTCGCCGTCCCGCACCGCCGCACCGCCGGCGCCGGCGGTCCGGCCGAAGCCGTCGGATTCCAGGTCCTTGGGCTCGACGTGGGCGAGGTCGTAGCGGCCGAGGTAGGAGACGGCGAGTTCGCGGAACAGGTAGTCGACGATGGAGGTGGCCATCTTGATGGTCTCGTTGCCTTCGACCACGCCCGAGGGCTCAAACCGGGTGAAGGTGAACGCCTCCACGAACTCCTCCAGCGGCACGCCGTACTGCAGGCCGATGGAGATGGCGATGGCGAAGTTGTTCATCAGGCTGCGGAAGGCCGCGCCCTCCTTGTGCATGTCGATGAAAATTTCGCCGAGCCGACCGTCCTCGTACTCGCCGGTGCGCAGATAGATCTTGTGGCCGCCCACGGTGGCCTTCTGGGTATAACCCTTGCGCCGGGCCGGCAGGCTCACCCGCTCCGGGCGGTTGACGGTGATGATCTTCTCCACCAGCCGCTCGGTGACGATCTCCGCCCGCGCCGCGGCGGGCCGGTCCGCCAGATCTTCGGCAAGCTCGGCCAGGTCGGCGGCGTCCAGCAACGCACCAGCCAGCGGCTGCGACAGCTTGGAGCCGTCGCGGTAGAGCGCGGTCGCCTTGAGCCCGAGCTGCCAGGCCAGGAGGTAGGCCTGGGAGCAGTCGTCGATGGTGGCCGCGTTGGGCATGTTGATGGTCTTGGAAATGGCGCCGCTGATGAACGGCTGCGATGCCGCCATCATCCGGATGTGGCTCTCGATGGAGAGGTGGCGCTTGCCGGTGCGCCCGCACGGGCTGGCACAGTCGAACACCGGCAGGTGCTCGTCCCGCAGGTGCGGCGCGCCTTCCAGGGTCATGGCGCCACACACCCAGGTGTTGGCGGCATCGATCGCCTTGGGGGAGAAGCCGAGAGCGGTGAGCAGGCAGAACGCCGGATCGTCCAGGGAAGCGGCGTCAAGGCCCAGCACTTGGGTGCAGAAGTCGGTCCCCAGCGTCCACCTGTTGAAGGCGAAGCGGATGTCGAAGGCATCGTTCACCGCCCGCTCCAGCCGCTCCAGCGCCTCCGCCGTGAAGCCCTTGGCGGCCAGCGTCTCCGGGTTGATCGCCGGTGCGCCGGCAAGCGTGCCGCGGCCGACGGCATAGTCGACGATCGCCTCGATCTCCGCCGCGGTGTAGCCGAGCCGGGCCAGCGCCCGGGGCACGGCGCGGTTGATGATCTTGAAGTAGCCGCCGCCCGCCAGTTTCTTGAACTTGACCAGGGCGAAGTCCGGCTCGATCCCGGTGGTATCGCAGTCCATCACCAAGCCGATGGTGCCGGTGGGGGCGATCACGGTCGCCTGGGCATTGCGGTAGCCGTGTTGCTCGCCCAGCGCCAGCGCCTGATCCCAGGCCTCCCGCGCCGCCGCCACCAGCGCCGAATCCGGATTGGCGGAAGCGGCCAGCGCCACCGGCGCCACGGTCAGCCCCTCATAACCCCTGGACCGGCCGTGTGCTGCCCGGCGGTGGTTGCGGATCACCCGGAGCATCGCCTCCCGATTCTCGGCGAAGCCGGGGAAGGGTCCGCGCCGTTCCGCCATCTCCGCCGAGGTGGCGTAGGCGATGCCGGTCATCAGCGCCGAGACGGCGCCGCAGATGCTGCGCCCGGCCTCGGAATCATAGGGCACGCCCGCGGCCATCAGGTAGCCGCCGATGTTGGCGAATCCGAGCCCGAGGGTGCGGAAGGCGTAGGACAGCTCGGCAATCCGCCGCGCCGGGAACTGCGCCATCATCACCGAGATCTCGAGGACCAAAGTCCACAGGCGCACCGCGTGGGTGAATGCGGGGATGGCCAGCGTGCCGTCCGCTTCCTGGAAGGCGAGCAGGTTGAGGGACGCGAGATTGCAGGCGGTATCGTCCAGGAACATGTATTCCGAACACGGGTTGGACGCCTCGATCCGGCCGGTCGCGGGGCAGGTGTGCCACTCGTTGATGGTGGTGTCGAACTGCAGGCCGGGATCGGCGGAAGCCCAGGCGGCGGTGGCGATTTGCTCCCACAGCGCCCGCGCCGGCACCTGCCGGGCGACGGCGCCGTCGGTGCGGCGGATCAGCGCCCAGTCCTGGTCGTTCAGCAGTCTGTCCAGAAATTCGTTGGTGATGCGGACACTGTTGTTGGCGTTCTGGCCGGACACGGTGAGGTAGGCTTCCGAGTCCCAGTCGGTGTCGAACACCGGGAAATCGATGCGGGTCTCCCCCTGGCGGGCCAGGGCGATCACCCGCTGGATGTAGTTTTCCGGGATCATCGCCCGCCTGGCCCCGACAATCGCGCGCTTCAGCGCGGGATTGCGTTTGGGCTCGAACGCCGCCTCGGCCTCGGCCGGGCCGGTCGCGACCTCGGCAGCCGCATGGCACGCCGCCATCACTTCCTGGAGGTGCCGGCTGGCCAGGCGGGAGCCGGCGACCAGCGCCGCCACCTTCTGTTCCTCCCGCACCTTCCAGGTGATGAAATCCTCGATGTCCGGATGATCGATGTCCACCACCACCATCTTGGCGGCGCGCCGGGTGGTGCCGCCGGACTTGATGGCGCCGGCGGCGCGGTCACCGATCTTGAGGAAGCTCATCAGGCCGGACGAGCGACCGCCGCCGGAGAGCGGCTCGTTCTCGCCGCGCAGCCGGGAGAAGTTGGTGCCGGTGCCCGAACCGTACTTGAACAGCCGCGCTTCCCGCACCCACAGGTCCATGATCCCGCCGTCGTTGACGAGGTCGTCCCGGATACTTTGGATAAAGCAAGCATGGGGCTGCGGATGCTCGTACGCCGAATCCGATTCGACCACGGCGCCGCTGGCATCGTCCACGTGGAAGTGCCCCTGGGCCGGACCGTCGATGCCGTAGGCCCAGTGCAGACCGGTGTTGAACCACTGCGGCGAGTTGGGAGCGCACATCTGGGCACACAACATGTGGCGCAGTTCATCGAAGAACGTCTGGGCATCCTCCTCGGCGGTGAAGTAGCCGCCTTTCCAGCCCCAGTAGGTCCAGGTGCCGGCCAGCCGGTCGAACACCTGCCGGGCGCTCCGTTCCCCCCCGATGCGCGCGTCCTCCGGCAGGTCGGCCAGCGCTTCCGCATCGGGCCGGCGCGGCTGCAGCCAGTCCGGGATGCCGGGCTCGTCCACCGCTTCCAAGCGGGCCGCGATCCCGGCCCGGCGGAAATACTTCTGAGCCAGCACGTCGCAGGCCACCTGGGACCAGTGCTGCGGGACCTCGATATCGTCCTGGCGGAACACCACGGAGCCGTCCGGATTTCGGATCTCGCTGCTGGTGGTCCGCCAGTCGAAAGCGTCGTAGGGTGAGGTGCCTGCTTCGGTGAAGTGCCGAGGTATCCGCATGGTTGCTGCCGCTGCCCCTTTGTCGCCTGGGTTTGTCGCCTGGATTTCTCGTCTGGGTTGGCCGACGGCACCGGTCCTCGGTGCCAAAGACGCCTTGGAGGGGGTGACCCCGAATCTCGCCGAACCGGAACCGCGCCCAGGACACTGGCTGTCGCCACAACATGGCGGGCTCTGTTCTTCGGGGGAGACGATATCTAGACCGCTCGCCTCCTGCAACAAGATTTTGGGCATCGTAGTCGAAATGACACCTCAGCTAGCGTCGAGGCATACATCTTGCGTCTTACCGGGCCGAAGCCGCCCGCCCGAAACCGTTCGCGGCTTGGGCGCACGGCACCGGTGGGATCGCCCGTTCCGCAGCGAAATCCGCGCGACGGCGCGGGCGCGATGGCCCGCCTTCCGCTGGACGTCCGGGACTCCCGGTGCCATAGTGCCGCAGCGGAAGGCTGCCGCCTGGTTGGTCGGCACCGTCTGATCCGCCTCGTTTCACACAACGATCCCGGACACGACGACGATGACGATGGGCACCCGACTGTGGACCTGGTTGCGGGGAGAACTGGTGGGAACGGACAGCTTCGGCAACCGCTACTATCGGAGCCCTGGAAACAGGCGGTACGGTCGGGAACGGCGCTGGGTGGTCTACGACGGCGAGGTGGAGGCAAGCCGGGTGCCGCCGGAATGGCATGCCTGGCTCCACCACATGGCCGAGGCGCCCCTTACCGATCCGGCCAGACGCCACCCATGGCAGAAGGACCATGTGCCCAATCTGACCGGCACGCCGCAGGCATACCGGCCCAAGGGGCACGAACTGCGCGGTGGACACCGACCGCATGCCACCGGGGATTACGAACCGTGGACGCCCGGTTGATGCCGTGCGCGCCGCGGCGTTGCCGCGCGGTTCCGGCGCGGTACTGAGGGGGCCGGCATGAAGCGCACGGAAACCCGGCAGATGGTCATTGGGGGCGTGGCCATGACCGTGCTCGTGGTGCTGGTCTTCTTGTCCTACCTGGACAACCGTCAAGATCGGTTGCGCTCCGATTCCTATCGCGTCGATGCTCTGTTCAACCGCGTCGACGGCCTTTCCGTAGGGGCGCCGGTTCTGCTGTCGGGGATCAATATCGGCACCGTGCACGGCATGGCGTTGGAAGGGGAACGCCGGGTACGCGTGATCCTGGCAATCCGCCGGGATGTGGCCCTGCCCGCGGACACCTCGGCCGCGATCCATACCGACGGCCTGTTCGGCAGCAAATTCGTGATCATGGAACCGGGAGGAGCGGAAGCCGACCTGGCCGACGGCGATACCATCACGTTTACCCAGGATTCGTTGATCGTGAGCGAACTCCTGGAACTGATCATTTCGGAGGGGCAGGCGGCACGCGCCCGCGCCGAGGACGACGATGGGGACGCTCCGGCGGTCGCCCCGGCCCTTCCCTGACTTGGCCGGGCTCGGCCCGGCTACACACGGAAAACAACACCAGGGCCACGCTTGCTCCTGAAGGAAAAGCAAGGGCGTGGATGCCCCGGGAGAATCCGGGGCAAGAGGACGGGATAAGTCTCGTCCAAGTAATCGGTAGCATTCTTGCCCCGGTTCTGATAGCGTCCCGTCCGGACTTCACCTGACTGCGGCGAAAGGGGGCGGCTGCGGTGAGGCGCTAAAGCTGCCGCGGGCGTTCAGGCCGGCGGGACGATCCTGAGGAAGGGGTTGGGGAAGCCATGCCTGTCAAGAAGATCGCGATCGCCTGTCAGGGCGGCGGCACTCATGCTGCGTTCACGTGGGGCGTGCTCACCGAGATCCTGGAAACGAAGAAGGCTTGGGATGCGGAGCCGGGCGACGGCTCGCGGTTCGAGATCAGCGCCATCAGCGGCACCTCGGCCGGTGCCTTGTGCGCGCTCGCAACCTGGTACGGCTTGGCTCCCAACACCGCCGATCCCGGCTGTGGCGCCGTCGACAAGGCGATCGAACGCCTGAACTTCCTGTGGACCACCTTTGCCGCGACCACGCCGATCGAAGCTTGGCTCAACATGACAATGGGCAAGCTTCTGGAGATGAAGGAGAAGGGGGTTCCGCTGCCGACCAGCAATCCCTATGGCCCCGCCGGCGAGATTGCCCTGACCGGCCTTTCGATGCTTGGCGCCCGGCCTGAGTTCATCAGTTTTCCCGCCCTTCTCGACGCAC